>CAYNNB010000040.1:0-20615 GCA_964398425.1 uncultured Flavobacterium sp.
ATTTTCACCCATTTCTTATGCTCGAAAAACCATTTCGAACGTAAGGATGGAAAACCTTTAGTAAGGTATGCTGCCACAAAAGGGTGTGTGTTGAGGACAACCTTTTTATGGTCTTTAATAATGCTTTCTAGTTTAGACGTTATTTTGTCAATGATTAATATTGGAGCGTCAATTTCCCCGTTTTCTGTAGGGTTTTCTTCTTTTGTATTAATCAAAACTTCTGGTCTAACTCTTTGTCTAGTAATTTGAACTAATCCAAATTTACTAGGAGGCAAGATTTTGTGTTTGGCCTTATCGTCACTCATTTCTTCTCTTAAAAAATCATATAAGACTTTTCTATTGTCTGGATTTTGCATGTCAATAAAATCTACTACAATAATTCCTCCCATGTCTCTTAATCGTAGCTGTCTAGCAATTTCTGCTGCAGCAATTAAGTTAACTTCTAGTGCGGTATCTTCTTGGCTTAAGGCTTTGTTTGATCTATTGCCAGAGTTTACATCGATAACGTGTAATGCTTCTGTGTGTTCAATTATCAAATAAGCACCTTTACTCATTGAAACCGTTTTTCCAAAAGAGGTTTTAATTTGTCTTTCAATATGGTATTTCTCGAAAAGAGGCAATTCTCTCGACTGATAGTGTTTTACGATAGACACTTTATCCGGAGCTATCTCTTGCAAATACTCCTTCGTTTGTAAAAACAAATCTTCATCGTCAACTTGAATACTAGTAAATGAATCGTTAAAAACATCTCTTAAAATGGAAGATGCTTTGGTTAATTCTCCTAATACTTTAGAAGGATGGTGTGCTGTTTGTAATCTTTTGCACATACTAGACCAACGGTCTAATAAGTTTTCTAAATCTTTTTCAATTTCAGCTACTTTTCTGCCTTCGGCTACTGTTCTTACAATAACTCCAAATCCTTTTGGCTTGATGGTTTGAACCATTTTCTTTAATCGGTCTTTTTCACCTCTGTCGTTGATCTTTTGAGAAATCGATACACGATCAGAAAAAGGGACTAAAACAACATATCTTCCCGCTAAGGAAATTTCAGAACTAATTCTAGGTCCTTTAGTTGATATGGGTTCTTTAACTATCTGAACTAAAACTGACTGGTTAGCGCTCAACACATCCATAATGGCGCCGTTTTTATCAATTTCAGGTTCAAAAGGAAAATTTTTGAGTGAATAATCTTTTGTTTTACCTGCGCTTACAAGTTTGATAAACTTCATCAGTGAAGCTAAATTGGGACCTAAATCATGATAATGTAAAAAGGCATCTTTGTCATGTCCTAAATTTACAAATGCTGCATTCAGACCAGCAACTGGTTTTCTTATTTTAGCAATAAAAATATCGCCAACTTGAAACTGTGAGCTGCCTTCCAGTTTTTCTTTTTCCTGATGTAGTTCAATTAGTTTTCCATCTTTTAATAAGGCAAAATCTACAGCATCTGAATTGGATCTAATGATTAATTCTTTGTTCATGCAGTATATTTTTATCTGTATAGAAAATATAGAACTTCAATCAACAATATTATAAATCGTTGTTATTTATATGTTTGAAGTTGGTGTTCTAGATTTATTTTACAGATGGATTAAACATTTTACAGGCATTTTACCCGAACTACTTAAGTTAAGTAGGATTTTCAATGAACGAATTTCTTTTAAAAAAAGAAAAGTAGTTTTAAACTACTTTTTCTTTTTATGGCGGTTAGCTCTTGCTCTTTTTTTACGTTTGTGCGTCGCTACCTTATGTCTTTTTCTTTTTTTACCACTTGGCATAATGTGTAGTTTTTAATTAATAAATAATGTTATACTGTTACTTCAGTTTTTTCTTTTACGCTTTCTACAAATACTTTAGCTGGTTTAAAAGCAGGTATATTGTGAGCTGGAATTTTAATAGTCGTGTTTTTAGAGATGTTTCTTCCTGTTTTTTCCGCTCTCGTTTTAATGATGAAGCTTCCAAAACCTCTTAAGTAAACGTTGTCACCACTTTCTAATGAATTTTTTACTTCTTCCATGAACGATTCTACTGTTGCTTGAACGTCTCCTTTTTCAAGTCCTAATTTCTCAGAAATTTTCGCTACGATGTCTGCTTTCGTCATTTTTCTTCGTATTAATTTTTATGTGTATTTTTTTTGAGAGTGCAAATATACAAATTAAAAAAACATAAATTCAAGCATAATGGATTAAAATTTAACTACATAAAAGAATTATTTTTGCAAATCGATTTTTCAATATGGATTTTTCAATAAAACTAATCAATTGGTACAACCAAAATAAAAGGGATTTACCTTGGCGAAACACTTGTGATCCCTATAAAATATGGCTTTCGGAAATTATTTTACAACAAACAAGAGTGAATCAAGGATTGCCTTATTATGAAGCTTTTGTTTCTAATTTCCCAACGGTTTTTGAACTTTCACAGGCAGATGAACAGGCCGTTTTAAAGCTTTGGCAGGGGTTAGGTTATTATTCTAGAGCAAGAAATTTGCATGCGACTGCACAGCAAGTGGTGAAGGAATGTAATGGTGTTTTCCCTGTTTCTTATGACAAATTGCTCCAATTGAAAGGAATTGGTCCTTACACTGCGGCAGCAATTGCTTCTTTTGCTTCTAATGAAGCTGTTGCAGTTGTTGATGGTAATGTTTTTAGGGTGTTGGCAAGAGTTTTTGGAATTGATCTTGATATTTCAAAAAATACTACAAAAACATATTTTCAAAATTTAGCTCATAGTTTGATGAATCCTAAACTCGCTTCAATCTTTAATCAAGCTATTATGGAATTTGGAGCGCTTCAGTGTGTGCCAAAAAATCCACAGTGTAATGTTTGTGTTTTTCAAGTTTCTTGCGAGGCTGTAAAACAAAAACGGGTTCAGGAGTTGCCTGTCAAAACGAAGATAATTAAAACAAAAAATCGTTTTTTTAACTATGTTTTAGTTGAAGATGTTATTGGTAATATTGTGTTATCACAACGTAAAGAGAAAGATATTTGGCAGCAATTGTATGAATTAGAACTTTATGAAACGGGTAATGAAGTGGATGAGGATTACATCATTGAGAAAATAAAGGAGAGATATGAAGGTGTGTCAATCCTTGAATTTATTCACTATGATCATTTAAAAGTTCAGCATAAATTATCACATCAAAATTTATGGGTTCAGTTTTTTAGAGTTCGATTGAATATGAAAATTCCACAAGCTGTTGGAAAAGAGGAGTTGAAAAAATTCCCTTTTCCGATAGTTTTACATAATTTTATGGAAAAGATTGTGTAATACTTAATTTTTCTGTAAATTTGATAAAAAGTACAAGCCATGAACGGAACGTTAAACAAGGTTATTCTAATAGGACATTTAGGTGACGAGGTTAAAATGCATTATTTTGATGCAACAAATTGTATAGGAAGATTTCCTTTAGCTACTAACGAAGTATATATTAATAAATCTACTGGTGAGAAAATTACTTCTACAGAATGGCACAATATAGTTGTAAGAAATAAAGCAGCTGAGTTGTGTGAAAAATACCTGTCTAAGGGGGATAAAATTTATATAGAAGGTAGAATTAAGTCTCGCCAATGGCAAGCAGAAGACGGTACTACTAAATATACTACCGAAATTCAAGTTACAGAGTTTACATTCCTAAATACTAAAAAAGAAACGGAATTATCAAAGGCCTCTACTCCAACTCCTTCAAATGGTGTAAGTTTTGAAGATTTGGGGAACGAATAATTGTATGTATTTTATATATTGATAAAAGAGAATAGTTGAAAAACGACTGTTCTCTTTTTTTATGAATACTAATCCTTTTTAGTACATTTGCTTGCTTTTAATTTAAATCAATCAAAATGAAAAAATATTGTGCTCTTTTTTTTGCTATATGGGTGTTGGTTTCTTGTGGTGAAGATGTAAAACCTAAACCTAAAGGGCAATTGAGACTAGAATATAATTCAGCTAAATATGAAATGTTTGTTTCTGACTGTCCATTTACATTTGACAAAAATACGGTAGTTAGAATAAAACAAAATGCTGATTGTGGATTAGAGTTACATTACCCAAAAATGAAAGCAACTGTTTATTTAACTTATAAAAAAGTGAATGGCGATTTAGAGAAATTATTAATTGACGCACAAAAATTAACCTATGAGCATGTTATAAAAGCTAATGATATTGCAGAGCAGCCTTATGTGAATCTTAGGCATAAAGTGTTTGGGATGTTTTATCAAGTTGGAGGAAATGCGGCAACAAATGCTCAGTTTTATGCTACAGATAGTACTCGAAATTTCCTAGTGGGAAGTATGTATTTTTATGCGAAGCCTAATTTTGACTCTATTCTTCCTGCTGCCGATTACATTAAAAATGATATGAAGCATATAATAGAATCTTTGAAATGGAAATAGCCTAAAAATATTTTAAATACTTCATTAAGAAATCCTTTTCAAATACTTATATTTGGTACTTTAACCAAAAAAAATAGTTTTGAAAAGGATTTTACTTTTGTTGTCATTTGTGACATTATCTTCTTTTGCGCAAGAAAAAAAATATCAAAGTTTATTCTGGGAAATTTCAGGGAATGGTTTGTTGAAAAAATCATATATGTATGGGACAATGCACGTAAGTGAAAAAGTGTCTTATCATTTATCAGATGCTTTCTTTGAAAAATTAATGGCTGCTGATGTTGTTGCTAATGAAAGTGAACCGAATACATGGACTGAATTATATGATTTATTTAGTTTTTATCAAGGAATATACCAATATGGGCCTTTTTACTCTCGATTCTATGCTCAACCTATCAAGAAGGAAAATTTATACCCTCTTTTTAAAAGTACAAATTACAATTTAATTAGTTTGTTGTCTAGAACCAATGATGCCAATCAGGAGTTTCAAGAGGATACCTATCTAGATATGTTTATTTACAGAACAGGTAAAAAATATGGTAAGAAAACAGTTGGCTTAGAAGATGTAAAAAAAACCACATTCAATATCATGAAAGCAGAAGCAGAAATGGATGTGAAAGAGGTTGAAAAAAACAAACAATTATTGCTTAAATTATTAAAAAAGCGTGCTTACACTGAGGTAATTACGAGTGCATATCGTGAAAAAGATTTAGATTTAATTGATACATTGAATAGTTTAACATCACCAAAGTCATATTTAAGGGCCATGTTGTATGATCGAAATAAAATTATGGTAAAAAGTATGGATTCAATTATGAAATCGGGTAGTTTGTTTAGTGCGGTTGGAGCAGCACACTTACCAGGTAAAAATGGAATAATTGAATTGTTAAGAAGTAAAGGGTATACAGTAAAACCTATTATTAGCGAATATACAGAAAAAGGGAAAAAATTAAAAAAACAAATAGAAGATTACTTCGTAAAGCCTAATTTGCAAGTGAAATCTTCTGCTGATGGTATGATTTCATTACCTCTTTTTCCTTTAGTTCTGGAAAATGGAGAAAATTTAGAATCTCCAGATTTAGCCAATGGAGGTTTCATTAATGTCAAACGGTTGTTACTTAAAGATTATGTAGCTAAAAAGGATCAGTTTTTCAATCCAAAAACTTTAGACAGTCTGTTTTTTGAAAATATTCCAGGTGATATTCTTGAAAAGAAAGTATATAATGAAAAAAATTATTTGGTTTATGATATTAAAAGTAAAACTAAGACGAGCAAGGCTCAACATTATAGATACTACGTTACACCTTTAGAAATTATTGCTATAATAATGGGAGGTGAAGGAGATTATGTGCGTCAATTTGAAGAGGAAATTTATGCTAATATTAAGCTAAAATCATACAGACAAGATTGGGAGACTATTGAACCATTCAAAGGAGGTTTTCAAGTAAAGGTTCCTTCATATAATGTTGTCACTGGAAATAAAAAGCAGAATAAACAACTTACTGATGTGGAGATTTATGCATATGACGAACAAGAAAAAGCTACTTATTTTGTAATTGAAAAATCTTTGTTAGACAATGCAAATCTTGAAGATTCTGAATTTGAATTAAAACGAATGCATTATGAATATTATAATCAACATAATTTAGATTCTACTCAAACACATTTCGATGTAAACAAATATGAATTTGTTTCAGCAGCTAAAATTGACGATCAAGAAATATATTTGAAATCATTATTGAAAGGTAATAAATATTATTTGTTAGGAGTTAGAAATGCAACTAAACCGAAAATGAAACATTTTTTTGATTCATTTAGTTTTCAATCTTATATGAATGATGTTGTTTATAAAACCTATAGAGATGAAAAAGCTTTTTTTAAGGTTGAAGTGCCGAGAAAAGAAAACGAGTATTTAGATTTTAAATTTGAACAGAAGGATAGATTTAGTGATGAAGATAAAAAGAAAAACTATTTTGATTCAAAAAACAAAACCTACGAATTTTTCTCACCAAATAAAAATGTAGTTGAATTATCATATTTTGGTTCACATAGATATGAAAGTTTTAAAGCAATTGATTCATTGTATGCTAATTTGAGAAAAAATTTAGCTACTGATTTTGAATCTGAGAAATATGATGAATTAGTGGGAGATGTCTCAGAAGTTGAAGTGGTCGCTATTGATGAAGTTGCAGGAACAAGTAACTATAGTGCTCCAAAAATTATTGAGGAGACGAAAGATAAAGAGAATAAATTTGATCCTACAGATTATGCTTCTTCTACATGGGAGAAAACATTAGGTCTGGTTTCAAAAGAAAAATTGGAATTAATTAATGAAAAAATAGCTTCTGATGCAGATAAAGATTATTATGTCTATGAAGTTTTAGCTACTAAGCCAAAATCAACTCAAGCTATTAAGTATAAAGTAGTTTTGAAAAAAGGTGAAACTTATATGCTTAAAACATTGGTAGATAAAAATTATAAAAATGAAGATCCTTTTATTGAGAAAGTTTTCACCTCATTTAAGGTTGATGATGAGGTGCCATCTAGGACAGTTTTTGAAAATAAACTCTCTTTATTTGAGGAAGATTTAAAAAGCGAACATGATAGCATACGCATTTCTGCAATTAAATCATTCGACCGTTTAAGTATTGAGAAAGAAGATTTTTCTAAGTTGAAAGCTATTTTAGAAAATTTTGACTTTAAATCAGACGAGCAAGAATTAGTGGGGAATATTTATGAAAAAATTGGAGCTATTCAATCGCCTGAAATCCTTTATTTCTTAGAGAAAGCATATAAAAAAGAAACGACAACTACTCAAATTCAATTTGCAATATTACGTGCTTTAACCTATCAAAAATCTAAAGAAGCCTATAAAAAAATAGGAGAATTATTAGATTATGATTTACCTATTTCTGATAATCAATATGAAATTTCAAGTTTGTTTAATCTCTTTATCAATGATTTAGAAAACGCCCATATTTTATATCCACAAGTATTGGAGTATTATAGTATTAAAGAGTATCATGAACCAGTTGTAAGTTTTGTTAAAACACTTATGGAATCTGAAAAAGTTCATGCTAAAAAGATTAAATCATACAAAAAGATGTTGATTACTAATGCAAAATTAGAGTACAAACGATTGGTAAGTTGGAACAGTAAGCAAGCAACCTCAGACGAAAATGATTATGATTATGAAGACGAAGCGCCAATTAGTGATTTAGATAATTATTTGTCTATTTTGTATGTCTTTAAAAAAGATAAAGAAGTGGGACATTTGTTCCAAAAAGCCAAAGATTTAAAAATAAGTGAATTAAACGTAGCGTTGGTAAACAAGGAATTAGCTAAAAATAGAAGAATAGATAAAACGGAACTCTCATTATTAATTAATGATCCAAAAACAAAATATATTGCGTTCCAAATGTTATATCACAATAAGCAATTTGATCTTTTAGATAAATATCCTCAAGATACAATTGTTAAAGCGGCTATTGATTATTATGAAGATATAAAACCTAAAAAAGATTCGATAGTTCTCTTAGGAAAAAGAGAACTTGAATTTAAAGATAAAAAAGTTTGTTATTTTTTCTATAAGAATATAAACATAGAAGAAGATTCATATAATTCAAAATCAGAAACTATTTCAGGAATTGCCTTTGTAAAAGAAAAAGATAGACTAAATTTAAAAGCTTTTTCTAAGCTTGAGTCTAAACGGTTTTTAGAAGATAAAGAAATAGAAGAAAATAGCAAGATGTTAATTGATAAGTCGTTAAATTCTAATCATTTACGAGTTAATTTTGTCAAGAAACAAGGGAATGGAGCTATAAACGATGAATCAGAATATTATGAAGAAGATTAAGTAAAGTATGTTACGAACAAAGAAAGAAATTGTTTATGTTATTTTAGCTGGAATATTTATTACAAATGCAGTAACCGCTGAATTGATAGGAGGTAAACTAATTCAAGTGGGGCCATTTGTTTTGAGTATGGGGATTTTACCTTGGCCTATTGTTTTTATTGTTACAGATTTAATTAATGAATATTTCGGAAAACAAGGGGTGAAAAGATTGAGTCTAATTACGGCAGGATTGATTTCTTACTGTTTTATAATTTTATTTTTTGCCATGAAAATTCCTGAAGCTAAAGGAATAAGTCCAGTTTCAAATGAGGCTTTTAAGCAGGTCTTTGGTCAAAGTAATTTAATTATTATTGGTTCAATAACAGCTTTTTTGGTAGCACAGTTTTTAGATGTTACTTTTTTTAATTACTTTAAAGAAAAAACGGGAGACAAAATGTTGTGGTTAAGAAGTACAGGTTCCACGGTTTTTTCTCAATTAATTGATTCTTTTGTAGTTGGTGGAATTGCATTCTATTTACCCGGGATTTGGACTACCTCTCAATATGTTGAGTTTTCCTTTACAGGTTATGCCTTCAAATTAGTAATTGCTGTTTTATTAACGCCTTTAATCTATTTAGGGCATTATTTAATTGAAAAATATATCCATAACAATGAGTAAAGTTAGATGCGCTTGGTGCGAAAAAGATGATTTGTATCGTAATTATCATGATTATGAATGGGGAAAACCCGTATATGATGATGCAACTCTTTTTGAATTTTTGTTGCTTGAAACTTTTCAAGCAGGGTTGAGTTGGTATACTGTTTTAGCTAAAAGAGATAATTTTAAAAAAGCGTTTCAGAATTTTGATGTAAAAAAAGTAGCCCAAATGACCGACTTGCAAATTCAGATTTTGTGCGAAGATGCAGGAATAATTCGAAATAAATTAAAGATCAAAGCAACAGTTTCGAATGCACAAGCTTTTATAAAAGTACAAGAAGAATTTGGTTCTTTCTCTAGTTATATTTGGGGCTTTGTAGAAGGTAAGCCTATTGATAATAAGCCGAAAACACTACATGATGTTCCTGCAAAAACAGATTTGTCTGATCAAATAAGTAAGGATTTGAAAAAACGCGGATTTAAATTTGTTGGATCTACTGTAATATATGCTCACATGCAAGCAACAGGAATGGTTAATGACCATGTAGCCGATTGTTGGACGAGAACAATACTGTAATTAAACAATTAAAAAGAATCAAAATATGGATCCACTTCACGGAAAAACACTTCAATATATACTCGAAAAATTAGTAGTTTATTTTGGTTTTGATACGCTTGCTGAATTAATTCCAATCAATTGTTTTAAAAGTAATCCTTCTGTAAAATCAAGTTTAACATTTTTAAGAAAAACGCCTTGGGCCAGAAAAAAAGTAGAAGATTTATATGTTAAATTTCAAGATAGAATTGAAAATGAAAAATTATAACTAATTTCTAATTAGTGTTAAAAAATCTTCACGATCAATTTCAACACAGCCTAAACTAGCTAAGTGGTCGTTGTAAACTTGACAGTCCAATAAGCGATAGCCTGCAAATTCTAATTGTTTAGCTAAATAGATGAAAGCTACTTTACTTGCATTTGAAACAGAAGAAAACATACTCTCACCACAAAAAACATGTCCTAGATCTATACCGTATAAACCACCAACTAACTCATTGTCTTGCCAAACTTCTACGCTTTTAGCTATACCTAAATTGTTTAATTTGCAGTAGGCTTCTACCATTTCGTTAGTTATCCATGTACCTTCTTGCCCTTTTCTGAATGCTTTTTTGCAATGGGTAATCACTTCACGAAAAGCCGTGTTAAAGGTGATGTTAAATTTTTTTTGATTAATGATGTTCCGCATGCTTTTGGAAATTTTTAGGTCTTCAAAAAATAACACCATTCGCTCTTCTGGACACCACCATAATATGGGTTCATCCTCATTGAACCATGGGAATATGCCGTTTTGGTAAGCTAATAATAAGCGTTCTGGAGATAAATCACCACCAATGGCAAGTATACCTTCAGGTGAAGTTTGGGTAGAAGGAGGGAAGTATAATTCTTTTGAAAGAAAGTACATAGATTGTTTATTTAGAAGGTTAAAAAGAAAAAGTCAGAAAAAATTAAATTTCTGACTTCTAAATTCTTATTTCTAAATCTTAGAAGGGTAGATCATCGTGTTCTTCTTCATTGAAGTTAGTTGCGGGTTCAAAAGCATCTGCTGCAGGCATTGGTGGCATCATTTGTGCAGAAGAAGCACTCGTTCCAGAAGAAGCAGTTGCCATTCGCTCAATTCTCCATCCTTGTATAGAATTAAAATATCTCGTTTCTCCTTGAGGGCTCACCCATTCTCTTCCTCTTAAGTTGATCGAAACTTTTACGGGTTCTCCCACTTGGTAACTGTTTAGATCGTCTACTCTAGCCTGAGTGAATTCAATTAATATATGTTGAGGATATTGTTCTTCTGTAGTAACAACTAATTCTCTTTTTTTAAATGATGCACTAACCTCTTGAATAGGATTAATGACTTTGATTTTTCCAATTACTTCCATGATTCTCTAATTTTATTTATCTGCTAATAATAATTTCCAGGCGTTTAAAACTTGATTTTGGTCTAAATATTCTTTTGCTTTTTCAAATTTCTTATTTAAGTCGTCTGCACTTAAAACAGCTTTGACTTCAAAATTTTCTTTTACAAAGATAGTAATTTCTTCTTGAGTTGGAATTTTTTCTACATTTCCTAGTTTTCCTAAATCATTTCCATTGAAAAACGTACTTTCTTTTATAAAAGTTGGAATTTGATCTACTCCAATGCCTAAAGTGGTTAATGGTTTTTCAACCTCAAATAAGCCAGCATTAGCTCTACTGTACCAGTTGCCACCTAATCTTGATACTACATCAATTTTATGTTGGTCAATCATATTGTTCTCATTCAAAACTTCTTCACAAATATGGATTTTTACCACTTCACAAATGACTAAATTACCAGCCCCTCCTTGATCACCTAAAGCTATTATTTCATTAACTTTGCATTCAAACTGTACTGGACTCTCAGCTACTCGAAAAGGCTTGATAAGATCAGAAGCTAGCATTGTAAATCCAGCTTTTTCAAACTCATTTATTCCGTCAGGATATTCTGTACTCGACAAACTCATTTGTTGTACCATATCATAGTTAACGATATTAATTACTACTTCTTTAGTGTCTTGTACATTGATTAAAGTATGCTTAATCGTGTTGTCGCGAACTCGTCGAGCAGGTGAAAAAATTAATATTGGAGGATTACTGCTGAATACATTAAAAAAACTAAATGGAGATAAATTAGGTGTTCCATTTTCGTCTATTGTACTCGCAAATGCTATAGGTCTTGGTGATACCGCGGTTTGCAAATATCCCTGTAATTTAGCTGGTGCGAGTTCTTTAGGGTTGATACTTAACATTGGTCTTGTTTTTTTAGCAAATATAATTCAAAATGCACTTTTTTTTACCATTCAAAAATAGAATTCAAAGTCTTAGTGTTGTTTTTGCTTAACTTTTGACTTTTAACAAAATAAACTTTATTTTTACTCAAATTTGAAAACATGCAATTTTCTGAAAAGCGTAACCTGACGCGTTGGGTCATTATTATTTCTTCTTTTTTAATAGCTTCCTTGATTTTATGGAATACATATAGTTTTTTTCAAATTTTTAAAGAGGAAGAAAGAAATAAAATGGAGTTATGGGCAACTGCTCAGAAAAGTTTAATTAATGCAACTCTGGATTCGGATATTCAATTGCCGTCATATATTATTGAGAATAATAAAACGATTCCTTTAATATTGACAGATAAAAATCTCAATATTGTTAATACTAAAAATATTGATTCATTAATTGCAAAAGATTCGTTGAAATTAAAAGATTTTTTTGAAAGTATTAAAAATCAGAATCAGCCTATTAAGGTAAATTGGTCGTCTAATGATTATTATTGGTTGTATTACGGCGATTCACCTATGTTAAATAAATTGAAATACTATCCTGTTGCTTTGTTGCTTGTTGCCTTTTTATTTGGGGGTGTTGTGTATAATTTTTATCGGGCAACAAAGATGGCTACTCAAAATAAATTGTGGGCTGGAATGGCAAAAGAAACGGCTCATCAAATAGGAACGCCACTGTCTTCTTTGATTGGATGGCTTGAGTTATTAAAGATGGAGGATATTGATCCAATAACTATAGAAGAAATTGAAAAAGATATCAATCGTTTGCAGACTATTACAGATAGATTTTCAAAAATTGGTTCAGAACCTTTGGTAGAAAAAAGAGATATTGTAAAAGAAACGAGATATTCTTTTGAATACTTACAGTCGAGAACTTCAAAACAAGTAGAGTTTGAATTTAAAGCTCCAAATAAAACTATTTATGTAAATATCAACCCAACGTTACATAGTTGGACAATTGAAAATTTAGTTAAAAATGCTATTGATGCGATGAAAGGTAAAGGGAAATTGTCCGTTGAAATTGTTGAAGGAGAAAAGCAAGTTTATGTCACTGTAACAGATACAGGTAGTGGTATTCCTAAGAATAAATTTAAGAAAATATTTGAGCCAGGATATACTTCTAAGAAAAGAGGTTGGGGATTAGGATTGTCTTTAACTAAAAGAATTGTGAGTGACTATCATAAAGGAAAAATAAGGGTTGTACACTCTGAAATAGGTAAAGGCACTACTATGCAATTGATATTTAATAAAGTCCATTGAGACATGTTTTTCTGAAAAAAGCGAGCCTTTATTTTCAAATAATGGCTCGCTTTTTTTAGAAGTTGGAAGCAATTTCAGTAGCTAATGCACTGAAGGCTTCGGGTGTTAATTGTGTCTTTCTTTGGAATCGCATATCTTCCATATCTTGTAATGGAATCAGATGAACGTGTACGTGAGGAACTTCAAGTCCAACGACAGCTACCCCAATTCTCTTGCATGGAACCACTTTTTCTAATGCAATAGCCACTTTTCGAGAAAATGCCATAAGTCCTAAGTAATGCTCTTCTTCCATGTCAAAAATCTTGTTAATCTCTTGTTTTGGAATACATAGGGTGTGCCCTTTACTATTAGGATTTACATCTAAAAAAGCTAAGTTCTTATCATCTTCAGCTATTTTGTAGCAAGGAATTTCTCCGTTTACTATTTTGGTAAAAATTGAGCTCATAGTATTGTTTTCAATTTATAAACTAGCCAATTTCCAATGTTTTATTAGTGAAATGTGGCCTAATTTTGTAACAACTATTTAGATTGGTGTCTTGATTAATTATTAAAATAGTAACAATTATTTAGTCACGTGTGATTTCTAAAATTTCGAAATTTAATTTACCATTAGGTACACTAATTTCAGCAATTTCGCCTACTTTTTTTCCTAATAATCCTTTTCCAATAGGTGAAGTTACCGAAATTTTTCCTGTTTTTAAATCAGCCTCACTTTCAGCAACTAAAGTGTATTTTAGCTCCATTCCATTAGCCTGATTTTTAATTTTTACTGTAGATAACACCAAAGCTTTAGATACATCAAGTGTAGATTCGTCTATGATTCGAGCATTAGCTACTAATTCTTCCATTTTGGCAATTTTCATTTCTAGAAGTCCTTGGGCTTCTTTAGCTGCATCATATTCTGCATTTTCAGATAAATCTCCTTTGTCTCTTGCTTCAGCAATTGCTTGAGAAGCTTTAGGGCGTTCAATTGCTTTTAAATGATCTAATTCGTCTTTTAATTTCTTTAATCCTTCTGCTGTATAATAAGATACTTTACTCATAATATCATAGTTTTATAAAATAGAAAAAATCCCATGAATGTGGGATTCCTTTTTACAAAGATACACTATTTTTTATATTTTTTGTTAACTAATATTTAGTTTGTCAAATATAAAAATTAAATTTGATTTTTATTATACATTATCATATGGTACGTTATTTTTCTTTTTTATTATTAATCATTATTACTTCTTGCGATAGAGACCGAAATAATACTGTGAATAATAATCCTTATTTACCTAATTATTCTTTTGACATTATGTTGAATATGAACTTGCCTCAATATAATCCATTAGTATATCCTTCTAATGCCGTTTATGTTAATACAGCAGGAGCTGGAATTCGAGGTGTAATAGTTTTTAATGCCGGAAGTGGTAACTATTTAGCTTATGATGCAGCTTGTCCAAATCAAGCTTTAGCCGATTGTTCAACTATGACAATTACAGGAGTAAATGCAGTTTGTGCTTGTGATAATGCAAGTTATAGTTTATTTACTGGTTTGGCCGCTGGAAAACAATATCCGATGAAAGCGTATAGGGTCCAAATGATTGATGCTACTACATTGAGGGTTTATAATTAAAAAAGGTTAGTTTGATATCAGACTAACCTTTTTATTTTTAAGAATTATTAAATTAAAATTTTATGTTGATTCCTGCTAGGAAATTGATTCCTGCTTGAGGATAGTATCCTGCTCCTTCAATGGTGGTAATAACTGTAGAGCTGCTCCAATTGTCATCATAAGTATAAAAATATCCGTTTGACTCATAAGTTCTATTAAGAATATTATTCAATAAACCAGAGAAAACTATAGTCTTAATGCCTTTATTGATCTTCCATTCATAATTTACACTTAAATCATTTACAAAATAATCAGGTAAAATAGATTTTTTGGCATCAATATTTCCCATGTATTGTTGGCTAACAAATTTGGAAAGTAGGCTAACTTGAAAATGCTTAACTGGTAATAAGGTAATATTGTTTCCAATAATTACGTTAGGAGAAAAAGCAATGTTGGTATTACCTAAATTAGTTAGTAGGCCATCACGCTGGAAATAAAAATTTTGATTTTTATTTTGACTTAAGGTAATATTTGGCGAAACAAATAGCCAATAGTAAGGTTTAACGGTAGATTCGATTTCTAAACCAGCACGGTAGCTTCTTCCACTGTTAGCAAAAATTGGTGAGCCAACATCGTTTAAAGCTCCAGTTAGAACTAACTGGTTTTTATATTGCATTAAAAAAGCATTTACATTTAATTTGATTTTGGATCTAGTATATTTCCACCCTAATTCATAATCAAATAATTGTTCTGGTTTAGCAGCTCCGTTTTCATAATCATCACGTCTTGGTTCTTTGTTAGCGATACCAAAATAGGCATAAATGTTATTAGATGAATTAATTTGGTAATTCAAACCTGCTTTTGGGTTAAAAAAACGAAATGTGTCATTAACATCGTCAAATTTTGTGCTGTTAGCTTTGTAAAAGACCATGCGGTATTGTAAATCGGCGAATATATTAAGTTTACCAAATTGTTGGGAAGCTTTGGTGTAGAAATTTACATCGTCTTTATTTCCATAATTGTCATAATAACGATTTCTGCTTGGAACATAATATTGAGTCCAAACCACTTCTCCAAAGTGCTTTCCAAGATATCGATTAGCTGCTCCTCCAATCATTATATCTGTTTTCTTTGTATTGTAATTAATGGAGTAAGTTGCTCCAAAAAAGTCATTGTCTAACCAACGCTTTCTTACTAAATCAGTGGTTGTTATTCCCATAAAAGCAGGTAGATTATAATCAGTAAAAGAAGCGTCTTCTTTGTATTGCTCAAAATATCCTTTGCCAATGGTGTAGTGTAAAGCTACATTAGATTGCCAATTGGTTGCATACTTCTGATTCCATAATAACTGGAAATGATTTTGGTTGTAATTGTCTATTTCATTATTATAGAATTTAATTGCACCCGAGGCATCTGTATATTGTCCCACTGAATTATAAGTTCGGTCGTTTTTTAGCTTTTCTTCATCCTCAAGTCCATTCCAAGCTTGATATGTTTTTTCTTTACCTCCAAAAGCAATAGCTTTTATTATAGTGTTTTTCGTGATATAATTAGCATTAAAGAAGTAACCAAATAAATCACTAGACGCCCGATCTATATATCCGTTAGAATGAATATTTGAGATTCGGGCATTCATTTCAAAATGGTTGTTTAATCCTGTTCCAAAAGTTAAAGTGTGTTTTCTAGTGCCAAAGCTTCCCACAGAATTAGCTATTTCTGCATATGCATTTTTTTGAGCAGCTTTAGTTTGCATGTTAACACTTGCCCCAAATGCTCCAGCACCACTAGTTGAAGTACCAACTCCTCTTTGTAATTGGATGCTTTCTAAAGAAGAAGCAAAGTCAGGTAAGTTTACAAAAAAAGTGCCTTGACTCTCACTATCATTGAAAGGAATACCATTTAAAGTTACATTAATTCTTGAGCCATCACTTCCTCTTACTCGCATGTAGGTGTATCCTACACCTGCGCCAGCATCTGTAGTAGTAACGACCGAAGGTAAATAGTTTAACAAGACTGGGATGTCTTGACCTAAATTTCTAGGTGCAATAGCTTCTTTAGAGACATTAGTAAAAGTTACTGGGTTTTTTTCTTTTGCTCTAACTGCAGAAATTAAAACTTCTTCAATTGATTTTACAGAATCTTTAGGCTGTTCTTGAGCAAAGGAACTTATCGAAATGAATACAAATAGAATACTTAAAGTGACCTTGACTTTCGACTTTCTTTTTTTTTTGAATAAATACATCATTCGTAAATTTTACGAATAAAAGGGGTAATTACTCTTGGGTTAAATAATAAAATTAATGTGGAGAAATGAAAACGCTATTTTGGCCTTCAATAGTGTTAGTTTCTCTTTTCCTTGGCAGCATTACCCGCCCAGGTTCTATGGGTATAATCTCAGCTTCGAAACAAATTGTGTCTAAGCACCCCTTTGAGATGGAACAAAGATAGTAATTCAAAATTAAATTCAAAATTCAAATTTTAACTTCAATAATGTTTTTGAATTATAAGTCTAATTTCCTTCTGTTGGCTTTAATCTCTCCTGCTTTCTTTTTTTCTTGTAAACGTTTTTCCTTAGCGGCTCGGGATACCGTAGTAACTTTTCTGGTTTTTGGTATTTGTAGTGCTTTATCTATTAGCTCAAAAAAACGTTGCGTAATGATTTTTTTATTTTTAAGTTGACTCCGATCTTCATCACAAGTTAAGATTAATAGGTTTTCTTGTGAAATTTTAGTTTTTAATTTAACTTTAATTCGTTCTTTTTCTTCTTCGTTTAATCCAAAGGTGGAAAATACATCAAAAATTAAAACCATTTTTGATGAAACTTTATTGACGTTTTGCCCTCCAGCTCCACTACTGCGAACTGCTTTAAAATGAAGTTCAGAAAGCAAAATTTCTTTATTCATTGTTGGGTTGATGAGCGGGTTTTAATAAATCATTAACCGTTTTTACTGGATTGAATGTTGTAAGTGGAACTTCAACAAAAATAGTAATCCATTTTGCCATAGCACCATTCCATAAGCCAGGTAATTCAAAGGCTTTAATTGGTTTTCCATTCTTTGTTTTTTCAGTAATGAAAGCCGTGTCTGGGTCTACAAACTTTGTTAAATCAAATTTTTCACCTTTAAAGTTTTTAATGCCGCAGACTAAATCAACGGGATTAAAGTGCGTTGAATTTTTAAATATCTCTTTTTGTTTTATATTTTGTAAATCTACTTGTGAGGATTCTACAATTTGTAATGTGCGTCTTCCTTTACTATCAATTACCCAAAATGGACCTCCTCCAGGTTCACCTTCATTTTTGACCATACCACAAACTCGAATAGGACGGTTTAATACTTTAATAAGATATTCTCTTTGATAGTTTTTTTGAAACATAGAAAACTCATCTAATAAAGGCATTGATAGACGTTCTTCTACAAATTTTTTGATGTCTTTAATTTTTGATTCGCTAATATTTTCATCTTGCAATTCAACTAAATAGTTAAATACTTGAGATTGAATTTCTAATAAAATTCCGCCTAATATTTTTTTGTTAGCTATGCCATCTTTGATATTGTTTTGAGCGACATTATCAATGTTTTTAATGAATACAACATCAGAGGTAAGCTGATTTAAATTTTCTATAAGTGCACCATGTCCTCCAGGTCTAAAGAAAAGTTCATTGTTCTCTAAGCGAAAAGGCATGTTATTGGCTTCTACCGCAATTGTATCACTAGTTTGATCTTGATAAGAAAAATTAACTTCAATATGGTTATATTTATTTAATATTGACTCAAAATGGGATTTAAATTCTTTAGAGATTGTAAAATGAATTTTAGCTTTTGTGTTTTCTTTTTGGTAGTAGATTGTTTCTGCTACATGTTCGTCAATAGGTGTGAAAACAGAATCTGATTTTACATGGAATGGCAATATGCCTTTAGGTTTAGCAGCAAAATGTAAACCTTTTTCATTCAATAAAGTGTATATGATAGCATGTATTTTCTGATCAGAAGTAAAATTTATATAATCAGGAAAAAGCGCTCTTGTTTTAGCTTTTAGTTCTGGATGAAAAGGAAAATTTCGTATTCCTACAATGAAAATATTTAAGTTTTGATCCTTAAACTTGTTGATGTAACTTGTGATTGTATCGGTTTCTGGATCAAATTGGTTTAGAAATTCATTAAGAAACTGAAACATACGGGTGGCAGCACCAGATGCAGGAACAAATTTTTCAATTTCAAATTGAATTTTGTGCTCATCAAAGTAAGTAATGTATTGATTTTGTTCTTTGGAATTAAGCTTCCAAATACCATCACCAATGGTAGCGCATTTATGTAAATTGATTTTTGGAATACCATTTTTAAAATAATGCAATTGTTGCATAATTTTATCTAATGAATTTCCTCTTTGAACAATGTATTTTAAATCTGCTTCGCTAAATATTTTTTCCATTCTAAATAAGCTAAAATTGCTAAAATTGTAAAAATCACATATTGTAAGGCTAATAGGTTATACCCTCTGTAAATAAACAAGGGAACAGCAATAGCATCTCCAATAATGTAGAGTGTCCAATTTTCAATTTTCTTTAAAGCCATATACCACATGGCGGTAAAGAATAATCCAGATGTAAAAATATCAATATAATTGGGAATTTCAAGTTCATAATCAAAAAAAACATACACAAAATATGTTAGTAATGCGGTAATACTGAAAATGAGAAGGCCTATTTTTTTTTCCTTTGGTGATGTTCTCGAAATTTTCAAATCAGGTTTATCACTCTTTTTACTCCATTTGTACCATCCATAAAAACTCATAATTGAATAGTAAGAATTTAATATAACTTCTCCATAATAATGAGCAATGTAGAGTAAATATACCGTTATTAGTGTGCAAATCAGTCCTGTAGGGTAAACTAAAATATGCTCTTTTTTTGCAAAAAAGACACTAATGATTCCAAAGAAAAAAACAATAACCTCTGCTACAATTTTCCAAAGAGGAACATTTTTATAAGAATCAATTAAAAAATCTAACATAATAGTTAAAAAGGGGGGATTTTAGTTTTTAAATTAAAATAAGTTGGTATTCTTTTCTATAAATTCAATTCTAATGATTTTTGACTAAAATTTATTTTTTTGGTATAGCACAGACAAAGATAAAGTTTTCAATTTCATAAAATTTGAAACAATAACATTCCTGATGATTGTTATAGGTTAAAAAGGCGGTTCCCTCTTGGTCATTTAAAGTGAATGGTAGTTCGTTAATATGTCTCGGAAAACTTATTCCAGTTTCATTTTTAATTTTAAAAATGGCTTCTTTAACTCCCCAAATGATTGTTGCTTTTTTTAATTGTTCTTCCTGAGTTAGATTTTCCAAATGTGATATATCCATGAATCTTGGTGCAATTCTCATCACTCGATCTTTAACTTTTTCTAAATCTATACCAATTTTCTCGTCAGTACTTATACAAATACTTGAAAATTCATGCGAGTGAGAAATTGAAATGTGCCTAATGTTGGGGATTGGTTGGTTAGTTTTTATTGCTTCAGCTGTAGATTTCTGTTTAGTTTCTGGAATTAGATGAGGTTTTCCCGTTTGATCATAAAACAAATCAAAATCAGTGTAGCCAATGTATTCTATTAATTTACGAACCCCTAAAAATCCTTTTCTGTGTTCAATGGATTGCATGCCTTTTAATCGTTCAATTGAACTTTTTTTTAATAAAACATCCGTGTATAAATCTTCAATTGTTTCTGTGTTTTTCCAAAAGTAGGCAGAGATTGAAGGACTTATTTCGATAAAACTATGAAAAGGCATAGGTGAGTTATTGAATGGTTTAAAATTATATGGTTGTTTTTCAAATGATTAGATATGTGAACAAATCATAAAAAATCCCTTAATGTTTAGAAAATACAAACTTATGTTGTAAATTTGCATCCTCAAAAATAAAAAATTAATTAGTAAAAATAATGAGTACGAAAACAATTCCGTATGTACCATACAAAGTTAAAGATATTTCTTTAGCAGAATGGGGAAGAAAAGAAA
>CAYNNB010000041.1:0-20457 GCA_964398425.1 uncultured Flavobacterium sp.
TAGATGTATGATTATCAGCTTTGAAATTATCTAAATAATTGTTTTCTAATGTATATCCACCAGAGATAATATTGTTACACATGTTCACACAGTCGTTGTATTTGTTTTGTCCAATGTAAACTTCCGCATTTAAATACATTTTACCTAAAATCATCCAAGCAAAAGCCTTGTCAACGCGACCATATTCATTTGTTCTTGGAGCTTTTAAATTAGGTAAAATTGCATTTAATTCTGATTCAATGAATGTGAATAATTGTGCTCTATTGTATTCCGGGCCAGCTATTCCGATAGGGTCATTTTCTGTGTAGAAAGCAGCTTTACCAAACATATCCATTAAATGATAATAGGCTAATGCACGAAGTGCACGAACTTCATTTCTGTAATCTGCAATATTTGTAATTAACTGAGCGTCGGTTACTCCACGTTCATTCAGTTTTTCAGAAGTAGTTTGTCTTAAATATTCATTACAAAATGCAACTTGTGCCATACCGCGAGCAAACATTCCCAAAATAATTGGATTATTTGAAGTCCAAGTATTTCTTTGAATTTCAGCTACACCTGGGTCGTTTTCATAACTCCAAATTACCTCATCTGTGCTTAAGTTTTGTAAGTACCACAAGCAACGACCATATTGACTTGTTCCTGGGTCTAATCCTTGAATATTAGACGATCCTGCTCCTGTTATTCCAGTAAGTGATAGATTTCCATAAACACCAGCTAATCCCTGTTTATAAGAGTTAGGGTTGTTGAAAAAATTTTCGGATAAAAATATATCATCATCTTTTGGAGTAACGTCTAAATCGTTGGTACATGAATAGTTGAGAACTATAACACCAACTAATGCGATTAATTTTGATTTAAACTGTATCATAGTTATTTTTTTAAAATTTAACATTTACACCAACTAAGATTTGCTCTTGTCTAGGATAAATAGTATTGTCTATTCCACCAAATACCTCCGGATCTAAACCAGAATATTTTGTGAATAATAAGAAATTTGGATTTTGTATGCCTGCAGTCAATCGAATGGTTGATTTTCTTTTTTCGGTTTGAGGGAATGTATATCCAAAAGTGATATTGTCAACGCGTAGAAACGAAGCATCTTCAATATAATAATCAGAGAAAATTACATTGTTACCTGAGCTAGCAAAACCACTTTCGAAAGTTGCTGTAGGTATATTTCCTACTGTACTTCCTACATCTCTTAAAAAGTTAGTATAGGCATTAGCAGAATTAACATTGTTGTAAAGTTTATTTCCGATACTTGCTCTTAAGTTAAAAGCTAGATCAAAATTTTTGTAACTCATGTTAGATTGAAAACCAAACAATATATTTGGGTCTGGATTTTTATAGATATAACGGTCGTTTTCATTCACAATTCCGTCCCCATTTATATCAGCAAAAACACCTTCAATCGGCATGCCTGCAGCATTATATAATTGTTTGTAAACATAGAATGAATTTGGTGTCCATCCTTGACTATGAATTTGAATTGCGCCTCCTGTACCGCCACCAATCCATCCTTGAGGTAAATCATCTCCAGCGGGTAACTCTTTAATTCTTCTTTCGTAAGTAGACGTGTTAAAATTTAAATTCCATTTAAAGGCTGTATCTCTAAAAATATCAGCGTTGATATTGAATTCAATTCCTTTTGTTGTAAAACTTCCAATATTTTGAGGTCCTTTGTTTGAAAAGTTAGATCCATCAGCAAAAGGCGCTTCCCTAAATAATAAGTCTGTTGATTCCTTGTAAAAAACATCTAAGCTACCTGATAGTCTATTATTAAATAAGCCATAGTCAATACCTAAGTTGTAGTTTGTGGTTACCTCCCATTTTAATTTGTTATTCAAAGGAAGAGGTATTCCAATTATATAGCTACTGTTGCCAAATGTATATTGAGAATCAGGATTACCTGTTTGGTATCTATTTAGAAAGTAATCGTTTTCGTATAAATCTTGTTGACCAGTTACACCCCAACCTGCTCTAAGCTTTAAGTCTGATATAACTTTACTTTCAGTAAATAAGTCTTTGTTGATTTTCCATGCAACAGATGCACCTGGGAAATTTCCGTATTTTTCATCTTTTGGAAAACGTGATGACCCATCTCTTCTGTAAGATAAAGATAAGATGTATCTATCATTCCATGTAAAATTAGTTCTGCCAAAGAAACCAATTAATACTAAATCTGGTGCAGTATAAGTATCTGGTGCTTCGTTTTGATTGTAGATATTTCCTGAACCAAAAACTTTTCTTTCAAATTTTTGATATGAATATCCAGCTGTTGCATCCAACTCAAGTTTACCAAATTTTTTGTTATAGTTTAAATATCCATCAAATAATTTATTTGTTAAATCAGAAGAGTAGGTATTATAGTTACCTAATTTATTGCTTTGTAAGGTTCCATTATCAACGCTGAAAGCTACTGATGAACTTTTTGAAGTTTGGTTTACTCCTTTTCCTTTAGATTGATCAATGCCAATATTTACTACAGCTCGTAATTCTGGTAAAAAATGGAATTTATAATCTACTTGGAAATTACCAAAGAAACGATTTACATTGGAACTATTATCATTCAATAAAATATTTCCAACAGGGTTTCTTGTACCTCCAGAAGCCAATTGACTAGTTGTTGTGTTTAATAAAAATTCTGTAAAACCACCCCAATCACTATTTCCACTGTAAACAGGTTTTGTAGGATCCATTCTCAATGCTGCTCCTATGGGTGTAGCAGCAAATTTATTTTTTTCATTTGAATAGTTAGCATTTACATTTAATTTAAGGTGATTGTCAAAAAAATTAGGGCTTAAAGCAAGTCCAAAATTCGTTCTGTTAAATCTATCTGTTAAAACTAATCCTTCTTGGTAAGTATTACTAACGGTTAAACGAGTTGGTATTTTATTGAATAAACTTCCGCCTAAATTAAGAGTGTTTACTACATAATCTGTTCTTCTGTAAATTTCATCTTGCCAATCAGTATCATACAATAATCTTCCTTCAATAATTCCAGGAGTTAATAAATTGTCAGTAGCTGTAGTTGTTGGATCATCAATACCTAATTGATTTGTTAAATCTGGATAGTAAGTTTCTATAGCATTAACAAATTGTTTTGAGTTTAATACATTAATTTTTCTTTTGTTTTTTCCTGATCCATATTGAAAATTGTATTCAACACTAAGATTTTTTCCTCCTTTTTTGGTTGTAATTAAAATGACACCATTTGAAGCTCTTGATCCATAAATAGCAGTTGAAGCTGCATCCTTTAAAACAGTAATAGATTCAATAGTAGCTGGGTCAATGGTGGCTAAGAAATTTCTTGATCCTGAAGGAGTTCCTTCGTTCGATCCCGATAAAGGTAATCCATCTACCACAATTAATGGTTCGTTGTTAGCAGATAATGAGGATCCTCCTCTAATTCGTATAGCAGAACCCGAAGCTGGGCCACCGCCTGTTGAAATTTGGACACCTGCAACTCTTCCGTTTAATAAATTTTCTACCGTAGGTGTAGCTCCTTTGTTAAACTCTTTTGAAGTTATTTGTGTAACAGAACCAGTGGCATCTTTCTTTTTCACTTTTCCATATCCAATAACTACAATTTCATCTATGGATTTATCTCCTGCAACCATTGATACCTCAATGGAAGATTGACCATTATAGGTGATTGTTTGGGAGTTGAATCCTATGAAAGAGAACGTAATTGTGTTTCCGTTTTTTACGTTTTTTAAGGTAAAATTACCTTGATTGTCAGTACTGGTAGCAGTTTTTGTACCTGTAATGGCTACCGTTACGCCTGCTAGTGGTTGAGCATTTCCACTGTCTACAACCCTACCTTTAATTACGCTCTGTGAGAACATACTTAATGGCAACAGGAGCACAAAAAATAGCATTTTTTTTAACGTAGTTTTCATACAAATTGTTTAAGTTAATTGTCTGTTTTTAGTTGCTTATATTTTCACTTCAATTGTTAAAATTATGTAAATAAATCACAAAAAAAAGTTAAGTCTCTGAAAAACACCATCGAAAACGTTTTCGTGTTGAAAACTTTATAGTTTTATTGAAAAAAACTTGTGAATTTTATACAATAAATAATTTAAAAAACAATAAATTGTCATTTCAAAAAAAATAATTTTCTGATGAGAAGAAAAGTTACACTTAAACAGATTGCAAAAGAATTGGATATTTCAATATCAACTGTTTCTAAATCTTTAAGGGATAGTCATGAAATTAGCGAAGAAACAAGACAAAAGGTTCAAGCTTTTGCGAAGCTTTATAATTATAAGCCAAATAATATTGCATTAAGTTTAAAGAATAAAAAAACTAAAACAATTGGAGTAATTATTCCTGAAATTGTACATCATTTTTTTGCAACAGTAATTAGCGGAATTGAACAAGTAGCTAATGAAGAAGGATATAATGTAATCGTTTGTTTATCAGATGAATCATTTGATAAAGAAGTCATCAATTTAGAAATGCTCGCAAGTGGAAGTACCGATGGATTCATTATGTCGCTTTCAAAAGAAACACAATTAAAAAAAGATTTTCATCATATTGAAGAAGCCATAAATCAAGGAATGCCTATTGTTTTATTTGATAGAGTTACGAATGATGTATTTTGTGATAAAGTAATTATAGATGATCAATTAGCTGCATATGACGCTGTTCATTTTTTTATAGAAAAAGGTTTTAAAAACATAGCTCTAATCACCACGGTTGATTATGTGAGTGTAGGTAAATTAAGAACGGAAGGTTACCTAAAAGCATTTAAAGATCATAATTTAAAAGTAAATGAAAATTTGATTTTAAAGATCGAAGATATTGAACATTGTAAGGATCAAATAGAAGAATTAATTAACAGAAACAGTATAGATGCTATTTTTGCTGTAAATGAGTTGTTTGCTGTAAATGCTATAAAAATTGCAAATCAATTAGGTAAAAAAGTGCCTCAAGATTTATCAGTAATTGGTTTTACAGACGGAATTATTTCCCAATTTTCTTCACCAACAATCACTACTGTAAGCCAAAATGGAATTAAAATGGGACGAAAAGCAGCTAAAATGTTAATTAATCGTTTAGAAAAAGAAGAGGAAGAGGAACAATATACTACAGAAATAATTGAAACAAATTTAGTTTTTAGAGAATCTACGACAACGTGATAGTTGTTTTTAAAACATTGAAAAACAATACTTTGTGTTTTTTAAATTTACTTTTTATAATCAATAAAATTTGTTAAAGATGTAAAAGTTACCTTTTTTTTATTCTATATTTGTAATAATCAAAGCTTATATATTTCACTTCACCTAACAAGTTTTGATAAGCATAAATAACGCTTATCGTAGTATTAATAACTAATTACGATAAATGGAAAAGCGTAAATTAAGTTTCTTGGA
Organism: uncultured Flavobacterium sp.; assembly: GCA_964398425.1. GTDB lineage: Bacteria > Bacteroidota > Bacteroidia > Flavobacteriales > Flavobacteriaceae > Flavobacterium. The sequence continues at coordinate 5,385 of CAYNNB010000041.1, forward strand.
AATTTGGAACATGAGTTTCGGATTCTTAGGAATTCAGATGGGTTTTGCCTTGCAAAATGCAAATGCAAGTAGGATTCTTCAAATTTTTGGTGCTGATGTTCACGAACTTTCATGGTTTTGGATTATTGCTCCTCTTATGGGGCTCATAGTTCAGCCTGTTATAGGACATTATAGTGATAATACTTGGTCAACTTTTGGAAGAAGGAAACCTTTTTTTCTGGCTGGAGCTTTATTTGCTTCGATTGGATTAATCTTGATGCCTCAAGCAGAAATTTTTATTGCATTTATGCCAGCCTTGTGGGTTGGCGCTGGAATGTTAATGATTATGGATGCTTCATTTAACATTGCGATGGAACCATTTCGTGCACTTGTGGGTGACAATTTAAGGGTAGATCAACATACACTAGGATTTAGTATTCAAACTGCATTAATTGGTTTTGGAGCGGTTTTAGGTTCTTGGTTACCATATGTTTTGACCAATTGGTTTGGAATTAGTAATCAATCTTCAATGACTTCAGCAGTTCCTCAAAACTTAATTTATTCATTTAGTATAGGGGCAATAATTTTAGTAGGCTCAATATTAATCACCATTTTTACAACCAAGGAATATTCACCTGAAGAACTAGAACAATTTAGAGACGAGCTAGATCACAAAGAAGCAATAGTTGATAAAGAAGCTAAACTTTCAGATGTTTTTTCAGATTTTGCTAGAATGCCAGAAACAATGCGTCAATTGAGTTGGGTGCAATTTTTTTCTTGGTTTGGTCTTTTTGGTATGTGGGTGTTTACTACACCAGCAATTGCTCAACATATTTATGGATTAAGTATTGAAGATACAAAAAGTGCTGATTTTCAATCTGCAGGAGACTGGGTGGGAATCATTTTTGGTGTTTACAATGCAGTTTCAGCATTGGTAGCATTTATGTTACCTTTTATAGCTAAAAAAATAGGAAGAAAAAAAACACATGCGATTTCTCTTGTGTTGGGAGGAATCGGGTTGATTTCTATGTATTTTATGCCTAATAAAGAAGCCTTAATTTTTTCCATGATTCTTGTTGGTTTTGCTTGGGCAAGTATTTTGGCTATGCCTTATGCTATTTTAGCTGGTTCTATTCAGCCAAAGAAAATGGGAGTTTATATGGGAATTTTTAATTTCTTTATTGTGATTCCTCAAATCGTCAATGCAATTATAGGTGGACCTCTTGTTAAGTATTTATATCAAGACCATGCCATTTTTGCTATCGTTATGAGTGGTGTAAGCTTTTTTATTGCTGCTTGGTTAGTGCTCAAAGTAAAAGATTCTAAAGATAGATAAGTATAAGCAATGAATAAAAAGGTATTTATATTCGATTTAGATGGTGTAATAGTTGATACTGCTAAATACCACTTTTTGGCATGGAAAAAAATGGCCGATTCTTTAGGGATTCCTTTTACTCAAGAGGATAATGAATTATTAAAAGGTGTTAGCAGGGTTCGTTCCCTTGAGATTATTTTAGACATAGGGAATGTTACTTTATCTCAAATAGAGAAAGAAAAGTGTTTGCTTCAAAAAAACAAAGATTATTTGTCTTATATAGAGAAAATGAATGAGAGTGAAATTCTTCCAGGTGTCGTTCGTGTTCTTAATTTTTTAAAAGAGCAAGGGCAAAAAATAGTTTTAGGTTCAGCAAGTAAAAATGCAAAACCAATATTAGAAAAAGCAAAAATTATTCATTATTTCGATGCCCTAGTTGATGGCAATGATGTAACTAATGCTAAACCTGATCCTGAAGTTTTTTTACAAGGAGCACTAAAAGTGAAAATGCCAAACGAAGCATGTGTTGTTTTCGAGGATTCACTAGCTGGAATTCAAGCTGCTAATGCAGCACAAATGATTAGTGTTGGAATTGGATCACAACAGGTGTTACATGAAGCAGATTTCTGTTTTAATGATTTTACAACTATATCTAATTCCTTTTTATTAGATATAATAAACAATTAGTACTTGTCTTTAAGACAAATTGAGAATTGATAATTAAGAGAAAATGAATCAAGATTATATTATACCCAATAATTGGTCGATTATTGAAGAAGGATTTGACGTAGCGCGAGTTAAATCGTCTGAAAGCTTATTTAGTATTGGTAACGGTGCAATGGGACAACGTGCCAATTTTGAAGAATATTATTCAGGAAGTACATTTCAAGGTAGTTACATAGCTGGTGTATATTATCCTGATAAAACAAAAGTAGGTTGGTGGAAAAATGGTTATCCTGAATATTTTGCTAAGGTTTTAAATGCACCAAATTGGATTGGTATTCATGTTGAAGTCAATGGCGAAAATTTAGATTTAGCAACATGTCAAAAAGTAGAAAACTTTAGACGTGAATTGAATATGAAAGAAGGTTGGTTAAGTCGATCTTTTGAAGCTACGCTACAAAACGGTATTCAAGTTCATGTAAATGCAGTCCGATTTTTATCATTGGATTTAGATGAATTAGGAGCTATTCGTTATGCAGTAACTCCAATGAATACTGAAGCAAAAGTTGTTTTTAAACCTTTTGTTGATACTGGAATCGAAAATGAGGATACCAATTGGGAAGAACGATTTTGGGAAACATTAAGTATTCATGAGTCAGATAATCAGGCTTTTGTAATAGCTCGTACCTTAAAAACACATTTTACTGTTGCAACTTTTATGCACAACAGTATTTACATTAATAATGTCATAACAAATGTGAAACCTGTTGAAAGTAATAAGTCAGCACATGCACTTGCTTACTCTTATGAAATTGCAGCATTAAAAGGGCAAACGGTAAGTATTCAAAAATTTGGGGGATATGTTTCTTCGATCAATCATCCAGTTGAATCGTTAATTGTGGCTGCCAAAAGCGTGATTCAAAAAGGATTAGATCTTGGTTTTGATACCTTGCTAGAAAATCAAAAAAACGCTTGGGCAAAAATTTGGGAAATGAGCGATATTACTATTGATGGCGATGTAAAAGCACAACAAGGCATTCGTTTCAATATTTTTCAATTGAATCAAACATATCTTGGAAAGGATTCTCGTTTAAACATCGGCCCAAAAGGTTTTACTGGAGAAAAATATGGGGGATCAACTTATTGGGATACTGAAGCATATTGTATTCCTTTCTATATGGCTACAAAAAATCAAAGTGTCGCTAGAAATTTATTAGCTTATCGATATAATCAATTGGATAAGGCAATAGAAAATGCAGAGAAATTGGGTTTTAAAAATGGCGCTGCTTTGTATCCTATGGTAACTATGAATGGAGAAGAATGTCATAATGAATGGGAAATTACGTTTGAGGAAATTCATCGAAATGGTGCTATTGCTTTTGCTATTTTTAATTATCATCGATTCACTGGAGATTATAGTTACATCCCAGAAAAAGGCTTAGAAGTTTTAATAGGAATTGCTCGTTTTTGGCACCAAAGAGCAACTTTTTCAACACATAAAAACCAATATGTTATTTTAGGGGTTACAGGTCCAAATGAGTATGAAAATAATGTAAATAACAATTGGTACACAAACTATATAGCTAAATGGTGTATCGATTATACGTTAGAACAAATAGTAAAAGTGAATGACGAATATTCATCAGATTACGTAAGAATCATGAATAAAGTTAAACTTTCTCAAGCTGAAATGGATGGTTGGAAAGAGGTTGCAGATAACATGTATTTTCCTTACTCAGAAGAGTTGGGTGTGTTTTTACAGCAAGATGGTTTTTTAGATAAGGAATTAATAACAGTAGCTAATTTAGATGTATCACAACGACCTATCAATCAAAAGTGGTCATGGGATAGGATTTTACGTTCACCTTACATTAAACAAGCTGATACATTACAAGGTTTTTATTTCTTTGAAGATCATTTTACTAAGGAAGCTCTGGAACGTCATTTTGATTTCTATGAACCATTTACTGTTCATGAAAGTTCTCTTTCACCTTGTGTTCATGCCATTCAAGCAGCAGTTTTAGGAAGAATGGAACAGGCTTATACTTTTTACTTAAGAACTTCTCGATTAGATCTGGACGATTATAATAAAGAAGTGCATGAAGGTTTACACATTACTTCTATGGCAGGTACTTGGATGAGTATTGTAGAGGGTTTTGGTGGAATGAGAGTTAAGCAAGATAAATTAACTTTTGAACCAAGAATTCCTAAAGAATGGAAAGGCTACTCGTTTAAAATAAACTTTAGAAATACTATTGTCAAAGTAAATGTAACGCATGAAGGAGCTTCTGTTTCTACAGAAGGGAACCAAGCTTTGGAAGTAATTATTAATGGAGGTTCACAATTAATTAGTTAGTATTATGGTAAAATATTTCGTTGCTTTTTTAGTTGGATTAACTTCCTTTTTTTATAGTTTTTCTCAAGAATTAAAATCGCCTAATGGAAATTTTAAATTGGTTTTCGCTCTAGAAAATGATGGTACTCCAACGTATCAACTTTTCTTAAAAAACAAAGAAATCATAAAAAAAAGTAAGTTAGGTTTAGAACTTCAAAAAGATAAAAAGTCATTATTGAGTGATTTTACATTGGTAAACGAAGTTCGAAACACTTTCGATGAAACTTGGAAAACCGTTTGGGGAGAAGAAACCGAAATTCGCAATTATTATAACGAATTAGCCCTAAAATTAAAACAAAATGAGACTGAAAGACAAGTGATCATTCGTTTTCGATTATTCAATGATGGTTTAGGTTTTCGTTACGAATTTCCAGAACAAAAAAACCTAACGTATTTTGTTGTAAAAGAAGAACGTACCGAGTTCGCTATGACTGGCGATCACACCGCATTTTGGATTCCAGGTGATTACGATACGCAAGAATACGATTTTACAGAAAGTAAATTAACCGAAATTAGAAAGTTATTCCGTGGTGCTGTTTCTGAAAACGCTTCTCAAAAACAATTCTCAGATACTGGAGTTCAAACGTCTTTAATGTTAAAAACTGCAGACGGAATTTACATCAACATTCACGAAGCCGCTTTGATTAATTATTCTTGCATGCATTTGAATTTAGATGATAAGAACTTAGTTTTTCAATCACATTTAACACCTGATTCCATGGGAAATAAAGGGCATTTACAAGCTCCATGTGTTTCTCCTTGGAGAACTATTATTGCAAGTGCCGATGCACGTGATGTATTGGCTTCTAGAATAACATTAAATCTTAATGAACCATGTAAAATTGAACATACTTCTTGGATTAAACCTGTAAAATATATTGGTGTTTGGTGGGAAATGATTACTGGAAAAAGCTCTTGGGCTTACACCGATGAAGTACCTTCTGTGCAATTAGGAGTGACTGACTTCACTAAAGCTAAACCAAATGGAAAGCATGCGGCAAATACTAAACACGTAAAAGAGTATATTGACTTTGCTGCTCTTCATGGGTTTGATGCCGTTTTAGTTGAAGGATGGAATGAAGGATGGGAAGATTGGTTTGGACATGAAAAGGATTATGTGTTTGATTTTGTAACTCCTTATCCTGATTTTGATGTAAAAGCAATTCATGAGTATGCTAAATCAAAAGGAATTAAGATGATTATGCATCATGAAACCTCGGGTTCAACTCGAAACTATGAACGACATTTAGATAAGGCTTTCCAATTCATGAAAGCAAATGGGTATGAAGCGGCGAAAACAGGATATGTAGGTAATATTCTTCCTTTAGGTGAGCACCATTATAGTCAGTCAATATTAAATCACTATCAATATGTAATTGAGAAAGCTGCTGATTATAAAATCATGATTAATGCCCATGAAGCGGTTCGTCCTACCGGAATTTGTAGAACATACCCTAATATGATAGGAAATGAATCGGCTAGAGGTACTGAATTTCAGGCTTTTGGTGGTTCAAAAGCTAATCATACTACTATTTTACCTTTTACTAGATTAATTGGTGGTCCTATGGATTATACACCAGGAATTTTTGAAATGGATATTGCAAAATTAAATCCTAACAACAATTCGCATGTAAATACAACTTTGGCAAATCAACTAGGATTGTATGTTGTTATGTATTCGCCACTTCAAATGGCTGCCGATTTACCAGAAAACTACAACCGATTCTTAGATGCGTTCCAATTCATAAAAGATGTTCCGGTTGAATGGGCTACTACAAAGTATTTAGAAGCAGAACCTGGCTATTATGTCACTATTGCTAGAAAAGATAAAAATTCTAACAATTGGTTCGTTGGAAATTCAAATGGATACAAAGCCAGAATTTCATCAGTTTCATTAGATTTCTTAGAAGAAGGAAAAAAATACGAAGCTACTATTTATGCTGATGCTGCCAACGCAGATTACAAGACTAATCCACAAGCTTATAAAATTTCCAAGCAAAAAGTAACTAATAAAACTAAACTGCAATTGAGAACGGCAGCAGGTGGTGGCTATGCTATTAGTATTGTTGAGCTTAAATAAAAGGAAAATCAAAATTCTTGTCAAGCTGAACTTGTTTCAGCTTCTCATTAAATTAAAATAGATCTTGAAACGAGTTCAGGATGACAAAAAGTAAGCTATGAAAAAAATAATTCTATTATTCTTAATTACATTTTCAAACAATGTTTCGGCTCAAATTGACCGAATGGAACCACCGTTTTGGTACGAAGGCATGAATAAAAGTGAAGTTCAAGTATTGTTTTACGGAAAGAATATCGCTCAAAATTCCGTGCAGGTTTCTAATAATATTGTAATTACTAATATAACTAAAACCGAAAATCCGAACTATCTTTTCGTTACGATTGATACTAAAAATGTAAAAGTACAAGAACTGCAATTTACGTTTACCAATGGTAAAAAATCATTCAAAAGAAATTTCGAAATCAAAAAAAGAAGACCCAATTCGGCACTTCGAAAAAGTTTTGATGCTTCTGATGTGATGTATTTGTTAATGCCAGATCGTTTTGCAAATGGAAATCCAAATAACGATTCTTCGCCTGAATTACAAGAAAAAGCCAATAGAAGTTTGTCAGGCGGACGACATGGTGGTGATATTCAAGGCATCATCAATAACTTAGATTACATCAAAGAATTAGGGGCAACAGCCATTTGGAGCACGCCAATGTGTGAAGACAACGACAAAGGCTATTCATATCACACTTACGGTCAATCAGATGTATATAGAATTGATCCACGCTATGGAACTAATGAAGAATACAAGCAGTTAGCTGCTGAAATGCATAAAAAAGATTTGAAGTTAGTTATGGACTATGTAACCAATCATTGGGGGGCTGAACATTGGATGTTTAAAGATATGCCTTCTTATGATTGGTTTCATCAGTTTCCTGGATATGCACAAAGCAATTATCGCATGACAACGCAATATGATAGTAATGGATCAAAACGCGATGCTAAATACTGTATGGACGGTTGGTTTGTGCCAAGCATGCCTGATTTAAATCAGTCGAATCCTTTGGTATTGAATTACTTAATTCAAAATGCAATTTGGTGGATTGAATATGCTGATTTAGATGGATTCCGTGTCGATACTTATTCTTACAACGATAAAATAGGTATTGCAAAATGGACAAAAGCCATTACAGACGAATATCCAAATTTTAATATAGTAGGAGAGGTTTGGATGCACGATCAAGCTCAAATTTCCTATTGGCAAAAAGACAGTCCAATTGCTAAAATTCAAAGTTATAATTCATATTTACCTAGTGTAATGGATTTTACTTTACATGATGTTTTTGGAAACGTTTTCAATGAAGATAGAGCCGATTGGAGCAATGGAATGATTAAATTTTATGAGAATTTTGTTAATGACTTCTTGTATGCTAACCCAAATAATTTGCTGATTTTCTTAGAGAATCATGATACAGGTCGTTTCAATCAAATTTATCAAAATAATTTCCAAAAGTATCAATTAGGGATGACCATTATGGCAACCATGAGAGGAATTCCACAATTGTATTATGGTTCTGAAATTGGTATGGCGGGCGACAAAGGGAAAGGCGATGCAGATATTCGTCAAGATTTCCCTGGCGGTTGGAAAGGTGACGCTAACAATGCATTTTCTGCGAGCGGAAGAACAGTGGAACAAGCAAAATTTTTCGATTTTTCCAAGAAAATTTTGAATTGGAGAAAAAACAAGGAAGTTATTCATACCGGAAAACTAACACATTATATACCTGAAAATAACATATATGTATATTTTCGTCACAATGAAAAAGAAACGGTTATGGTAGTTATTAACAACAATCCTCAATCGCAAATATTAAATGTATCGCGATTCCAAGAGAATATTAAATCTTTTACAAAAGGAAAAGATGTGCTTTCTGGAAAAGAAATTAGTTTAAAAGAGGAACTTTCTATCGAAGGGAAATCGGCTTTGATTTTAGAATTAAAATAAATGAAATATTGGATTTTCATATGGTTTTGGTCTTTTGGGTTTTCACAAGAAATTCCAGCCTATGAAGTGCTACCTAATAAACTTGATTTTGAAGGCACAATTCATCGAATAATAGCATTTCCTTCAAAACATGTTCAAGTTCGAACAGTAGATGTTTGGTTGCCAAAAGGGTATTCCAATGCTAAAAAATATGAAGTGCTATATATGCATGATGGGCAAATGTTGTTTGATGGTAAAACAACGTGGAATAAACAAGAGTGGGGGGTAGATGAAACCATATCGCAATTAATCTTAAACCAACAAATTAATGATGTCATTGTGGTTGCTATTTGGAACATACCTCAAGTACGTTATTTGGATTATTTTCCACAAAAAGCAATGGATTATCTAACTAAAGAAGAAAAGAACATAATATTAGATAATGCAACTTCTTTAGGGTTAAATTTCAATAGCTTATCAGCTGATAACTATTTAAAATTCATTGTAAATGAAGTAAAACCTTATGTGGATTCTACTTATTCTGTTGAAACAAAGGCTTCAAAAACAGCAATTATGGGTTCTAGTATGGGCGGATTAATTTCTATGTATGCACTTTGCGAATATCCTAATGTTTTTGGTAAAGCGGCTTGCTTATCTACTCATTGGATTGGCTTAAAGAATTTAGAACACAATCCCATTCCTAAAGCTATTTTTAGTTATTTAATGGAGCATCTGCCTCAATCAAAAACACATAAAATTTATTTTGATTATGGTACGGAAACACTAGACGCTTATTATTTACCTTACCAAAATAGAGTGTCTGAAATTTTAAAAGTGAAAGGCTACGATGCTTTTTCAACTGAAAATAAAAGATTTGATGCAGCAGATCATACTGAAAATGCTTGGAAAAGCAGACTATCAGTTCCTTTGCTTTTTTTGTTTAAAAAATAAAAATAAAAGATGAAAAAAATTACGTTATCACTCATCGTTCTACTTTCAATAGTAGCTTGTAATTCGTCAAAGAAAGTATCTAATGTAAATTTTGTTCCGCCAACAGGTTACTATCTTAATTCTTCTGACTTAGAAAACGCTGTCATTTATGAAGCTAACATTCGACAATATTCGCCTGAAGGTACTTTCAATGCCTTTACTAAAGACATTCCTCAGTTGAAAGAATTAGGAGTAAAAATTATTTGGGTAATGCCTATTTTTCCAATTTCTCAAACGAAAAGAAAAGCAACAGGTGGCGACAATAGTAAGTTTGCTTCAGAAATGCCTAAAGAAGAACAACATAAATATCTTGGAAGTTACTATGCCGTTTCTAATTTCAAAAAAGTAAATCCTGAGTTTGGCACTATGGAAGATTTTAGAAACTTAGTGAAAACCGCTCATGAAAACGGAATGTATGTTATTTTAGATTGGGTACCCAATCACACGGGGTGGGATCATGTTTGGATAAAAGAGCATCCGGAGTTTTATACTAAAAACGAAAAAGGAGAAATTATTGATCCGATTAATCCAGAAACAGGTAAGTCTTGGGGATGGACTGATGTGGCAGATCTTAATTATAATAATCAAGAGTTGAGAAAAGAAATGATTGCCGACATGCAGTTCTGGATTAAAAACGAGAATATTGATGGATTTCGTTGTGATGTAGCTAGTAATGTGCCATTAGATTTTTGGAAGCAGTGTATACCTCAACTAAGAAAACAAAAAAATATTTTTATGCTAGCAGAAGCATGGGAGCCCGAATTAGCAAAAGAGGATTTATTTGACATGGTATATGCTTGGGAAGGGCATCACACATTAAATAAAATTGCACAAGGAAAAGAAGCCGTAAACCAGCTTAATGCCTATATGAAAAAAAGAAATGAGCAATATGAAACAGATGATATTTTGATGAATTTTGTTGACAATCATGATGAAAATTCTTGGAACGGAACCATGAAAAGTAGATTAGGAGACGCCGAAGAAACAATGACCGCCTTAACTTATTTACTTCCTGGTATGCCATTGATTTATAGTGGAGACGAATATGGACTAGATCATAGCTTGAAATTTTTTGAAAAAGATGTTATTCCAAAACAGAAAGGAAAACATTGGGAATTACGCGCCAAACTTGGTGCGCTTAAAAAGAATAACCCAGCCTTAAACGGAGGAAAAAATCCAGCAAGTTTCAAAAAAATTAAAACTTCAAACGAGGATGCAGTTTTTGCTTTTGAACGAGAAAAAGAAGGTAAGAAAGTACTATTTATAAGTAACTTATCTAAGCAACCTATTGAAGCTAAAATAGAATTAAAAGGAAATTTTACAGAATATAAAACGGGTAACAACATTTCATTTGAAGCAGATGCACCCATTAGGTTAAAACCTTGGCAATATTTAATTTTAGAAAATAAATAACTTTTTTGTGTTTGAGTAATTTTTTTAAGTTGAGAAAGAGCCTTTAGTTACTTTAACTAAGGGCTTTTTTGATTAATAAAATTAGACTAAAAGTTGTATTTTGGTCTTTTATTTCCATATATGACCGAGTTAAAAGAATTTTTAGAACAAAAAAAATATAAAAAAATTAAATTTAAAATCCTGAAAACGCAACATTTGGTTTTGAAAGCCAAAGTAAATGACGTAGTTGGATGGTTTATTTTAGACACAGGAGCTTCTAACAGTTGTTTAGGTTTTAACTGTGTAACTAAATTTAATTTAGCCACTGAACATTCCGAGACTAAAGCCGCAAGCGCAAGTTCTACCGATATGTTTACTCAATTATCTAAAAAAAATAAAGTACAACTGTCTACTTGGAAAACAACTGATTTTACTTTTGTTGTTTTTGATTTAACTCATGTTAATGTGGTTTTGGCTAACTATGGCGTGCCACCTATTGATGGTATTATTGGCGCTGATATCCTTTTAAAAGGAAAGGCAATTATTGATTATACTAATCATTATTTGTTTTTAATTTAATATACTTCGCCACTCTTGTAAAATCTTCACAGCAGTTATAAGGGCTTTCACAGCAGTTATTAGCGTCTTCACAGTGATTATAAGCACCTTCACAGCAGTTATAAGGGCTTTCACAGTAGTTATAAAGGCTTTCACAGCAGTTATTAGCGTCTTCACAGTAGTTATAAACACCTTCACAGTGGTTATAAAGGCTCTCACAGCAGTTATTAGCGTCTTCACAGTAGTTATAAACACCTTCACAGTGGTTATAAAGGCTCTCACAGCAGTTATAAGAGTCTTCACACCTGTGTGAAGCTCCTTAGAACCAGTGTGAAGCGTCTTTTTTAAATGTAATTTAGTATGCTCTTTTAAAAGCCGACCACTAATGCCATAAGAAAGGTTCTAAAATGGCTTATTCCTTTTTTTGTTTAAAGGAGTAGAAAGCTATAACAGTGCTTATTAACATTAAAACCCCTCCTAGCACAAAAGGAGCACCTGCAAATAAAAAAGGAGCCTGATTGTGTGTAAAATAGTAAAAGACCATAGACATCATGGGTGGCCCAATAATAGCAGAGGCACTCATTAAGCTAGACAACATGCCCTGAATTTCGCCTTGTTCATTTGCAGGAACCTGACTAGAAATGACCGCTTGCATGGCCGGACCAGCAATTCCACCCAAACAATATGGAATTAAGAATACAAACATCATCCAGCTTTCGGTTGCCAGCGCAAATAAAAACATGCCAAAAGTATATAGCCCCATGCCTACATAAACGCTTTTTTCGTTGCCTAATTTCGGATTGATAATGCGGATTAACCCCCCTTGAACAATACCCACTAAGAGGCCTATTACACCAAGGGAAATCCCAACCATTTTTTCATCCCATTTAAATTGATAAATGGTAAAATAGCTCCAGTTACTGTGCACCGCATGCGATGCAGTATATAACAAAAAGATAGACAAGGTTAAACCAATTAATTGAGGGTATTTTCTCAAATGTAAAAAAGCACCCACTGGATTAGCACGTTTAATGTCAAAGGCTCTTCTGTTCTCTTTTGCCAGAGATTCGGGTAAAATGAAATAGCCATATAAAAAGTTAATCATACACAAAACCGCCGCAGCATAAAAAGGTACTCGCGCCCCATATTGTCCTAATAAACCACCAATAACTGGTCCAATAATGAAACCAAGTCCAAAAGCGGCACCAATCATTCCGAAGTTTTTAGCTCGGTTTTCTGCAGAACTAACATCAGCAATATAAGCAGAAGCAGTAGTAATACTAGCTCCAGAAATACCAGCTATAATTCTTCCTATAAAAAGCCAAGTAATCGTTGGAGCAAAGGCTAATAAAATATAATCAAGAGCAAAAGCAAATAGTGAAAGTAAAATGATGGGTCTTCGTCCATATTTATCACTTAAATTTCCAATAATAGGTGCAAATACGAACTGAGTAATGGCATAAGCAAAAGTTAGCCAACCCCCAATTTTTGCAGCCTCGCTAACATCACCATGAATTAATTCTTGAATTAACTTAGGAATAACCGGGATAATGATTCCCCAACCTGTAATGTCAATCAACATCGTGATAAATATAAACCCGATGGCTGCGCTTTTCTTTTCTTTTTTCATGTAAGCTAATTTTCTTTCGATGCAAAGGAAATAAAAAAATCCCAAATTCTTAGAATTTGGGATTTTGAATAGCTAAAATCATCAGAATGGTTAGGAATTCTTAATGAATTTTAGTAAGAAGTTAAGGAGTGAAACATTTACAACTTATTTCGCGTTTAGTTCCAATACCTTCACCTAGAAGATATAATTCATTTTGATATTGGTTACCATCATAATCCTGAGCAAAACTATATTCGTCATAACTACATTTTCCATCTTTAGTTTTTCCAATAGTAACATTTATACTTCTACGAAGAGGAATGCCTGTGTACTCATTCTTAGCAATATACCAACGGTCTGAAGTAATTCTAACTTCTTTTGGTGTATCTCCATAGTTTCTGTTTTTATAAGCAGCAATAATTTTTGCTTCTAAGGCTTTGTCTGTCATTTTGGCTTTAGGAAGACAAGCTTGAGGGTCGTTGCGGTCAATAGGTGTGTTTTTAACAATCATGTCTATTTCACCAACAGCAATAGGCTTGTAATCAAAGTTGTCTCCAAAACCAGCTGATTTAAAAGGCACTACTTCAATTTTTAACTTATGAGTTCCAGGAGTTAATAAATCTTGTTTTCTTTTAAGATCAATCATCAAAGACTCTCCAAAATAAAGTTCGTCTGTTCCATCGTTAAATTCGGCTCTGTGAGTCGCCAATCCATGCATGTCAGATTCTTTAAATTTGAAAGCATAACTTGTATTTGTTACTTTTTGTCCATCAAGATAAAGAACAAATAATATTTTACTTTGGTACTCAAACGGTCCTCTGTTTTCGTTAATTTCTCTTGGTTTAATACCACTTTGCTCTAATTGTAGCATCATACTGTTTGCTGGAGAATTAGCAAACCAAGCTCTCATGGATAGTTTATCTCCAAAGGTGTAGGTTTTAATGTACTTAGATTCTGGTAAAGTACGTTCAAATTCTTCATTTGAAAAACATACCTTCCCAATGTTGTTTTGGTATTGAGGCATGTCTAATTTTTCTTCAGGATAAAGTTCTAATTTACTTTTTCCACCTACTTTTTCTTTTAATTTTCCTAGTAATTGGGCTTGCGAGTTTAAGGATAAAGCAAGACAAGCGAATAAAACAATTTTCTTCATTTTTCTAATTTAATTATGCTACTTGTTGTTTCTTTAAATGTAATTTATAGCTCATAAAGGCGCACCCCGATGCTACTACTAATCCAATGCAAGCAATTAAAGCTAATGATTTAGGGTTTGCACCAGAAAAAGTACCTTCTTCTATATATGGAGTGATATACCATAAAACAACAGATAAAACAGCTACAAGAATGCTCAAGTAAGTAACCGCTGCTTTTTTCATAAAAGCAACAACTAACATTACAAAAGCAAGAGCAGCTAAAAGAATACCTGTATTTCCTGCATAATCTACTTGCCATCTTGGCGGAACACTTTTAATAAGTTCTAAATTGTCTTGAATTTGAGGGTCTTCAATTTTGGCCACATCAATTCCTTCTTTTTTTAATTTGTCAATTTCTGATTGAGCTTTTTCTACTAATTGATACACTTCATCAGTTTTTTTAGGATCACCGTCTGTTCCCATTCTGTTGTCAATGTTTTTAAAAAGTGCGCTTGCGCAAAATCCGCCTACTAAGAAGGCTAATACCATAAAGATTAAGGATGCTGTTCTCATAAATTTAGTTTTAATTGGTTAATTATTTTAGTTGTTTTTTCACAAAATATTTTAATTAATGAAATGTTTCGTTCTATTGTTTAATGATTTTTACTGTTTTCACTTCATTGTTAGAACTTACTTTTATCCAATATGTTCCTGTTGTTAAATGAGCAATATCAATAGTAGTTTCGTTGCTATTTACAGCTTTAGTAATTAATTCTTGCCCTAAAAGATTGTAAACAGATACTGTTGAAATGTTTCTGTCTAACGATATAGTAAGAATAGTTTTTACAGGGTTTGGATAAACTTTTATTTTATCATATGTAAAAGATTCGATGGCTAGAACATGTGTGGTAAAAGACCCACCTGAAGTCCAATTGGTTGTAGTATTACCACAAATTGATTTTACCCAGAAATAGTAAGTAGTATTTGGTGACAAATTGCTCAAAGAGGCAAAAGTATTTGTTGTTGTTCCAGTGATAGCACTTGTTG
>CAYNNB010000042.1:0-1976 GCA_964398425.1 uncultured Flavobacterium sp.
CTCAAAACAGTAGAGGGAAATCTTCTCCTAATACACAAGAAGTTACTGATTTAGCTGGAATTAAATACAACTCTTATTGGGGTTGGCAAAATGGGAAAAAACGTAATTCAAGAGATAAAGATATTGAAGAGCCTATTTTAATGTTAAGTCACTATTGGAAATTAACTGATAGAACTACTTTAAATACTAACGTTGCTTATCAACAAGGATTTATCGCTAATAGTAGAATTGATTACCAAGGAGCTAATAATCCAGATCCTACATATTATAGAAATTTACCAAGTTACTATATTAATGGAGATGCAGCAGGAAATTTAGCTAGTCCATTAGTTGCTGCAGCTACTAATTATTTCTTAAATAATAAGCAAATTGATTGGAATGCTATGTATATAGCTAACCAAAATTCTGCTGTTGCTGGAAGAAGTGTTTACGCTTTGTATGAAGATAGAACACAAGATAAACAATTAACAGCTAATACTATTTTATTCTCTGATTTATCAGATAATATCAAATTAAATGCAGGTGCTAATTTTAAAAAATTACAATCTCATAATTTCCAACATTTAACTGATTTATTAGGAGGGCAGTACTTTTTAGATGTAGATCCTTTCTATACAGGTGATGCTACACAAGCGGATTTAAATAATCCAAATAGAACAGTACAAGTTGGCGATCAATATGGATACAACTATAAGTTAAATGCAACAGTTATTGATGCTTTTACTCAGTTTAAATTTTCTTATGATGTAGCTGATTTTTATTTAGCTCAATCTTTTTCTAGAAGTGAATATCAAAGAGATGGTATTTATAAAAATGGGATTTATGCGAACAATTCATTCGGTAAAAGTGAAAAACAGACTTTTGAAAATTTCGGATTCAAAGGAGGTATGACTTATAAAATTACTGGACAACATTTGTTAGATTTTAACGCAGCATACATGACTAAAGCTCCTAACTTAAGAAATACTTTTGCTAATGCTCGTTTAAATAACAATATCACGCCTAATATTAATAGTGAAAGAATTGCAAGTGTTGATGCTTCATACATCATTAGAACACCAAAATTAAAAACGCGTCTAACAGGTTTTGCTTCTAAAATTCAAAATGCTACTGAAATTTCCTTTTTCTATGGAGAATTATCAGGAGATGATTCAGGAGCAGATGGAAATGAAGATGCTTTCATTAGTGAAATTTTAACTGGTATTGATAAGAAAAATGTGGGAGCTGAATTAGGTATTGAATACCAAATTACTTCTACTATCAAAGCTACTGCTGCTGCTTCTTACGGACAATACTTGTACAGTAATAATCCAACTTTATACATCAATGATGATGCACAGGCTTCTAGTACTAATGCTTTCCCAGTTCAAAGTTTTGGGTCAGCTTATTTAAAAAACTATCGTTTACCAGGAATGCCTCAAACAGCTGCTTCATTTGAATTAGAGTATAGAGCGCCACAGTTTTGGTGGGTTAGTGCAGATATTAACTATTTAAGTGATTCTTATTTAGACGTATCTAATATTTTGAGAACTCAAAATTTTGTTACTAATCCTTCTACAGGATTAAGTTATGATGGAGCTACTTTAGAAACTGTTTCAGCTGCATTAAAACAACAAAAATTTGATGCTTTCAATTTAGTAAATATTTCAGGAGGTAAATCATGGAAAGTTGATGGAACTACTTTAGGATTTTTTGCTTCAATCAATAATGTATTTGATACTACTTATAGAACTGGTGGGTTTGAGCAATCAAGAAAAGCTAATTATTCTGATTACCAAGCGGATAACCAATATGGTAGACCGGCATTTGGTCCTAAATATTTCTATGGATATGGAAGAACTTATTTCTTAAACGTATATGTTAACTTCTAAAAAAAATTGTATTATGAAAACAAACATTTTAAAAACAACATTAGCTGCGTTAGCACTAATTACTTTTGGTTGCGAAGTTGACGATACGGCACTTCCAAAAGTGAC
>CAYNNB010000042.1:2076-5704 GCA_964398425.1 uncultured Flavobacterium sp.
TTGCCTTTAAAGTAGCACAGCACCATTTAGATGTAGATGCAGAAGGGAATTCATTAAAAGTTTTAATTTCATTTGACTATGATGGAACTAACTTTGCAACTGCTACATGGACAGATATTACTGCACAAGCTAATATTCCAACTAAGAGTGTAGCTTGGTATGAATTTAAATCGAGCAAAATTAATTTATCTAATTACTCAGGTAAAGCTCACATCGCATTTAAATTTAAAGGATCGGGAACTGATACTACTTTAGATGGAGCATTCCAAGTGGATGACTTTATTTTCTTCAAACAAGATAATTAATACGCTATGAAAAATATTAAATTTTTATTAACAGCCGCTCTTGCTACAACTTTATTTAGTTGTGTTAACACAGATAATTATGGAGCGCCAGACTTATCAGGTAAGTGTACTGATTTGCCTGTTACTAAACAAGTTGCTGCAGTAAAAGCAATGGCTACCTCTACAGCGCAGCAATATACTAATGACGATGTAATTGAAGCTTATGTAACTTCAAGTGATGAAGGAGGAAACTTCTACAAGTCTATTTCAATGGTTTCTACAGACGGAGTTACTGGATTTACAATGCCTATTGATGCTTATAATTTATATACTAAGTATGAACCAGGAAGAAAAGTATTTATCAAATTAAAAGATAGATATATTGCTAATAATTCTCAAACAGCATCTTTTGAGATTGGTAATTTATACAATGCTACTCAAATTGGACGAGTTACAGGTGTAGAGTATGAGGAAGTAGTAAAAAGAGGTTGCGATAAGGTAGATGAAAACACATTAGTTAATAATATTTCTATCGCTGCAGCTAAAAATAATGCCAACTTACATAAATTGATTGAGTTCAGTGGGGTACAATTTGCCGATGAATCATTAGGTAAAAAATATTTTGATCCTTCTTTAAATAATTTAGGAGGTGCCACTAATCACATTATCAAAGATGTTGCAGGTAACTCAATTATTGTTAGAGTTAGTGAATTCGCTGGATTTGCTGCTAATTCTATCCCTAATGGGAATGGTAAAATTAGAGGGGTTTTAACTAAATATGGAAGTGATTATCAATTCATGATTCGTACCTTAAATGATGTTAAGTTGACTAGCCCAAGAGTGGTGCCTGTTTTTGAAGAACCATTTACAACTAACTTCCCTAACTGGGTGAAGAAAAGTGTTGTAGGTGCTCAAGTATGGGGAACAACTACTTTTGGAAATCCTGCTCCTTGTGCATTAATGAATGGATTTAGTAGTGGTAATCAAGCGAATGAAGATTGGTTAATTTCACCTGCTATCAATTTAAATAACTTAACGAATGCTTTATTTACTTTTGAAACAAGCACTCGTTATGCTGGGCCTGCTTTGACTGTATGGGTATCTACAAATTATGATGGTACAAGCGCACCAAATACTGCTACTTGGACACAAATCACTACAGCTAATTTCCCAGTTTGGACAAGTGGAAGTTTTACTTCATGGACCTCTTCTGGAGCTATAGATGTTTCTTCTTATGTTGGTAACTCTAACTTTAGAATTGCGTTTAAATACCTTTCTACGACTGCAGCTGCGGCTTCTTGGGAAGTTGATAATGTGAAAGTGATAGGACAATAGTAAATATATTTCTTATAATAACAAAAACCACTTCATTTGAAGTGGTTTTTTTATGCAATAACTTTAAAAGTATACCCTAATTGGTTTTTAATTTTAGCATTGGAAACATACTTTCCAAGATTGATTTTTTCAAGGTTAAATTGGGGAGGAGTTAATCCTAATTCTTTTGCTTTTTCTGAGTAATAGTTTTTTCTTAATAAGTGTTCCAAACCAACAGCATTGTAAATTTCATTCCAACTGTTTTGATTAAGTATTGCTTCTATAACTCCAATGCAATCTGTTTGATGTATAAAATTTATTGGAGCCTCGGGATTAGCTACATCAGTTCTTCCAGCTAACATGTTAATCGGATTTCTATTAGCGCCTATTAATCCCCCAAATCGAAGAATAGTCGTTTTAAATTGTGTGTTATTTTGAAGTATTTGTTCTACTTCATATAACTGTTTACCGCTTTCGGTATCGGGGTTTGGAACGGTTTCTTCAGTTACGATAGGTAAATTTTCAGTATCGGCATATACAGAGGTGGAACTAATGAATAGTACCTTTTTAATTGTGCTTTTTTCTATATGAGGTATTATATTTTTTATTTTTTGTACAAAATTCTCTTTGTTTATACCTCTTAATTTGGGTGGAATATCAATAATAAGTACTTCTGCATTATTTAGAAAAGTATTGATATCACCTTCAATTTTATTTTCCATTAAAGATATTATAAAAGGTTCAATTGAAAATGATTTTAGGATCTCTATTTTTTCAATAGAAGTAGTACTGCCTTTTACTATATAACCTTTTGAGGTAAAATATTTTGCTAAAGGTAAACCTAACCAGCCACAACCTAATATTGCCATTTTTTTCATTAACTCTCTTTTTTGACTAATATATATTGTTCATTATCTAATTCCATATATCCATAATCATAAATGAAATAATAAGTATTTCCTGTTTTTGTTTTGTAAATAGAGGTTAAATATTCAAAATCAAATCCCTTGGTCATTAATTTATTTCTGGTAGTTTTTGATTTTCCGTCAGGATTTAATTCGACTAGTATTCTATAATTTTTTCGCAATTTATTATTAATGTTACGCATTAAATTGGTTTGGTCTTTGTTTATTTTATTGTTATAACTGTTTCTACAGCTATCTGAACAGAATTTTTTATCTTCACGGCCAACAATTTTTTCACCACATTCTAAACATGTTTTCATCTTATTTTTTCAAATTAAATATTAATTCACGTTTCGATTCTTCATCATATACATATACATTAATTGCAGTATCGCTTATTTTCTCATAGGTGATTTTATCAAAATATATTCGATTTTTATCTATTTTTACTAATCTAAAATTTTCACTTTCGTTTTGTTTTTCCCAGCCTTTGAATTCTTTATCAAAATGTTTGATTTGTAATAGTAAAGATTTATTTTTTTCAACGACATGACCAATTTCATAAAAAATAACTCCATTTTCATTCCACATTTTAAAAGAAAAATGCATTGTTTTCCCTCCAGGAGCACTCCAGTTTTCCTCTGAATAGATATTACCATCTTTCCCTTTCCAAACCCCTTGTAGCCATTTTATATCATCTAAGGTAGCTTTAGGGCTTCCTTTTTCATCATTATAATTTAACGTATTTTGACTAAATACATTTCCGTAAAGTACTAATAGTGTAAGTGTTATCAATTTTTTCATTGAATCTTTTTTTTGTAAAAATAGGAAAATATTTCAATTGTAAATGACAACAAACGACTACAATCGAAATTAAGCAACTAATTACCGAATAACATATTTGGGTTGTTTCATCTTTGCAACATCAAATCAGACAAACGGTTTGAATTATTAAAAACTTTAAATATACGCCTTATGAAAAACAGAGTACAGTTAATCGGACATGTGGGTCAAGAACCAGAAATCAAATTGGTTAATGGAAAAAAAGCAGCTACCCTAACAATTGCAACAAACGAGTATTACTACAACGACAAAAATGAAAAAGTTGAACAAACCGAATGGCAT
>CAYNNB010000042.1:5804-19354 GCA_964398425.1 uncultured Flavobacterium sp.
AAACGAGTATTACTACAACGACAAAAATGAAAAAGTTGAACAAACCGAATGGCATCGTGTAAGTGCATGGGGCAAAACGGCAGAAATTATTGAAAAGTATGTAAACAAAGGTAAAGAAATTGCCGTTGAAGGTAAGTTGTCTTATAGAAATTACGAAGATAAAGATGGAACTAAACGATACATTACAGAAATCACTATCAACGAATTGATGTTGTTAGGTAAATAAATATCAATAACAATAACAATATCAAAAACGAAAACTTAATATTTTATACGCCATGAAAAATTCAGTACAATTAATCGGACATGTTGGGCAAGCC
This sequence comes from uncultured Flavobacterium sp., assembly GCA_964398425.1. Taxonomy (GTDB): domain Bacteria; phylum Bacteroidota; class Bacteroidia; order Flavobacteriales; family Flavobacteriaceae; genus Flavobacterium. Next base: position 6,125 of record CAYNNB010000042.1, read on the forward strand.
CCAGAAATTAAACATCTAGAAGGAGGTAAAAAGTTAGCCCATTTAACTTTGGCTACTAATGAAGTTTACTATCGTGAGAACGGCGATAAAGTAGAAAAGACGGAATGGCATAAGGTAACGGCATGGGGTAAAACTGCTGAAATTATTGAACGTTTTGTCACTAAAGGCAAAGAGGTTGCCGTTGAAGGTAAATTAACTCATCGTAGTTATGATGACAAAGATGGGAATAAGCGTTTTATTACAGAAGTAGTAGTTAATGAATTGTTGTTACTTAGTAAATAGAATATGATGCAAGTTCGTTTATTTACCATCCGTTTATCTTCAACTTACTTAGAACAAGATCAACTTTCCTTAAATTCTTTTTTAGAGACAGTTCAGTTTAAAAAGTCAAGTACGCAATTTGTTGAACAAGAAGAGGGCTATTGGTCTGTACTTATTTATTATGAATATAAAGGATCTCAGGAACTTGAAAAAGAAGGAGTTCAGTTTCAAAATTTAGATGAACAGCAACAACGTGTTCTTGCTTTTTTAAAGCAATGGCGAACAGAGAAAGCACTCGCATTGCGGGTTAAAAATTTTATGATTTGCCGCAATTCTGAATTAATAGATTTAGCTTTAAATCGTCCTAGTACACTTTTTGAATTAGAGCGAATTAAAGGTTTTGGAAAGCAAAAGATTGATCGTTTTGGAGAAGAATTGGTTACTCTCTTGAATGCTGTCTAACTAAAGACCGTCAAGTAATTGGCGGTTTTTTATGTAAACACTTCATTTGCAATGCGATAAGTGTTTGTGTGAGCTTCAATAATTGTTTTTATTTCAGGAGAATAACCACCACCCATGCTTACTTGAACAGGTATTTGAAATTTTGAGCAGTTTTCAAAAACGATGGTGTCTCGCTCTTTACAACCATTGATGGTACAGCCTAATTTCCCTAATTTGTCTGATGCTAAAATGTCAACACCACTCAAGTAAAATATGAAATCAGGTTGCACTTGATGAATTAGTTTTGGAATTTCTTTTGAAATTAATTCTAGATATTCTCCATCTGGAGTATTGTCTGGTAAAGCTATATCTAAATCAGATTGTTCTTTTTTAAAAGGATAATTGGATTTTCCATGAACAGAAAAAGTAAATACGCGAGGGTTGTTTTGGAATATTTCTGCAGTTCCATTTCCTTGATGCACATCTAAATCGATAATTAAAATTTGCTTGGCAAGCTTTTGATTTAATAAATATTGTGCAGCAATAGCCTGATCATTCAACAAACAAAATGCTTCTCCACGATTGGAATAGGCATGATGTGTTCCTCCAGCAATATTAAATGCAATTTTATCCTTAAATGCATTTTTGGCGCCTTCAATAGTTCCTTGGGCTAATCGAAATTCACGCTCAATTAATTTAGCAGATAATGGAAAACCAATTTTCCGAACTGCTCTAGGATCCAATGTTAAATTAAGTAGTTGTTGAACATATACTTTGTCGTGAACGGCAAAAATGTCTTCTAAATGAGGTAATTCTGGTTCAAAGAATTGTGATGCTACAGCTGTTCCTTCATGCACTAGTTGTTGAGGTAATAATTCGTATTTGATCATAGGGAATCGATGCCCTTCAGGAAGAGGATGTTTATAAATAGGATGATACGCTATGGAATACATGATCAAAATTCAAGTTTAAAAAGTAATTGTAATTTCAAAATTTGTAATAAACTTCAAAAATCAAATTCACGAACTAAAGTCAAGTTTTATGATTAGCTATTTAATTGTTTTTGTAGTTCTTCAAAAAATAAACTTACATGATAACCATCCATTAAACCATGATGAACGGTTACCGATACATTCATTTTTTGGTTGCTATTTTCTTCAAAGATTTTCCCAACGGATATTTTCGGACAACTATCAGGCCAGGTAAAACTTCTTGCGTGTGTTAATCCGGTAAAATTTAACCAAGGAATTGCTGAAAAATGAATGATGTTTTCGGGATATTCTCTTGTAATTATTCCTGTTGTGTTTTGAATACGAGCAATTTCTTTTGAGGCAATTTTTTTAAAAATTTCTAAATCGGGGTGGAATTCAATATGCGAAAATCCAAAGGTTTTGTCTTCACGCATAATGGTTGCAGAAGTATCTATTCTGTCGTGAATAATGATTTGTTGGTCTTTGATTCGGTATTTGAAATTTTCGATGGCATTAACTGCAGTTAATATTTTATGTAAATAATAGATGAAAAAAGGGGTTTGTGTAGCTTTTGCATTTTCATAAGCAGTTGCAACTTCAACAGGTGCAGTAATTCCAAAAAAAGGTTCTTCAAATTGTGTGAAAAATTCAAAATGACCTTTACGGTTCCAGTTTTCTAGGTCTAGTATTTTCATGTTAATAGATTCAAAATTTCATTGATATGTTCCACGGCTTTGAAATTTTTATGGTTGATTTCAAAATCTATTTTTTCGTATTCCCAAGTAGTGTGATACGGAATGTGAACCGCATGTCCACCGAGTTTTAATACAGGTAACACATCTGATTTTAAAGAATTTCCTATCATTAAAAAGTCTTGAGGTTGGATGTCTAAACGGTTTAACATTTTTTCATAATCCATTTCTGTTTTGTCACTCATTACTTCAATATGGTGGAAATAATGTCCTAAACCCGAATCGTGTAATTTTCTATGTTGGTCTTTTAAATCTCCCTTTGTGGCTACAATTAATTTGTATTTTCCTTTCAAAGCGGTCAAAACTTCTTCGACTTCAGGGAGTAATTCAACCGGTTTTAAAAGTAAATCTTTACCAATTTGAATAATTAATTCTACAGTCTTGCCGTTTAACTGATGATTGGTAAGTTGTAACGCTGCTTCCATCATAGACAAGGTAAAGGCTTTGATTCCAAAACCATAAATAGGCAAATTCTTTACTTGATGATTCAAGATTAAAGTCAACAATTCTTGTTTAGAAGCATAATTTTGAAACAGCTCACAAAAACGTTCTTGAGCTTCATCGAAATAAGGTTCGTTGTGCCATAAAGTGTCGTCGGCGTCGAAAGCGATAACTTTTATATTCATATATATTAAAAAAGAACCCCCGATTGTTCGAGGGTATATTTGGATTATCCTATTACAGCGCCATTACTAACTCCATCCGCATCCGGATTTACAAAAACCAATTTGCCTTCTGGTGTATTGGTTAGTAGTAACATGCCTTCGCTTTCTACACCACGTAAAGCTCTTGGAGCTAAGTTGACTAATACGGTTACTTTTTTACCAATAACTTCTTCAGGTGTAAAATGTTCGGCAATTCCAGAAACTATGGTTCTTACATCAATGCCTGTATCTACTTTTAATACCAATAGTTTGTTAGCTTTTGGCATTTTTTCTGCTTCAATAATGGTTCCAATGCGTAAATCTACTTTAGCAAAGTCTTCAAATGTGATGGTTTCTTTTGCGGGTTCAGCTTTCATATTGGCAATTTTATTAGCTTGCTTAGATGCTTCAAGTTTGTCTAATTGTTTTTGAATTTCAGTATCTTCAATTTGTGCAAACAATATTTCTGCTTGACCAATTTGGTGTCCTGGTTTTGTTACATTCCATTGACTGAAATCTAAATTCCAATTGTTTAATTCGATATTTAAAATCTTCGTTAATTTAGCAGATGTAAATGGTAAAAAAGGTTCAGCTAAAATAGCTAACGCAGAAGCAATTTGAAGCGCTACATACATTTGTGTTTTTACACGTTCCGGATTTTCTTTCACCATTTTCCAAGGCTCTTCATCGGCTAAATATTTGTTTCCTAAACGCGCGACATTCATTAATTCACCAAGCGCTTCTCTAAATCTATAACGTTCTATAGAAGATGCAATTACTGCTGGATAGGCTTTTAACTCAGCTAATGTTTGTTCGTCAACTTCCGTAAATTCGTTTGGAGTAGGAACAACACCTTCATAATATTTATTAGTTAAAACTACCACACGATTGATAAAATTACCAAAAATGGCAGCTAATTCATTATTATTTCTGGCTTGAAAATCTTTCCAAGTGAAGTCGTTATCTTTTGTTTCAGGAGCATTAGCTGTTAAAGCATAACGTAAGGCATCTTGTTTTTCAGGGAAATCCTGTAAATATTCATGCAACCAAACAGCCCAATTTTTTGAAGTAGACAACTTGTTTCCTTCTAAATTTAAGAATTCATTTGCTGGAACATTATCAGGTAAAATATAACTTCCTTCTGCTTTTAACATAGCCGGGAAAATTATACAATGGAACACAATGTTGTCTTTACCAATAAAATGAACCAATTTTGTCTCAGCGTCTTTCCAATACGGTTCCCAATCTTTTCCTTCACGTGCCGCCCATTCTTTAGTTGAAGAAATATAACCAATTGGTGCATCAAACCAAACGTATAATTTTTTTCCTTCAGCACCTGCTACAGGAACGTCAATTCCCCAGTCTAAATCGCGGGTAACTGCTCTTGGTTCTAATCCGCCTTCTACCCATGATTTTACTTGACCGTAAACATTGGGTTTCCAATCGTTTTTATGCCCTTCTAATACCCATTCTCTTAAAAAAGCATCATATTCATTTAAAGGTAAAAACCAATGCTTGGTAGATTTTAAAACTGGTTTAGAACCCGTTATGGTTGACTTTGGATTAATTAAGTCGGTCGCGTTCAATGAAGTTCCACATTTTTCACATTGATCTCCATAAGCCTCTTCATTTCCACATTTGGGACAAGTTCCAGTTACAAATCGATCGGCTAAAAACTGATTGGCTTGTTCGTCATATAATTGTTCTGTAGTTTCTTCAATAAACTTACCTGCATCGTATAATTTTTTAAAAAACTCAGATGCTGTATCATGATGAATTTTTGCAGATGTTCTAGAATAATTATCAAATGAAATACCAAAATCTTTAAACGATTGACGAATAATTCCATCGTATTTATCGATTACTTCTTGAGGAGTTATACCTTCTTTTCTTGCTTTCATTGAGATAGCTACTCCATGCTCATCACTGCCACAAATAAAAGCTACATCCTTGCCTTGAAGGCGTAAATATCGTGTATATATATCTGAGGGAACATAAACTCCGGCTAAGTGGCCAATGTGTATTGGGCCGTTTGTATATGGAAGAGCTGCTGTAATGGTATATCTTTTTGGATTTTCTAACATATTGTTTGTTTTAACGTAAAGGTCTATATTACTTTACGGATTTAATTAAATTAAAATTTAGTGCAAAAATAATTCATTAGTAGTGAATTCCCGCATTTTTGAAATGTTTTTGTGTATTTTTGAAGGAAGTTTACAAGTAAATAGCATGCGTTACTTTATACTGATACTTTTTCTAACATTAAATTCATATTCACAAAAGAAAATGAAAATACCACCGTTTTTAAAAAAAGGCGATACAGTAGCCATAGTTTGTACAGCACGAAAATTTTTTCCTGAAGATGCAAAACCTGCCATTGAATTACTTGAATCTTGGGGTTTAAAAGTTAAACTCGGCAAAACAATAGGTTTAGATAGTTGTCAATTAGGTGGAACAGACCAAGAGCGTGCTGCTGATTTTCAGTTTCAATTAGATGATGATAATATTAAGGCTATATGGTGTGCAAGAGGAGGTTATGGGACTGTTCGGATTATTGATCAATTAGATTTTACTAAATTTGTTAATCATCCCAAATGGGTCATGGGTTTTAGTGACGTTACTGTTTTGCATAGTCATATTCACACATTGGGAGTCGCTACTTTGCATACTATCATGCCGTTTACCGTGCCAAAGGCGCCTGAAGAAGTTAAAGCAACTTTGAAAGCAGCTCTTTTTGGTGAGAAATTAGCTTATCAAATTCCTGCTAAGTCTCATGACATCCAAGGAAAAGCAAGAGGTATATTAGTTGGTGGAAATATTTCTATCTTGTATAGTTTATTGGGTTCTAAATCATCAATTGATACGCGCGGGAAAATTCTATTTATAGAAGATTTAGATGAGTATTTGTATCACATAGACCGTATGATGTATAATTTAAAGCGAAATGGTTATTTTGATCAAGTTAAAGGAATCATTGTTGGAAGTATGACTGATATGCATGACAATGAAATTCCGTTTGGGCAAAATGAAGTTCAAATAATTACGGCTATTGCTCAATCCTATAATATACCTATTGTTTTTGAATTTCCTGCTGGTCATCAGCGCGATAATCGAACCTTAATTTTAGGTAGTTTGGTTGATTTTGAAGTAAACTCGACTAATGTTATTCTTAGATTTTATTAAAGAGCAATTTTAATTTGTTTAAAAGAGTCACTATGGCAAATCATAATGATTTAGGTAAATTTGGAGAACAAGAAGCAGTAGCTTATTTAGTGTCTAATGGTTATGAAATATTGAATCAGAATTGGACTTTTGATAAAGCAGAGATTGATATTATTGCTCGTAAAGGTGAAGTATTAGCTGTTGTTGAAGTAAAAACCCGTTCTAGTTTAGAATTTGGTTTACCTCAAGATTTTGTTAAACCAAAGAAAATAAAGTTATTAGTTAAAGCAGTCAATGAATATGTTACTTTATATGATTTAGATTTAGAGATTCGTTTTGATATTATTTCGGTTCATATTGAAAATGGAGTTACTCAGATAGAACATTTGGAGGATGCGTTCTATAATTTTGATTAACTTGTGTTAAATAATTTTGTATTATGTTATAATTTTAACAATTAGTATATATTTGCACAAACACAACTAAAAAAAATAATAAAATGAAAACTGTTGCATCTGTTGTTGAACAATATTTAAAAACTAAACCTTTTCTGTTAAGTTCTTTATCTGAAGGAATTATTAATTTAACTTCATTGTCTAGACTAATTATGCCTGAAATTGAACTGCATTTAGGTAAGGATGTTAAGCAAGGAGCTGTAGTGATGGCATTAAAAAGAGTTTCTGAAGAACTCGATTTTAAGATTAGTCATAAGGTTTCTAGAGTGATGCAAAATATTGGTGAGATTACGGTTCGTTCTTCGTTAACCGATTATACATTTACTACATCAGAGACTTTGTTAGACAGTCAAGCGAAGTTAATGTATGAAATTAATAAGATAAAAGATGTTTTTTATACTTCATCAAGAGGTGTGAATGAGACTAATATTGTGGTAAGTTCTTCTGTAAATAAAACAGTTGAATTAGCCTTAAAGAATGAAAAATTATTAAGTAAAAAAGAAAATTTATCTTCTATCACCATCAAACTACCACAAGATAATGTTTCTACACCAGGGGTTTATTATTATATTTTTCAATCGTTGGCTTGGGAAGGTATTATTATCAATGAGGTTATTTCCACTACAAATGAGTTTACCATTATTGTTGATGAAAGTCAAGTAGATATAGCTTTTAAAGTGATGAAAGATATTAAAAAGATGAATTAATATTATATTTAAAAAAGGCCAATCGTTAGACTGGCCTTTTTTAAATAATTATTCTGTTGGTTCCTCCATAACCCAAGATTCCATGAACTTGGTTGTGTAATTACCTGCCACATAATCAGGATGATCCATTAATTGTCTATGGAATGGAATGGTTGTTTTAATTCCTTCAATTACAAATTCATCAAGTGCACGTTTCATTTTGTTAATCGCTTCTTCTCTAGTTTGAGCAGTAGTGATTAATTTAGCAATCATTGAATCATAATTTGGAGGAATTGTATAACCAGCATAAACGTGTGTGTCTAGACGTACTCCATGACCTCCAGGAGAGTGTAAAACTGTGATTTTTCCTGGTGAAGGTCTAAAATCATTATATGGGTCTTCTGCATTAATACGACATTCAATAGAATGCAGTTGTGGGTAATAGTTTTTACCAGATATTGGCACTCCAGCAGCTACTAAAATTTGTTCACGAATCAAATCATAATCAATTACTTGTTCTGTAATAGGATGTTCAACTTGAATACGTGTATTCATTTCCATGAAATAGAAATTTCTGTGTTTGTCTACTAAGAATTCTACTGTTCCAGCTCCCTCATATTTAATAAATTCTGCTGCTTTTACGGCTGCTTCACCCATTTTGTCTCTTAATTCATCTGTCATGAATGGAGAAGGTGTTTCTTCCGTTAACTTTTGATGACGGCGTTGTACTGAACAATCTCTTTCTGATAAGTGACAAGCTTTGCCAAAAGAATCACCCACTATTTGAATTTCGATATGACGTGGTTCTTCAATGAGTTTTTCCATATACATACCGTCATTTCCAAAAGCAGCAGCAGCTTCTTGACGTGCGCTTTCCCAGGCTTTATCTAATTCTTCTTCTTTCCAAATGGCACGCATTCCTTTTCCACCTCCACCAGCGGTAGCTTTCATCATTACAGGGTAACCAATTTCTTTTGCAATTTTTTTAGCTTCTTCTAACGACTCTAAAATACCTTCTGAACCAGGTACGCAAGGTACACCAGCTTCTTTCATGGTTGCTTTAGCCGTTGCTTTATCACCCATTTTTTCAATCATTTCTGGGGAAGCACCAATGAATTTTATACCGTGTTCTTGGCAAATTTTTGAAAATTTGGCATTTTCAGATAAAAATCCGTATCCAGGGTGGATAGCATCTGCATTAGTTATTTCAGCAGCAGCTATGATGTTTGACATTTTTAAATAAGAAAGATTACTTGGTGCAGGACCAATGCAAACTGCTTCATCAGCAAATTTAACGTGTAAACTTTCTGCGTCTGCCGTAGAGTAAACTGCAACGGTTTTAATGCCCATTTCTCTACAAGTTCTGATCACACGTAATGCGATTTCACCTCTATTGGCAATTAATATTTTTTTGAACATAGTTTTAATTTGAAAATTAAACAATTTGAAAATTTGAAAATGAATTCAAATGATTACACTTTTTCAAATTAAGAAGGATCTACTAAGAACAATGGTTGATCAAACTCAACAGGGGAAGAATCATCTACTAAAACTTTTACAATTTTACCTGAAACTTCTGCTTCAATTTCATTGAATAACTTCATAGCTTCTACTACGCAAACCACATCTCCTTTTGATATTGTACTTCCTACTTCTACAAACGGAGCTTTGTCGGGAGCTGGTTTTCTATATAATGTTCCAATCATTGGTGATTTGATTGTGATGTACTTAGATGTGTCTTCTGCATCACTACTAGGAGCAGTTGGAGTTACAGCAGCTACTGGAGCTCCTATTGTTGGGGCAGCCACCATTTGTTGTATAGGTTGTGCAACAGGAATATGTTGAACATAAGTTGATTCTGTTCCTTCTGGAGTTGTTTTAATAGTGATTTTGAAATCATCCATTTCCAATTTTACTTCTGTAGCGCCAGATTTAGCTACGAATTTAATCAGGTTTTGAATTTCTCTAATATCCATAATGTTGATAATTGGTTTAGTTTGATTGTTATTTTTATTTGTTATAAGCCCATTTTAAGTACACAGCTCCCCAAGTAAATCCACCACCAAAGGCAGCAAATATAATATTATCTCCTTTTTTTAATTGATTTTCAAAATCAGAGAGTAAAAGTGGCAGTGTGGCAGAGGTTGTATTCCCATAACGATGGATATTGACTAAAACTTTTTCTTCGTTAAGTCCCATTCTATTTGCAGTAGCATCAATTATACGTTTGTTGGCTTGGTGTGCTACTAGCCAATTGATATCATCATGTGTTAAATTGTTGCGCTGCATTATTTTTTCACTCACGTCTGCCATACCTGAAACAGCATATTTGAATACTGTTTTTCCGTCTTGGAAAACATAATGTTGTTTGTTTTTAATTGTTTCTTCACTAGGAGGTAGGATAGAACCACCAGCTTCTATTTTTAAGAATTCTCTTCCAATTCCGTCACTTCTTAAGATTTCATCTTGAAATCCTAAACCTTCAGTGTTAGGTTCAAATAATACAGCACCTCCACCATCACCAAAAATGATACAAGTGGCACGGTCTGTATAATCTATAATAGAAGACATTTTATCAGCACCTATTAGAAGTACTTTTTTGTATCTTCCAGACTCGATGTAAGAGGAGGCAACAGAAATTCCATAAAGGAAACTTGAACAAGCCGCTTGTAGGTCAAATGCAAAGGCATTAGCAGCTCCTATTTGTGTAGCAACATAAACTCCAGTAGATGCAACAGGCATATCGGGTGTAGCAGTTGCCATAATCACTAAATCAATTTCTTTTGGATCTAAATTGGCTTTCTCAATTAAGTTTTGAGCAGCTTTTATGGCTAAATATGAAGTTCCTTGACCTTCTTCTTTGAGCAATCTTCTCTCTTTAATTCCTGTTCTTGTAGTAATCCATTCATCATTTGTATCAACCAATGTTTCTAATACTTGGTTAGAAAGCACATAGTCAGGAACATAAGAACCAACAGCTGTTATTGCGGCAGTAATTTTATTCATAAAATAATTTCTTTGCAAAAAAATTTGATGCGAATAGCGCGGAAAATTACAAAAAAAATTCCGTAACAAACATCAAAATTGGAGATAATTGTTTTCTAAATAAAAAAACTCTCACAGTGTGAGAGTTTCTCATTATTTTTCTTAAGAAATTATGCTACAGCTTCAGTTTTGTCAATAACAACTTGACCTCTGTAATACATTTTTCCTTCATGCCAGTAAGCTCTGTGATACAAGTGTGCTTCACCTGTTACTGCACAAGTAGCAATTTGAGGAACTGATGCTTTGTAGTGCGTTCTTCTTTTATCTCTTCTTGTTTTCGACTGTCTGCGTTTAGGATGTGCCATTTTATTCTATTTTTTATTTTTATCCGTTAATAGTTTTTTTAAACTTTCCCATCTTGGGTCAATCTCTTCAGTTTCTTTTTCTTTATTTTCAGTTGGAGAAAATTTTTCTAAATTATGTAATGCTTCTGATTGTAAACTCCCATCTTTTACGCCAGGATGTATTCTTTTTGCAGGAATTGACAATACAATCATTTCATAAATATATTGAGCAACATTGACTTGAAATTCTCCATGAGGTAAAACGATGTATTCCTCATTTTCGTCGTTAAATTCATCTCCAAATTTAACAATCAATTTTAATTTTCCTTTTATTGGTAAATCAAAATCTTCATTTGTCAAATCACAAGGGAGGTTAACTGTTCCGATGTGCGTGAAGTTTAACTCAAGCATAGTGCTTTTTTTCTCTAGCTGTACTTTCACTTTAATTTTAGAATCATTAAATTCTTCAAAATTAAAGTGATTAAAGAACGTATTGTTTACAAGAAACTCAAACTGGTGTTTTCCTAATTTTAATCCAGAAAATTGAATTAAAAATTCTTTAATATTGTCCATAACAACAGCTTTACCCTTCTTTTAAGGTGTGCAAAGATACAAAAATATTAGAAATACAATAGTTTTGTCTGCTTTTTTTTCTTTAATCTTTATTAGCGCTAACTTTTAAAGGATTGTTTGTTAGTTCGTTATATTCGATTCTATTTTTAAAAATATCTATTGCGCTGTAAACGGCTTCTCTAAACGAGTTTTCACTGGCTTTGTTTTTGCCTGCAATATCATAACCAGTTCCGTGATCAGGAGAGGTTCTGATTTTGTTTAAACCGCCAGTGTAATTCACTCCTTCGCCAAAAGATAAGGTTTTGAAAGGGATTAATCCTTGGTCGTGATACATGGCTACTACAGCATCAAATTTGCAATGTTGACCTGAACCAAAAAAACTATCGGCAGAGAAAGGTCCGAATACTTGTATTCCTTTTTTGAATAGGTGTTCTAAAGCTGGTTTCACAATAGTGTTGTCTTCATTGCCAATTACACCATTATCTCCACAATGCGGATTGATGCCTAGAACGGCAATTCTGGGTTTGTTGATTCTAAAATCAGAAATCAAGGTTTGATTAATCGTTTTGATTTTCTTCTCGATTAATTCTTTTGTGATGTGTTGGTTTACTTCATTTAATGGAACATGGTCTGTAATGAGTCCGACTTTGATATCTTCATGAATCATAAACATCAAGGCATCTCCTTCTAGTTGTTCATTCAAATAATCTGTGTGACCTGCAAATTTATATTCATCGGATTGAATATTATACTTATTAATTGGCGCAGTAACCAAAACATCAATTTTGTTTTCTTTCAATGCTTTGGTAGCTGCTTGAAAAGATTTAATTGCATATTTGCCAACATTATCGTCCAATGTACCATACTCCAAGTTAACTCCTTCCTTCCAAACATTTAAAACGTTTAATTTACCTGGAATTAATTGCTCAATTTTATCAATTCCATTGATGTTTGAGGTGAGCTGGTAGCTTTTTTTTAAAAATGAAACAATTTTTGCATTGGCAAAAATGACAGGAGTACAAGCTTCTAACATTCTTGTGTCTTCAAAAGTTTTTAGAATGACTTCTGGACCAATTCCGTTCATGTCTCCGATAGAAACACCAACAATTATATTTTCAGCATGTTTTACCATTTTATTTTTTTAATTTTGATGCAAATTTATAAAAAATATTGCTAGTTATGTTTACAGGAATTATAGAATCATTAGGAATTGTCAAAGCGATAGAAAAAGAAGGTGAAAATATTCATTTAACGATTACTTCTTCTATTTCAAAAGAATTAAAAATAGATCAAAGTGTGGCTCATAACGGGGTATGTTTAACTGTTGTTGCTTGTGATGAATATTCACATGTAGTTACTGCTATTCAAGAGACTCTTGATAAGACAAATTTGAGTTCTTGGCAAGTGGGTGAATTAATTAATTTAGAGCGAGCGATGAAATTAGGAGATCGCTTGGATGGTCATATTGTACAAGGTCATGTAGATCAAATAGCCACATGTGTTGATAAAGTTGATCAAGATGGTAGTTGGTTGTTTACTTTTGAATATGATAAAAAAATGAATAACATTACTATTGAAAAAGGTTCTATTACAGTAAATGGGACAAGTTTGACGGTTGTTAATTCGGGAATTAATACTTTTTCTGTGGCGATTATTCCATATACTTACGAGCATACGGTTTTCAAAAATATAATTATTGGGTCAATAGTGAATTTGGAGTTTGATGTTGTTGGTAAATATGTGGCTAAATTAGCGTCTCTAACAAATTAAACTTGATTTTTACAACAGAGTAATCTTTTTGTTGTAGTGGAATTTATTTACGAAAAAGGAGAATCGTTCTAACTGAATACTGAATATGATTCTAAAATAAAAAAGCCTTTACAATCTGTAAAGGCTTTTTTGTGGTCCCACCTGGGCTCGAACCAGGGACCACCTGATTATGAGTCAGGTGCTCTA
>CAYNNB010000043.1:0-19296 GCA_964398425.1 uncultured Flavobacterium sp.
AGGCTTAAAGTATAGTCGTAATAGGTGTAATTTCTAACGGGCATTTTTAAATAAAATTAAAATTGTTTTATGATAATATAGTAAGCAAAGTAAGCATAAAAGTTGAATAGTGCTCAATCCGCAAATAAAAAACACATTAGGTTTTAAGAATTCTATACACAATCGAAAAGTAAAATATGCAATCATGAAATATTGGAATAATAATCCCGCTTTTAATTTTTTAGTTTTCTGCTTTTGTAAAAAAATAAATAAAAAAAAGAGAAAAATTAATTCATACAGTGCAATAGGGTGTCTAGGTATTCCATCGCCAAGATTCATTCCGAGAAAAAAGGAAGTTTCTTTTCCATAAGTGAATTCATTTGTTCCAGATAAAAAACATCCAATTCTTCCAATAAAAATTCCAAGAATTATAGGAAAAACAAACAAATCGCCTGAAGATTGTTTTTCCCCAATAATTTTTTTAGCAATTTCTACACCCAAAAGTCCACCAAACAAACCACCCATAATGGTTTTTGAATTTAAAAAGCTAATAAGACTTGAAAAATTTGTTGGCATAAAAGGATTTTCAAGTATGGCAAAAATTCTTGAACCTAAAAATGCACCTATCATGGCACCAAGTATTATAGAAAGTTTATTTATTTTTGGAATAGTATCAAGATTTTGCTTCTGCAAATAAACATAGTATCTAAATGCTAAAAAAAATGCTAAATACTCTAAAATTAAGTGAATATTAATATTAATTCCGAAAATTACTGGTTCAAATGGTATTTTCAAATTTATTAAGTTTAGGAATTGAAAAAAATAGTGTACTCTGTAAAATTAGTAGTTTTATTCAATTATAATCTCTTTTAAACGATCTCTATATTTTTCTAGGATATCGGATTTATGTAAAAAACCAATAAATTGTTTTTCTTGAATAACAGGTAAAATACTTTGTTGGGATGTTTCAAATTTATCCATAATAACATCAACAGTATCATTGAATTGAATAACTGTTTTTATGGGCTGAACAACTTCGTGTATTGAAGTATATTTGATTTTAAAAGCAGAAAAAATGATTGGTCGAACATCATCTAAATGAATTAAACCAATAAGATCATTTTTATCATTTAATACTGGAAATAAAACATCATCAGAATTTTTAATTTTCTCAATTAATTCGTCTAATGTTTTTGAGTCTTTTACAGGGCTGAATTTGGTATCTATTAATCGTTTAAAATCAATGGATTGTAAGATGTTTTTATCTTTATCATCTGTAAATACTTCCCCTTTGTCTGCTAAATGTTTAATGTCAAATGAATAGGGTTCAAATCGTTTAGAAATTGCAAATGAAATAGATGAAACTAACATTAATGGTACCATTAAACCATACCCACCTGTAATTTCTGCAATTAAGAAGATAGCGGTAAGTGGGGCATGAAATAAACCACTTAGAATACCTGACATACCCACTAACGTAAAATTTCCAATTGGTAATTTACTCAATCCAATAGTATTAAAAAAGTAAGCTACCGTAAATCCAAGATAAGATCCAACAAATAGGGAAGGTGCAAAATTTCCTCCATTACCACCCGCTCCTAATGTAATTCCAGTTGCAAAAACTTTAATTAACATAGTAAAAGAAATAAAGACCAAGAGAACCCATTTTTTATCGCTAAACAATTCAAAAATGGAATTTTCTACTAACTTGTTAGGTTGGTTATCAGCTAATAGTTTAATACTTTCATATCCTTCACCAAAGAGAGTAGGAAAAACAAAAATTAATAAGGCCAACATTCCTGAACCGAGTAAGGCTCTTCTAAAACTATTCGTTTTTCGTTTTGCAAAAAAGGCTTCAACCTTCCTAAAATTTCGTGCATAATGTACAGAAACGAAACCAGATAAAATGCCTAATAAAATGTAATATGGTAAGTTTCTATTTTCAAATTCATAAATTTGTTTGAAACTAAATAAAATGTCTTCTTTTAAAACAATAGAAGAAATAATTGCTCCTGTAGCTGCACTAATAATTAATGGTGTAAAAGCTGTAATGCTAATTTCGGCTAACACTACTTCAATAGCAAAGAGTACACCTGCAATTGGTGCATTAAAAGCAGCCGCAATTCCAGCTGCTACTCCACATGCTAAAAGTAAAGTTCTGTCTTTATAGCTAAGTCTATAATTCAGTGCATAATTGCTTCCAAATGCTGCTCCTGTTACGGTAATGGGAGATTCTAAACCAGCACTACCTCCCATGCCAACAGTTAAAGAGCTTGTAATAATTTGTGCGTACATCTGTTTGGAGGGAATAATACTTCTTGTTTTGGCGACGGCGTACATAATTTGTGAAGTTCCTTTATCAATATGGCCATTTAGTACCTTTTTGATTACTATTACTGTTAGTAAAATTCCAATAATTGGTAATGTACTATTGCTGTAGGGTAAATGTAAAATACCATCTAAGTATTGAGAATATTTGTATACAGAGTGTGCGAACGTTTTTAATACAATTACTGCCATAGCAGCTGAAAGTCCAACTAAAACACTAGATATATATATAAATTGTCTTGGTGATACCAAAGTTTTTACCTTCATAAAAAACAATTCAAAACGTCTGAATGTTCTAAAGAAAAAATCGGAAATTTTGTTGTTTCTAGGCATATTTATTAATTTATACAAAGGTAAAGTTTTCCTAGTTTAGGAAAAGAAAAAGATATGTGGATTTAAATTATTTTTCTCAAAGCTTCTTTAACACTTAAAGGTTTAAATGGATTGTTTTGCACAAATTTTAAAACTCCTTGAGGATTGACGGAAGCATAATCACGCAAAGCCCAACCAATAGCTTTTTGGATAAAAAATTCTTTCGAATCTATATTTTTTAAACATTCGGCTTTTAATAGTTCAAAATCTGTATCTAATTTGTATCCTAATTGGAAAATAATAGCAGTTCTTTTCAACCATAAGTTATTAGAATTTGAAAAGCGCTCGATAAGTTCATACTTTTCACTAGGAAATTGTTTTAAATATCCTCCGATGCCATACTTTGCTAAAGTATCCACACTATCCCACCATGAATGTTGAAGAAGTAATTGTTCAATAAAGAATTGGTCTGTTATCTGCCATTTTTTTTTAATATTTGCTAAAACGATGTCTATTGCGCATTGATGAAATTCTCTATACTCCTCTTGGAATAATTCTAATGCAATTGTTCTAAAATTTTGCTTTATTTCATCGGGGTATTGAACTAGTTTCTTTTTTAAAATAGTTCTTCTCAATTCAGTTTTAATTCCTAAATATAGAAATTTATTTTTCATGTATTTTTCCATAGGAATGGCTTCCTCAGGATTTCTAGCTTGATACATTTGGGTAATTAAATCTTTAGTAAATGTCATGATTGTTCATTTAAAAATTGATTACAAACGTTTTGTAATTCTTCAAAGAAGGTAATAAATTCCGATTCAAATTCATCATAAAATTGTTTTAATTCGTGTATGGCTTCATCCATTTTTACTCGATGTTTGGTACGATAATCCATTTGAAATAAAATGATACTTATTCCTTCTAGAGAAGCATAAGAAACTAACCAATTTCTTCCAATCATGTAGGGCAACATTTTTTGAACACGCTCTGTTAGAATTGAATAATGTTCATTCAATAACAGGTAAAATTCTTTTGCATATTGTTCTAAAGGAGTTGGGCAGTAGTGGGACCAATTTTTGGCTAAAAAATGATCATAAAAAATATCCATTATAACCCCTGAATAGTGACCATACTTTTTATGTAATCGATGTTTGCTTTGCCTATAAATAGGGTGTGAGTCTGTGAAAGAATCAATTAGTCGATGTAAAAGAATACCTTTCTTTATTTCTGGGGGATATTTTTCATATTGAAGCCCTTTTATACTATCAGCCATAAAGTTCCCTATCTTTATAGTGTCTTGATTTCTAGATAAATAAATGTGGGCTAGATAGTTCATGAAAAGAAAAAGACATTGTTTTTTGTAAAAATAGAAAAATTTTAACAAAAAATGAACTTTAAAAAGACAGATAAAGTATATTTGCTTCACTAATTAACTCAAAATTATATGACATTAATTAAATCTATTTCTGGAATTCGTGGTACAATAGGCGGTACAGTTGGTTCTAATTTAACTCCAGTTGATGCGGTTAAATTTGCTTCTGCTTATGGTAGTTTTTTAAAAACAACTGTTCAAGTTGATAGAAAATTAAAAGTGGTTATAGGAAGAGATGCTCGTATTTCTGGTCCCATGATTCATAATTTGGTAGTCAATACATTAGTTGGATTAGGTATTGATGTAATTGATTTAGGTTTGTCAACTACCCCAACTGTTGAAATAGCAGTTCCGTTAGAGCAAGCTGATGGTGGAATTATTTTGACAGCATCTCATAATCCTAAACAATGGAATGCCTTAAAATTATTAAATGCTAAAGGTGAATTTTTAAGTGGTGCTGATGGGGCTAAAATTTTAGAACTAGCCGAAGCCGAAGCTTTTAATTTTGCTGAAGTAGATGATTTGGGAATAATAACTGAAAATCAAGCTTACATGGATATTCATATCGATGAAGTTCTTGCTCTACCTTTAGTTAATATTGATAAGGTTAAATCAAAAAAATTCAAGGTAGTAGTTGATGGAGTAAATTCTTCTGGGGGTATTATTATACCTAAATTATTAGAAGAGATGGGCGTTGAAGTGGTGAAATTATATTGTGAACCTAATGGTCATTTTCCACACAATCCTGAGCCTTTAAAGGAACATTTAGGCGATATATGTAAGTTAGTTGTTGAAGAGCAAGCTGATTTTGGAATTGTTGTTGATCCTGATGTGGATCGTTTAGCTTTTATTTCAAATGATGGAGAAATGTTTGGAGAAGAATATACATTGGTCGCTGTTGCAGACTATGTTTTGAGTCAAACATCAGGAAACACGGTTTCAAATATGAGTTCTTCAAGAGCGCTTCGTGATATCACTATTAAACACGGAGGTAATTATCAAGCTAGTGCTGTAGGTGAAGTGAATGTTGTTGAATTAATGAAAGCCACTAATGCTGTTATCGGTGGAGAAGGAAATGGAGGAATTATTTATCCTGAAATTCATTATGGTAGAGATGCTTTAGTAGGAGTAGCTTTATTTTTAACTTATTTGGCAAGTCAGGATAAGTCTGTTGCTGAGTTAAGAGCTTCCTATCCTCAATATTATATGAGTAAAAATAAAATTGAATTAACACCTCAAATTGATGTTGATAATGTTTTAAAATTAATATTTGAAAAATATCAAAAGGAACAAATTTCAACTATTGATGGAGTTAAAATTGATTTTGCTTCGGAGTGGGTACATTTAAGAAAATCAAATACTGAGCCTATTATTCGAATTTATACAGAAGCTCCCACTCAAAACGCAGCAGATGTATTGGCAGAACGTTTTGTTACTGAACTAAAAAGTATTGCAGGAATATAAATAATTCAAGATACTAATTTTTAAAATTTAAAAATCCCGATTAAATCGGGATTTTTTTATGCTTGTGGTTCGTCATAGTTCACCATCCAATGAATTCCAAATTGATCAGTAAACATACCGAAATGTGCACCCCAAAAAGTTTTTTCTAAAGGCATGGTTATTTTTCCTTTCTCTGACAAACCATTGAACAAATGCTCAGCTTCTTCTAAGGTAGACGTATTTATAGAAACCGACATATTGGTTCCAAAGGTTACTTCTCCACTAAAATTTGTACTATCACTAGCCATTAATACTGTTTCTTTACTTATGGGTAAGCTAACATGCATAATTTTATTACCTTCCTCTTCACTCAAGGGTGGACAATTTTCATCAACAGGCATGTCTTTGAATCTTCCTATATAACTAAATTCACCACCAAAAACTGATTTATAAAAATTGAATGCTTCTTCTGTATTTCCATTGAAGGTAAGGTAAACGTTTACTGTTGCCATAATATATTATTTTTTTTTAATTAAGTCTTTAATAATTTTTAAATGATGTAGGGTGTGAATATAAAGAAATTTTTCAGTTTCTTTTTGATTTAAATGACCAAAATAAGGATGCTCAATAAATTGATTTTTATTTATTTTTTCTAGTTGATTGAGGTTTACCAAAGTTAAATTCCAATGTTCTTTTAATGAATTTTCTGTAAATGAGGTAGGTAAAACTGCTTTTGGTGCTTTAGCTTTGCCTCTAGGAATATGTTTAGTTGTAAAAACGATTGTTTTCCAAATAGAAAAAATTGGTTTATAATCATTTGGATTACTTTTTTGAATTCCATTAACTATTTGATCAATTGTTAAAAGGATATGTTCTATTTGCCAACCTACATTAGTATTTGAAATAAAAGAATTTTCTAATTTATACAAGGGAATATGATTTTCGATTTCTTTTAATAAAGCATAAGTA
This sequence comes from uncultured Flavobacterium sp., assembly GCA_964398425.1. Lineage (GTDB taxonomy): Bacteria > Bacteroidota > Bacteroidia > Flavobacteriales > Flavobacteriaceae > Flavobacterium. The sequence continues at coordinate 6,404 of CAYNNB010000043.1, forward strand.
GTTTTCATTTCTATTTTTTTAGTAAACATACAAAAAATCTGCTAAGTTTTCATAGCGGATTTTCGTCCACAAAATAGTATTTACTCCAAAAAAATAATTTATTTTAATGCTTTCTTTTTTTATGACCTTGCTTTTTTTCATATTGATGGTCATGATGCTTTACTCTGTTTTGTTCGATTATGATCACTCTAGGTTCTAGAATATTAACAACTTTATATTTTCTGCAATGATCTGTATTATGAAAATATGGTGTTGCACCAATATAATTTAATTGAATTTGTGTGGCAGTTCCCAAATTGATTTCAATATAAGGAGCAGGTACCTTAATACTAATTGACCATTTTCCATTATTTAAATAAAAGTAAGTACTTCGTTGTAAGTCATAATACAGGTTGTACTGAGGAAAATAAATGTGCCTTGTTTTAATTCGATATCCATGCGCTGTTGCCCACTTAGGAGGTTTTCCATGTGCCAAAGATGATGAAGGCATCAAAAAAAGAAAACTAATGAAGGCGACAATTACTAATCTAAAAGATTTAGTTTCCATAAAATTTATTTTAAAATTTCTATGAAGTAAAATTAGTAAGATGTTGCGCGAGACTTGTTATACAATTTTTATGAAAGATTATAAAATTATTATTTTGTTATTTTTTTTGCTTGTTTTTTGAAATATCCTCTAAAGAAGAAATTGTGTTTTAGAGCTTCTAAATTTTGATTTAAACGAATGCTAGCTTCATTAATATTAATCATTGTAGAATCAATTTTTTGAACTAATTTAGGATCATTAGATAAATAATTAATAACACCTTTACCATTTTTTGCATTATCAATAGTTGTATTTAAGTTATCAACAACTAAGTCAATTTTTTTACTTGATTTTTCTAAGTTGATTACAATGTTTTTTATTTTAGAAGCGACCACTGTATCATTTATAACACCAATTAAATTATCTTTTTGATTTAATGAAGTAATAATTTTGTTTAAATTTTCAATTGAAGAAGTTGTGCCTTGGCTAGTCATTTTTAAATAGTGAATAGTTTCTTTTAAGTCTTGGGCAACTTCAGCATCATTTAGAAGTAGTCCAACCGTTCCTTTTCCAGCTGATATTTCTTTAGTAATTTTAATTAAATCTGACGTAAGAATAGCAGCATTTTCGTTAGTAATACTTAAGGTCTTTAGCATATCTTCTGTTCTTACTTTATTAAATGATTGGATAATATCATTTGGCTGAATAGGTGCTGAAATACCTCTACCAGGTATAATATTGATAATCATATTACCAACTAATCCATCTGAACTAATGGCTGCTATTGCATCTTTTTTAATATGGGGCAAGATTTTGTTTTCAATAGACATTTCTACTTTTATGACTGTGTCGTTTAGCATTTCTATGGTTGTAACAGTTCCTATGTTGATTCCTGCATAGCGAACGTTATTTCCTAATTGAAGACCATTTACATTATTGAATAGCGCACTAATTGTTGTTGTCTTTCCAAACATATTTTTTTTGTTACCAATAAAGTATACAGCTGTTACAAATAGAACCAAGCCTATAATAACAAAGATTCCTAACTTAAATTTTTCAGCATTTGTTTTTTCCATAATTATTTTATTTGAAAAAGGCTTTAACTTTTGGATCCTCACTTTTCGAGATTTCATCAAAAGTACCTTCAATATAATTTTTTCCATCAATAAGCAAAATCATTCGATCGGCTACGACCCTAGCACAATCAATGTCATGTGTAATAATTATTGAGGAAGTTTTATATGTTTCTTGAACAGATTTCATTAATTGAATAATTTCTTTAGAGGTAATAGGATCTAAACCTGTAGTTGGTTCATCATAAAGTATAATTTTAGGTTTTAGAATAAGTGTTCTGGCTAATGCAATTCTACGTTTCATACCACCTGATAATTCGTTTGGCATTAAATCAATAGCTTTTTCAAGTCCCACACTTTTTAATACTTCTAAAACCATTGGTGTTGCATCCTTAATTTTTCCAAACTTTTTTGTATGTCTTCGTAATGGAAATTCAAGGTTTTCTCTAACCGACATAGAATCATATAGTGCGCTTCCTTGGAAAAGAAAGCCAATTTCAGTTCTAATTTCATCTAATTGCTCTTGTTCAAGTTGAGTTATGTCTTGTCCCATTACCTGAATTTTTCCACTGTCAGGTTGTACTAATCCAATCAAACATTTTATCATAACAGATTTTCCAGAGCCTGATTTACCCATGACCACCAAACTCTCACCATCATTTAATTCTAGATGGAAGCCATTGAGTACTTGATTGGTTCCAAAGCGCTTTTTTAATTCTTGTATTTCAATAATGGGTTGACTCATAAATCATAAAAAATATCAGTTACAAAAACAGCTATAAAATCAATGACAAATAATAGCATAGAGGTATATACAACAGCAGAATTAGCAGCTAAACCTACACCTGCGGTTCCTTTATTGCTGTAATAACCCTTATAGCATCCCACTAATCCAATGGCAAAACCAAAGAAAAATGATTTGATTGTAGCTGGAATTAAATCGCTGAATTCTAATGCATCAAAAACTTGATTAAAATAGAGTGTAAAAGATACATTTCCTTTTAAATTTTCTACCAGATAGGAACCGTAAATGGCAATTGCATCTCCTATTATGATTAAAATGGGTAACATTAAAATTGTAGCAGATATTCTAGTAACAACTAAATATTTAAAAGGATTAGTTCCAGAGACTTCCATAGCGTCAATTTGTTCAGTTACTCGCATAGAACCCAATTCAGCACCAATACCTGAACCAATTCTACCAGCACAAATTAAGGCGGTAATAATAGGTCCGATTTCTCTAATAATTGAAATACTTACCATTGAAGGCATCCAAGAAACTGCTCCAAATTCTTGTAACGTAGGACGTGATTGCAAGGTAAAAACTAACCCAATAATAAATCCTGTAACACTAACTAATAATAAGGAACGATTTCCCATTTGGTAACATTGTCTTAGGAATTCTCTAAATTCAAAAGGACTTTTAAATACTTCTTTAAAAAATCGTCCAGCAAAATAAGAGAGATCACCAATTTCAATTAAGAAAACTTGAATGTATAGTTTTATTTTGTTTAAAATTGGATGCATAAAATTAGTGTATTGAACAAATCAAATATACGAATTAGCTTAAAATTAAAATAACCTTTATTTAAGTGAATTTATACTATAATCCTAGTTTTTTCACAATATCTTCTGAAAAAAGCATTTGTATTAAAGAACCTTCTTTTTCAATATTAACGTATTTCCAAGTATTTTTTGTTAAATCGTCGCTAATAGCTAATACTTTTGAACGTTTATTTATGGTAAAAGTAAATGTTTTGGTATCATAAGTTGCCTCTGTAGCACCCATACTTTCTTTAATCATTTCCAGCATCATTTCAGCAGAATCACTCATATCTTCTTTAAACGTCATTGTCATTTTATTATCATGTTCAAAAATACAAAAGGTTTGATTTCCAATTTTCTTAATTTCTCCAAAAGAAAAATTAGGATTTGTTTTTATTAATTTAATAGTCATTGCTTCATTATTAAAAGCTTCAAACATGACATCTTTCATTTGTTCTCTCGAAGCAATTTCAAATACTTTTGGATATGTTTGATCTAAAATTTTGTCAAGATCTAAAGAAATTGCCGTATCATACATGAGTTGGGCTTCGGATTTTAACGATTTTATATCCTGAGAAAATGAGGTAATAGTATAAACTAAAAAAAGAATAGATAAAATTTTATTTTTCATGATTTGATTTATATTGATTATTGAATGAATCTAGATTAAGTTTGGATCTGGGTTTTTAAATGTTGGAGGCATTTCTGAGATACTAGCTATCCTCTTTTTGTTTAATTTCATTACAAAATCATTTTCTGTAGTAAATAAAATAGCAGACATAAAAGGATTGTTAATGTAAGGTATTAGTTCGTCACCTAATTCATTCAAAGGGATTATTTTTTCTATTTCCTGTAAACCTTCTTTATATATTTTAAAAATAACGTTACATTTTAATTCATTTTCAATTGTAATTGTTCGCACATAGATATTTTGAAGTTCTGGTTTTCCAATGGTTTTAGCTAAAGTTAGTTTAGCAAATGTTCTATTAGATATACTAGTTAATACTAAATTAAAGAAATCAATATAAATAGGGGAGTTCATAGGTAATAAATTTATGTAAAAATAAAAAAAATCCCCTACAAAGTAGAGGATTTTTTCAATTGAAATTAAAAATATTATTCATTAACAATAACCCATTCTCCTGAAGCGATCATTGGTTCTGCTTTTTTGTATTTCATTGTTTCACTTTTACCGCTAATGATATGTTTAATGGTTACTGAATCATTTCTATTGATTTTAGGTTGGTCACGAACAATAGTTTCGGTAATTGTTGGTCTTTCTTGAACTTCTTGCGATTCATTTGAAGCTGGTGAACTTGCACCAAACTCTTCTTTAGACTCGATATAGTGTTCATGTACTTCTTCTAGAGGAGCTTCATGAATATTATTCGCATTGTAAGAAGGTAACTCTCCTTTGAATAAGAACGAAATTACATCTTTATTTACCTGTTCAATCATTTTCTTGAACAACTCAAATGCTTCAAATTTATAGATTAATAAAGGATCTTTCTGTTCATGAACAGCTAATTGAACCGATTGCTTTAACTCATCCATTTTACGTAAATGTTTTTTCCAAGATTCATCGACAATGGCTAATGTGATATTTTTTTCGAAATCTGTAATTAATGATTTACCTTCGGTTTGATAGGCTTTATCAAGATTTGTTACCACATTTAATGTTTTAATTCCATCTGTAAAAGGCACTACAATTCGCTCATATTGTCCATTATTGTTTTCATAAACGTCTTTAATTACAGGAAAAGCTTGGTGCGCATCACGTTTAACCTTATCTTCATAATATGCATAAGCAGCTTGGTATACTTTAGCCGTAATTTGAGCATTATTCAATTTCATAAATTCAGCTTCAGATACTGGAGAACTAATGGATAAGGTGCGAATCAATTCAAACTCAAAGTTTTTGAAATCATTTACCATTTTATTATTCTCAACGATTACTTCACAAGTATCATAAATCATATTTACGATATCTACTTTTAATCGTTCACCTTCAAGTGCATGTCGTCTACGTTTGTAAACCACCTCCCGTTGAGAATTCATCACGTCATCATATTCTAATAAGCGTTTACGAACACCAAAGTTGTTTTCTTCAACACGCTTTTGAGCTCTTTCTATTGATTTAGTCATCATAGAATGTTGAATTACTTCACCTTCTTTTAATCCCATTCTATCCATAACCTTAGCTACACGTTCAGAACCAAATAAACGCATTAAGTTATCTTCTAATGAAACATAAAATTGTGAACTTCCTACGTCACCTTGACGACCAGAACGGCCTCTTAACTGACGATCCACTCGACGTGAATCATGTCGTTCTGTACCAATAATAGCTAAACCACCTGCTGCTCTAACTTCTTCTGTGATCTTAATATCTGTACCACGTCCTGCCATGTTTGTTGCAATAGTTACTACTCCAGGTTTTCCTGCTTCAGCTACTATTTCAGCTTCACTTTTATGCATTTTGGCATTCAAAACGTTGTGAGCTATTCCTCTCATCTTCAACATACGACTTAATAACTCTGAAATTTCAACCGAAGTAGTTCCAATCAATACTGGTCTTCCAGCTTGAGAAAGTTGAACAACATCTTCAATAACAGCATTAAATTTTTCACGAACGGAACGATAAATCAAATCATCACGGTCAATTCTTGAAATTGGTTTATTGGTTGGGATTTCAACAACATCTAATTTATATATTTCCCAAAATTCGCCAGCTTCTGTAACTGCTGTACCTGTCATACCTCCTAGTTTATTATACATACGGAAGTAATTTTGTAGGGTGATAGTAGCAAAAGTTTGAGTAGCTGCTTCAATTTTTACATTTTCTTTAGCTTCTATAGCTTGGTGTAAACCATCAGAATAGCGACGACCATCCATAATACGTCCTGTTTGTTCATCAACAATCAAAACTTTATTATCCATGATTACATATTCTGTGTCTTTTTCAAATAAAGCATAAGCTTTTAGCAACTGCGTTAACGTATGAATACGTTCAGATTTTACAGAAAAATCACGGAATAAATTCTCTTTTAATTCTGCTTCAGCTTCTTTATCTAGGTTTTGTTTTTCAATTGCAGCAATCTCCATTCCAATGTCTGGTAAAACGAAGAAAGTTTCATCAGTATCTTGAGACAGAAATTTAATCCCATTATCAGTTAATTCAACTTGATTATTTTTTTCTTCAATTACAAAATACAATGCCTCATCTACCTTATACATTTCACGACTATTGTCTTGCATGTATTGGTTTTCTGTTTTTTGAAGAATTTGTTTTACTCCTTCTTCAGATAAAAACTTGATTAAAGCTTTATTTTTTGGTAAGGCACGATGAGAACGTAATAATTGGAATCCACCATCTTTAGTATTTCCTTCTTTTATCAAGCGTTTAGCTTCTGTTAGACAATCAGTAGCAATTTTCTTTTGTAAGTTAAATAAGTTTTCAACTTTAGGTTTTAATTCTAAAAATTCATGGCGATCACCATCAGCAACAGGACCAGAAATGATTAAAGGTGTACGTGCATCATCAATCAAAACAGAATCCACCTCATCAACAATAGCGAAATTGTGTTTTCTTTGAACTAAATCTTCTGGTGAATGTGCCATATTATCTCTTAAGTAATCAAATCCAAATTCATTATTGGTTCCATAAGTGATATCAGCATTATATGCGTTTCTTCTGGCAGGTGTATTAGGTTGATGATTATCAATACAATCTACGGATAAGCCGTGGAATTCAAATAAAGGAGCTTTCCATGTACTATCACGTCGTGCTAAGTAATCATTTACAGTTACTAAATGTACTCCATTACCAGTTAATGCATTTAAATAAATAGGAAGAGTAGCAACTAATGTTTTTCCTTCACCTGTTTGCATCTCTGCAATTTTTCCTTGATGTAGAACAATACCACCAATTAACTGCACATCATAGTGAATCATATCCCAAGTTATAGCTTTACCAGCAGCATCCCATGAATTTGCCCAAATAGCTTGGTCACCTTCAATAGTAATGTAGGGTTTAGAGGTAGAGAATTCTCTATCTTTTGCTGTAGCTGTAACAACTACTTGTGTGTTTTCTTTGAATCTTCTTGCTGTTTCTTTTACTACGGCAAAAGCTTCAGGTAGAATATCACTTAAAATTTTTTCTGAAATTTCATAGGCTTCTTTTTCTAATACATCAATTTCAACATAGATGTTTTCTCTAGCGTCGATATCAACAGTCACTTCTGCTTCTGCTTTTAATTGTTCAATTTTGGCATCTTTTTCAGCACGAGCTTCTTTAATTTTTTCTTTAAAGAATATAGTTTTTGCTCTCAATTCGTCATTTGAAAGTTGTTGTAAAGCACCTTCAAAAGATTTAATTTTGTTAACAATAGGCTGAATAGCTTTAATATCGTTGGCTGATTTATCACCAACAAATATTTTTAAAATTGAATTAATTATACTCATAGTTTGATATTTATGTGTTCCCTTGTTAGGGAGGTAATTTTAAAATGTAAATTCTACAAAAAAAAAGTCTCACTTAGAGACTTTTTAGTTGTGCTATTATTTTTTAATACTCATCCTCGTTCCAAAGATAGTCTTCGTCAGTTGGATAATCTGGCCAAATTTCTTCCATTGATTCATAGATCTCTCCTTCATCTTCAATAGACTGTAAGTTTTCTACAACTTCTAATGGCGCTCCAGTTCTAATTGCATAGTCGATTAACTCGTCTTTTGTTGCTGGCCAAGGTGCATCACTTAAATAAGATGCTAATTCTAACGTCCAATACATCTTTAATTAGATTTTTAGTTTTATGCAAAAATAAATTTTTAACTCAAAAAGTCAAGTTTTTTTTGAAATATTTTTTATTAATTTTTAAGAACGTAATGTGTTTCATTCAAAATGAGAAATTTAAATTTCCTCTTTTCTTGGAATCCATTTAATTTCTTCAGCGTTTAAATCATGTGACAACTTTCGTGCCAATACAAATAAATAGTCAGAAAGTCGGTTTAAATAAGTTAAAACAGCTTCATCAATGGGTTCTTCTTCGTTTAAATGAGTGGCTAAGCGTTCAGCTCTTCTACAAACACAGCGAGTTATATGACAATATGACACGGTGCTATGTCCGCCTGGTAAAACAAAATGGGTCATGGGTGGTAACTCAGCGTCCATAGCATCTATTTGATCTTCTAGCAGATTAACATCTTTTTCACTAATTCTATTGATGTTTAACCGTTGTTGACCATTTTTTAATACTTCTTTTTCTGGTGGAGTAGCCATAATGGCACCTACGGTGAACAAGCGATCTTGGATTTCCATTAAAATTGTTTTATAAAAAGGATTAATGTCTTGATCGCGAATTAAACCAATATAAGAATTCAGTTCATCTACGGTGCCATAGCTTTCAATTCGTAAATGATGTTTAGGCACTCGTGTTCCTCCGAATAAAGATGTAGTACCTTTATCACCTGTTTTGGTATAAACTTTCATGAAAATTTATTTTTGTTTTTTTAATGAGAAGACTACTCCAGACGTTAATGCCAAGGCAATAAAACCTAATGAAGCCCATTCTGGTAATTTGTAATGATGTACTAATAACATTTTGATTCCAACAAATGTTAGAATAGCAATTAAACTGTATTCAATGTAACTGAATTTTTCTAACATATTGGCTAAAAAGAAATACATAGAACGTAAACCTAAAATAGCAAAAATATTAGAACTAAAAACTAAGAAGGGGTCAGCTGTGATAGCTAATATGGCAGGAACACTATCTACAGCAAAGATTACATCCATTAACTCAATAACGATAAGAGCAATGAATAAAGGGGTTACATAGTTAATTCCGTTTTCACGGACGAAAAATTTTTGCCCATGAATTTCATGCTTAATAGGGAAAATTTTGCCTATTATTTTATAAACTTTTGAATCTTTAGGATTGAAATCTTCTTCCTCCTTAGTAAATAACATTTTTAAGGCTGTGAAAATTAAAAATCCTCCAAATACATAAGTAATCCAGTCAAATTTATTGATCAGAGCTACGCCTAAGAAAATCATTAATCCTCTAAAAAAAATAGCACCTAAAATACCCCAAAACAGAACTCTGTGTTGAAATTTTTGTGGAATTTTAAAAGAAGAAAATATAATAGCAATTACAAATATGTTATCGGCACTCAATGATAATTCAATTAAATATCCAGTAATATATTTGATTGAAGCTTGATAAGGTGTTAAATTAGTAGGATTGTCTAAATATTGATGTGCATATAGCATGTAGATAATTCCAGAAAATATAAAGGAAAGTGTAACCCATAAAACAGTCCATTGTGAAGCTTCTTTTGAGCTAATTATGTGCGGGTTTTTGTTAAATACCCCTAAGTCTAACGCTAAAAAAACGGCTATTGCACATAAAAATATAATCCAAACAGTCATGATATAAATTGATTTTTGACAAATATAAGGTTTAAAAATGATTTTATTTTTCCTTTAACATTTTTTGAATTTTTAGATATCCAATATGATTTATATCTTCTTTTATATCAGTAAATTTAGTAATATTGATTTGGTATTTTTTTTTTAAATCAGGTAAAAGAATATCATCAATTTTGAAGATTTCATCAATATCAATTCCATATTTATCGTCAATGTGAGATGCTCCACCTTTTATGCTGAATTTTTTATAAAACAAAGAGTTTTTAACCTTTTTGATGGCTTCAGATTTATTCTTAGCCACAATTAATACTTTATGATGATATTCTTCAAACTCATTCTCTAAGTAGCCCCCTAAGTTAATAAAGAATAACTGTAAGTCTCGTTTCACATCACTTCTAGGTTGAATTTCAATTTTATATTGGTCAACAAAATTGATTTCTTTCCAACAATCAATGTGTAGTGTTTCCTTTGATTCGGGCCAAAAAGTAAACATACTTGGAACTAAGTCTTTTAACTGTTCTCCAATACCAAAAAATACATCATGTTGTTCTGTTAATCTGTTTTTCGGAGTGCATCCCAATAAAATCATGAATAATTTAGGTGGTTTCATATTTTAAAATAATTTATTTTGATTATAACCCTAAAAAAATAGGGGGTAATTGATTTTTTTTGATATTTTTTTATACTTTTGTCTAGTAAAATTAATGGTATAATTTTAATAACGCAACTTTTTATGTCAACATTTCGTTTTCAAGCTTTAGGAAAAGCAAGTAGTAGAAAACCAGTTTTCTTTGAAGAAACAGGTAGAAAATCAGAAATTTTTGGTTCAAATGTCTTTAATGATAAAGCCATGCGACAATTTTTAACGCCAGATGCTTACAAGGCTGTTAAAAGTGCTATCGAACTCGGTACTAAAATAGATCGTAAAATAGCAGACTATGTAGCGATGGGAATGAAAGAGTGGGCATTATCAAAGGGAGTAACACATTATACACATTGGTTTCAGCCTTTAACAGGAACAACAGCAGAAAAACATGACGCCTTTTTTGAAACGTCATTTGATGGTTCGGATCCTGTTGAAAAATTTGGCGGTAGTCAGTTAGTTCAACAAGAACCTGATGCTTCTTCTTTTCCAAATGGAGGAATTAGGAATACATTTGAAGCACGCGGTTATACTGCTTGGGACCCTACATCACCCGCATTTATTTTTGGAAGCACATTGTGTATTCCAACAGTTTTTGTGTCTTATACTGGTGAAGCATTAGATAACAAAACACCTTTACTTAGAGCTTTACATGCCATAGATAATGCGGCAACTGAGGTGGCTAAATATTTTGATAAGAATGTTAAAAAAGTGACTCCAACGCTAGGTTGGGAACAGGAATATTTTTTAGTTGATGCAGCCTTAGCAAATTCTCGTCCTGATATATTAGCAACTGGTAGAACATTGTTAGGTCACACTTCTTCTAAAGGGCAACAATTGGATGATCATTATTTTGGTTCAATTCCTACACGAGTATTGCAATATATGAGAGAATTAGAGTATGAGTGTATGTTGTTAGGAATTCCAGTGAAAACGCGTCACAATGAAGTAGCACCTGGACAGTTTGAATTGGCTCCTATCTTTGAAGAAACAAATTTAGCGGTTGATCATAATTCTTTATTGATGGATGTAATGCAGAAAGTAGCTGAGCGTCATGATTTTAAAGTTTTATTTCATGAAAAACCTTTCAAAGGTGTTAATGGTTCAGGTAAACATAATAACTGGTCTCTAGCAACTGATACAGGTATAAATTTATTGTCTCCTGGTAAAACACCTATGAGTAATTTACAATTCTTAACTTTTTTCATTAATACTATAAAAGCTGTTCATGATTATGAAGAATTATTAAGGGCTTCTATTGCATCAGCGAGTAATGATCATCGTTTAGGAGCTAATGAAGCGCCTCCAGCCATTATTTCAGTTTTCATTGGACAACAATTAACTAAAGTTTTAGCTGAATTAGAAGGAGTAACCAAAGGGAAATTATCACCAGAGGAAAAAACAGATTTAAAGTTAAATGTTGTTGGTAAACTTCCAGACGTTTTATTAGACAATACAGATAGAAATAGAACTTCTCCTTTTGCTTTTACGGGTAATAAGTTTGAATTTAGAGCTGTTGGCTCTTCTGCAAATTGTGCTGTTTCAATGACTACATTAAATTCTATTGTGGCTAAGCAGTTAATTGATTTCAAAAATGAAGTGGATGCTTTGGTAGATAAAAAAGGGTTGAAAAAAGATGAAGCTATTTTCAATATCTTGAGAGAATATATTAAGCAAACAAAAAATATTCTATTTGAAGGAGATGGATATAGCGAAGCATGGGAAAAAGAAGCAAAAAAACGTGGATTGAGCAATCATAAAACAACTCCAAAAGCCTTAAAAGCTAAAGTTTCTAAGGAAGCAGTGAAGTTATTTGAAGAATTAGGAGTAATGAATCATGTTGAAGTTGAAGCGCGCTATGAGATTGAATTAGAAGAATATACTAAAAAAATTCAAATTGAAGGCAGAGTTTTAGGAGATATAGCTCGTAATCACGTTATTCCAACTGCAATAAAATATCAAAATACACTAATTGAAAATGTTAAAGGATTAAAAGAAATTTTTGGTAAGGATTTTGAAAAAATTGCTAAAGAACAAATTGGATTGATTAAAGAAATTTCAGAACATATAGAAGGTATTAATATAAATATTGATGCTATGATTGAGGAGCGTAAAAAAGCCAATAATTTAGATAGTGCTGAAAAAATGGCTGATGCCTATTGCAATAATGTTAAACCTTATTTTGAGATTATTCGAGATCATTCTGATAAATTAGAATTGTTAGTTGATGATGAAATGTGGACATTAACAAAATACAGAGAATTACTATTTGTAAAATAAGAGCATTTTCTACTTTAAAAGAGGTTGTTTCAGTTTTAGAAATAACCTCTTTTTTAATATAATATTAAGTCTTCTTTTTCGTTAAAAACAAGTTATAATACTTTATTCTTTAATTTAATTGTTTTTTAATTATTAAAACCATTGAAAATAGATTGTTTAGGTTATTAGGACTTAATATTTATTTTTTACTAAAATTGTTTAGAAAAAGAGTAAATAAAGTATATAGATATTTATTTTTGAAAAAAAATATTATGCGGCTATTTTTTGTTTTCATCTTTTTCATCAAAATTTGTTCAGGTCAAGAGCAAGTTACATTTTTCTTTGATACTAATAAATTTGAGCTTAATTCCATTGAAAATCAAAAATTATTAAGTTGGATTGAAAATAATAAAAGTT
>CAYNNB010000044.1:0-19019 GCA_964398425.1 uncultured Flavobacterium sp.
TTCTACTTCTTTGATTGATTCCCCTGGTGAAGGGACTTTCATTTCTAAAATCATCAGTATATAATTTTATAAAGTGTTGTTATTATCTATTGTTTCAAAAATACAAATTTATTTTTATAAATTTTTGTCAAATACTTTTGCGATAGTTGCTGCATGACGTTTTTTAGATCGGGTGTAACTTCCTGCTGCAGGTGCGCTATAAGCTGGTGATGAAGCTAAGCGTAATTTAACTAAATCAAAATTCATTAACATGTATCCGTATGCTCCCATGTTCTTAGGTTCTTCTTGAGCCCATACATAATCATCAACATTTGGATATCTATCGATAATTACTTGTAATTGATCAATGGCTAATGGGAACAATTGTTCGATACGAACTAAGGCTACATCATTTCTATCTTGGTTTTCTCTTTCTGCTTTTAGGTCATAATAGAATTTACCCGTACAGAATACTAATGTTTTTACATCAGCAGGATTTACATGTGCATCGTCAATTACTTCTTGGAATGTTCCGTTGGCAAATTCTTCTATTGATGAAACGGCTTCTGGATGACGTAATAAACTCTTAGGGGTAAATACCATTAAAGGTTTTCTATAATCGGCTAACATTTGTCTTCTTAATAAATGGAAGAAGTTAGCAGGAGTAGTACAATCAGCCACAAACATATTTTGTTGAGAACATAATTGTAAATAACGCTCCATTCTTGCTGAAGAGTGTTCTGCACCTTGGTTTTCATATCCATGAGGCATTAAGAATACTAATCCATTTTGACTGTTCCACTTGTCTTCAGCAGCAGAAATGTATTGATCAATCATAATTTGAGCACCATTAGAGAAATCTCCAAATTGTGCTTCCCAAATGGTTAAAGTTTTAGGAGAAGCTAACGCATATCCATAATCAAAACCTACAACACCATACTCTGATAATAAAGAATTAAACGCGTTGAAGTTTCCTTTTTTGTTTGGAATATGATCTAGTAATACTACTTCTTCTTCAGATTCTTCTACTTTAACTACAGCATGTCTGTGAGAGAAGGTTCCTCTTTCTACATCTTGTCCAGAAATACGAACATCATATCCTTCAGTTAACAATGAGCCATACGCTAACATTTCGCCCATTGCCCAGTCTAGTTTGTTGTTCTCAAAATACATGGCTTTTCTGTCGTTGATTAGCTTTTGTATTTTACTAATGAACTTTTTATCTGAAGGTAATTCTGTAACTACTTTTGCAATTTCAGTTAAGGTTTTTTCATCTACAGCAGTGTTGATTTTTTCTAACATTTTAGCTCTATCGGCTTTGTTAAAACCAACCCACTCATCTTGCATAAACGGTTCGATAACGGTTAATTCTTCAGCACGAGAAGTATTTAAGTCGTTGTCTAATTTTGCTTTGTAAGTATCTTCAATTTCTTTAACATAAGTAGAAGAAATAACACCTTGTTCTACTAATTTAGCTCCATAGATGTCTCTTACATTTTTATGTTTAGAAAGTGTTTTGTATAATTTTGGTTGTGTAAAACGCGGTTCGTCTCCTTCATTATGCCCATATTTTCTATAACCTAAAATATCAACAAAAACGTCAGTACCAAATTCCATTCTGTATTCTAATGCAAAAGTCATAGCTTTCACTACTGCTTCAGCATCATCAGCATTTACGTGTAAAACTGGAGCAGAAGTTAATTTAGCAATATCTGTACAATACGTAGCCGAACGTGAATCGGTGTAATTAGTCGTAAATCCAACTTGGTTGTTGATTACAACATGAATAGTTCCTTGAGTTTTGTAACCATCTAAAGTAACCATTTGAGCTACTTCATACACTAAACCTTGTCCTGCCACAGCAGCATCACCATGAACAATTACAGGTAAAACTTTATTTGGTTGATTTGGGAAATAACGGTCTTGTTTTGAACGAGTAATGCCTTCAACTACAGCACCAACCGTTTCTAAATGGGATGGGTTGGGAACTAAATTAATGTTGATTGCCTTACCTGATCTTGTGGTTTTATGAGTTGTAATTCCTAAGTGATATTTAACGTCTCCATCAAAATGATCGCCATCTGCATAATCTTTTCCGTCAAATTCGCTAAAAATATTCTTAGGTGATTTATCAAAAACATTAGCTAAAACATTTAAACGACCACGGTGTGCCATTCCTAAAACAACTTGTTCTACACCTAGTTGAGCGGCATCTTCAATCAATAAATCAAATGCAGGTACCACTGCTTCATTACCTTCTAATGAAAAACGTTTTTGACCCACATATTTTGTATGTAAAAAGTTTTCAAAAGAAACCGCTTCGTTTAATTTTTCAACGATGATTTTTTTTCTTTCAGAAGGTGTTTCGTTCACCATAGCATTGATTTTTTGTTCAATCCATGCTTGTGTTTTAGGATTACGAATGTATTTGTATTCGAATGCAATTGTTTCGCAGAATAATTTTTTTAATAATTGAACCAATTCACCAAGTGTAATTGGTGAAGAAGAAATTAAAGTTGAAGCTTGAAAAATTGTGGTTTCGTCAGAAGTAGACAAGCCAAAATTTTCAAGATCTAATGTTGGTGTAAATGTTCTTCTATCTCTTACTGGGTTTGTTTTAGAAAATAAATGTCCATTTGTTCGGTATGCTTCAATTAATTGAAGTACTTTGATTTCTTTTTGAATTTTTTCAGTTAATTGTTTGGCATCTATCGAACCTGAAGTAGCTTGAGTTAATTGATCAACAGGACTTGCAAATTCATTAGCGAAGTCAAAACCTTGGAAAAAACTTCTCCAGCTAGGTTCTACACTGTCAGGATTTACTAAGTATTGGTCATATAAATCAGCAAAAAATGCTGTATGTGCTGCGTTTAAAAAGGAAAACCTATCCATGATATTGATTTTTCAATCTTTGGGTTAAAAAATTTATGCAAAAGTATAAACTTTTCTGCTAATCTTTCAAAGAAATTTGTACTTTTATGCTATTAATTGGAATTTGTTTAATTAGCGAATGAAAAATATGTTAAAGTTGTTAAATTCTTTTTTTTTGGTCTTTTTATTTGTCTTTTTTGCAAAAATGCAAGCTCAAAATGACACAATTGGTAAAAGTAAAAATCTTTTTTTTAAGGATGTTCGTTTCGGTGGTGGATTAGGGCTAGCTGTAGGTAATGGTTATACCGATTTGTATTTTTCCCCTACGGCATTTAAGCCGCTTAATCATTTAACAACAATAGGTTTTGGAATAATTGGTAGTTATGTAAAGAATAGAGTTTTTTTTACTTCAACTATGTATGGGGTTTCAGTAATAGGTTTAGTTAATCCTATTCAAGAAATGCAACTTTCAGCTGAAGTAGAACAACTTCGAGTAAATTTAAAATATAATACTGATATAGGGTTTAAAACAACTGATAATTTTTGGAATACAGCACTTTTTCTAGGTGTTGGTTATCGATCTGATGGTGTCACAATTGGAATGCGTTATAATATTCTATATCGTGAAAAGAATAATGTGTATTCTCAAGCTTGGATGCCTTTTGTGAGGGTGGTTTTTTAATAGTATTTTCTAAACCATACTTTTTGCCATTCTCTCTTTAGAACAAGAAAGGCTACTTGTTCAGCTAGTTGAACTAAATCGCTACCATCTATTTTCCTGATTTCACTTTCTGAAACGTCTATGATGTATAATAAATTTAAGTACTCAGTAAATTTGTGTTGAATAAGATATAATAATTTTTCATGAACACGATTTTTGAATTCAAAAGGCAGAATACTCGAAGGTAAATCAATACTTTCATTAGCTAAGTGAAAATCTTTGTTGACTTGCTCGATTAACTTAAAATACAAATTTTCCTCTTCTGCTTGAGAAATTAAGTTGTCTACATTGGTTGGAATTTGATAATTCATGAATTAGTTTTTTAATTTCTCATCAGCATATTTCTCATACGTTTCGACTCATCAGCATTTCTCCAAAAGCTTTAAGTAATGTTTTTTTATCCTCAGAAATAGACAATCTGTTTAATGTATTAAAAGCCTTTACAGTATAGTTTTCAATTTCTTTTTTTGTTGCCTCACTTGCCCCTGTTTCTAAGAATAGTTGCTTTACCGATTCAATTTTTTCACTATTGTCTACAGGTTGAACTGAAAATAAATGACTTAGCTGTTGTTGTTGATCTTTTGATGAAAATTCAAGTGCTTTTAGGTATAAATATGTTTTTTTGTTTTCAATAATATCACCACCTACTTGTTTGCCGAACGTTTTTGGATCGCCAAAGGCATCTAAGTAGTCGTCTTGCAATTGGAAAGCAATACCTAAATTTAGACCAAAATCATAAATTAAATTTCTGTTTTCTTCAGATGTTTGTGCAACGATGGCCCCCATTTTCATAGCTGCACCTAATAAAACGGCTGTTTTATATTCAATCATTTTTAAATATTCTGGAATTGTAACATCGTCGCGAGTTTCAAAATCTACATCATATTGTTGACCTTCACAAACTTCTAAAGCGGTTTTGCTAAAAAGTTTTGCTAATGATTGAAATATTGTGGGTTCATAAACTTCAAAATATTGATATGCCAAGATCAGCATGGCATCACCTGAAAGAATTCCAGTGTTTACATTCCATTTTTCATGAACGGTTTCTTTACCTCTTCTCAAGGGTGCATCATCCATAATATCATCATGTACTAGTGAAAAATTATGAAATACTTCAACTGCAGTTGCGGCAGACAATGCTTTTTTGTAATCACCATCAAAAACATCTGTCGCCATTAGGGTTAAAACAGGGCGAATTCGTTTGCCTCCTAAAGATAGTATGTAAGTAATGGGGTCGTATAAATTCTTTGGTTCTTTACAAATTGCAATTTTTTCAAAGTATTCAGAAATTACTTCTTGATATTGAGGTAATGATAACATGATTCCTTTTTTTGGCTAAGTTAAGGTAAATCAATCATATTTTGTAGGTCTATCAAATGTTAAATTTTTGTAAATACTCAGGAAACTATTTGCGTGTTAAAAGTTTCCGTTATATATTTGCATCGTTAATTTACTAACCTATGCAAGTGTTGAGTTTGGAACTAGATCAAAATCAAACGAATTTTTTTATAAAAGTTCGAAGAAATATGGCTTCTTATTTAAAGAATAATATAAAGTATTCTTCTGGTTTTGCAGTTGTTGCAAATAATAAAGTGGAAAATATTTCTTTGAAGTTTAAATTAGAAGTTGATGATGATTCACTTAAAAGAAAAGACAGAAAAGGTTT
The DNA here is from genome assembly GCA_964398425.1 of uncultured Flavobacterium sp. Taxonomy (GTDB): domain Bacteria; phylum Bacteroidota; class Bacteroidia; order Flavobacteriales; family Flavobacteriaceae; genus Flavobacterium. The sequence goes on from CAYNNB010000044.1 coordinate 5,238, forward strand.
TTTAAAAGGAAGGAAAAAATCTTTTGTTCAATTTGAATCTATTTCTTATCAAAGGATTAATGATAATATTAGTTTTATTAAAGGTTATGTAACCATTAACGAGATTACAAAAATTATTGAGTTAGAGGCTTACGTTAGAACAGAAAAACCTACCAAAGGAAAATCAAAAGTTGTTTTTGATGTACTAGGAGAAATAAATAAAAAGGATTTTAATCTAGGTGTAGATGAACAAGTGACAGTGAATGGAATTGCTTTTGGTAGAAATATAAATATAGAAGGAAATTTTGAGTTTTTAAGTAATTAATGATGCGTTGCGAGATTAAAAATAAAATTATTGCAAAGGCCACGGATATGTTTTTGAAGTTGGGCTTTAAAAGCGTTACTATGGATGATATTGCCAGTGAAATGTGCATGTCAAAAAAAACGATTTACAAATATTTCAGTAATAAAGAAGTTTTAATCGAAGAGGGTACTGAAATGATAAAACAGAAAATTCATTCTTTGATGGATGAGGTGATATCTAAAAATTTCAATGCAATTAAAGAAAACTTTGAAATTCGAAAAATGTTTAAAGAGATGTTTCAAGCAGTCGATCATTCGCCAGCATTTCAATTGAAAAAACATTATCCTGAAATTTATGAGAAAATGATGCAGGATGAAATTAAAGAATGTGAATCTGTATTTACTCAAAATGTGCAAAAAGGAATTGCAGAAGGTTTGTATAGAGCAGATACTGATGTCGAAATAGCAGTTAGGTTCTATTACACTTTGATTTTTTCAATTAATGAAAATACTTCTCTAGAAAAAGAGGCCTCGCTTCTTGAATTGAAAGCTCTAGAATATCATACTAGAGCAATAGCTACAGCAAAAGGAATACTAGAGTTAGAAGACAATTTAAAATTAATAAATACATAACCAAAAATGAAGAATAGATTAATCCTTGCTTTCGCATTTTTAACAGGAGTCATGCATGCACAAGTGAAAGAATTGACTTTGAAAGATGCTGTGCAATATGCTTTGGAAAACAAAGCAGAAGCAAAAAAAGCGAAATTACAAGTAGAAAATAGTAATCATCAAATTGCCGAAGTACGCGCTCAAGCGTTGCCTCAGTTAGCTATTAATAGCTCATTGACGGTAAACCCCATTTTACAGCAGAGTGCTTTACCTGGTGAATTTTTTGGTGCACCAGGACAAGTTGTTTTGGTTCCCTTTGGGCAAAAATGGAATAGTACAGCCATCGCTTCTTTTTCTCAAAATTTGTTTAATCAATCGGTTTTCACTGGCTTAAAGGCAGCTAAAACAACTAGAGAATTTTATCAAGTAAACCAACAATTAACAGAAGAGCAGTTGATTGAGAAAGTAGCTTCAAGCTATTATCAAGTGTATGTTTATCAACAAAAGCTAAAAATTGCCGCAAGTAATTTAGAGTCAACCAAAAAGGTTAGAGCAATTATTGATGGACAATTTCAAAACGGTCTAGCTAGAAAAATTGATTTAGATCGAATTAGCGTTAAGGTGAGTAATCTTGAAGCAGCTAAACAACAATTAATTAATGCCGTACAACTTCAAGAAAACACATTGAAGTTTTTTATTGGAATGCCAATGAATGAAGCTATTCAATTGCCAGAGAATACTATGGAAGTTACAGCTGCTGCATTTGAAAAAAACACCGAGGTTTCTAAAAGAACCGAAATGGCCTTATTAAAAAAGCAACAAGAATTATTGACATATCAAAAAAAGGCGTTCTTAGCAGAATACTACCCAGAGCTATCTCTGACTGCAAATTATGGATATCAAGGGCTAGGTAAACAAATGCCATGGTTTGCAAAACCTGCTGATGGTGTTTATTGGACTGATTTTTCTTCCGTGGGATTAAATTTAAGAATTCCAGTTTTTAACGGGTTTTCTACTCGATCTAGAGTACGTCAAGCAGAGGTTAGTCTTCAAAAGATAGAAGAGGATATTAAAGATACTGAATTGGCATTGAATTATCAATTTGAAAACGCTAAAACGCAAATTAATAATAGTATCATTAATGTCAATACACAAGAAAAAAACATGAAATTAGCCAAAGAAGTTCTGGAAAACACTAAAAATAATTACCTGAACGGATTAGCTTCTTTAACAGAGTTGTTAGATGCTGAAAATGCACTTACAGAAGCTCAAAATAATTACACTTCGGCTCAATTAGAATATAAATTGGCGGAAATACAAATCATAAAATCAAAAGGAGAACTAAAGAACTTATTAAACTAATAATAAAATGAAAAAAATAATTTACATAGCTTTAGGTATAGCGTTAGTTGGTGGAGCAGTAGTAACATTGATAAACAATAAAAAGCAAAATGAAACTGATACAGCTATTGTGGCTCAAGAAAACAATACTGTTGCTGTTCGTGTTGCTAATGTAGTAACTGGTCCTTTAGACGATAATTTTGTTGCTAATGGAAATTTTGCACCCGCTCAAGAATTAAATCTAGCAGCTGAGTTTTCAGGTAAAGTCATCAGTGTGTTAGTAAAAGAAGGCGATCGAGTAGCTAAAGGACAAACCTTAGCTGTTATAAGAGGAGATATGGCAAATGTAGAAGCCCAAACAGCTAATGCTAATTATCAAAATGCTTTAAATGATTACAATCGTTTTGAAAGTGCATACAAAACAGGTGGAGTTACAAAACAACAATTAGATCAGGCTAGAATTAACATGGTAAATGCTAAATCTCGTTTAACACAAGCTAACATTCATGTGGGTGATACTCGAGTAAAAGCACCTTTTAGTGGAATTATTAACAAAAAATACATTGAAGTTGGGGCCATTTTAAGTGCAATGCCACCAACACAAATGTTTGAATTAGTAAATACCAGTTCACTAAAATTAAAAGTAAGTGTTAGTGAAAGTCAAGTGGCTCAATTAAAGTTAGGAGCAATTGTAACAGTAAAGGCAACAGTATTTCCAGATAAAAAATATGTTGGTAAAGTTACTTTTATAGCGCCAAAAGCTGATACTTCATTAAATTTTCCAATTGAAGTTGCTGTTACAAATAATATTAATAATGAGATTAAGGCAGGAATGTACGGTTCTGTTGTTTTTGGTTCAGGAACGACTAAACAGCCTGAAATCATGTACATACCTAGAAATGCTTTTGTTGGAAGTGTTAACAGCAATCAAGTTTTCGTAGTAGAAAATGAAACAGCTGTATTAAAAAAAGTAGTAGCAGGAAAAGTATATGCTGATAAAGTAGAAATTTTAAGTGGTTTGAAAAATGGCGATGTAGTAGTAACAAGTGGTCAAATCAATTTAAGTGATAATACTAAAGTTTCAATCGTAAAATAAGACAGTCAAGATGAAAATTGTAGATATATCAATTAAAAGACCTTCCATGGTAATCGTATTGTTTACGATACTTTTACTAGGTGGGTTATACAGTTACAAACAGTTGAGTTACGAGTTAATTCCAAAGTTTGAAGTAAATGTAGTAACCGTATCAACCGTTTATCCAGGGGCTTCTCCAAATGAGGTTGAAAATACAGTTACTAAAAAAATAGAAGATGCGGTTTCGACTATGGAAAACATTAAAAAATTAGAGTCGAAATCATATGAAAGTTTATCGGTAGTGATGATCACATTAACTCCTGAAGCTGATGCTGATTATGCCTTAAATGATGCTCAACGTAAGATTAATGCCGTTTTGAAAGATTTGCCAGAAGATGTTGATCCACCTTCATTGAGTAAGTTTTCGTTGAGTGATTTCCCTATCATGACAATAGGTGCAACAGCCCAAATGGATGAGATAGAATTTTATGATTTATTAGATAAAAAAATCCAACCCATTGTTTCTCGTGTAGCGGGTGTTGCACAAGTAAATTTAGTAGGCGGTCAAGAAAGAGAAATCAAAGTAAGTTTGGATGCCGTTAAATTACAAGGATTTGGTTTGTCTGTTCCACAGGTACAACAAGCCGTTTTATCTTCCAACTTAGATTTCCCTACAGGCAATATCAAGACAAGAGAAAACAGTACAACAATTCGTTTGTCGGGAAAATATAAATCTGTAGAAGAATTAAGAAATTTGGTTATTTCATCACAGAATGGTGCACAAATTCGTTTAGGCGATGTAGCTGATGTTCAAGATGCTCAAAAAGATGTAACCAAGATTTCAAGAATAAATCAAAAAAGCTCAATTTTACTTCAGGTAATTAAACAGTCGGATGCGAATGCTGTAGAAGTGAGTAAAAAGGTGAAAGAAGCATTAGCTAAAATTGAGAAGGATTATGCTAAATCAAATTTAAAATTGAAAGTAGCTAATGACAGTAGTGAATTTACTCTAACAGCTGCAGATTCTGTAATTCATGATTTGTTTTTAGCTGTAATTTTAGTGGCGTTTGTAATGTTGTTCTTTTTACACAGTTTACGAAACGCTCTGATTGTAATGGTTTCTATACCAGCTTCATTGATTGCTACTTTTATTGGTATTTCATTAATGGGATACACCTTAAACTTAATGAGTTTATTAGGTCTGTCCTTAGTGGTAGGTATTTTGGTTGACGATGCCATAGTTGTGCTGGAAAACATCCATCGCCACATGGAGATGGGTAAAAATAAAGTAAGAGCGGCTTATGACGGAGCAGCAGAAATCGGATTTACGGTAACAGCAATTACCTTAGTTATTGTTGTAGTGTTTTTACCAATTGCAATGAGTACAGGATTAGTGTCTAATATCATTACTCAATTCTGTGTTACGGTTGTTATAGCTACTTTACTTTCATTATTAGCTTCGTTTACAATTGTACCTTGGTTGTTTTCAAGATTCGGAAAATTAGAACATTTGAATCAACAATCTATTTTTGGTAAAATTATTATTGGCTTTGAGCGTTATTTAGATCAATTTACACATCAAGTTACAAATATCTTAAAATGGGCACTTAATCATAAAAAAACAACGTTAGCTATTATGGTTGTAGCTTTCTTTGGATCAACAATTGGATTATTAGGTGGTGGATTCATTGGAGGTGAGTTTTTTGCTCAAACAGATAAAGGAGAATTTTTGGTTCAAATTGAAATGCCAAAAGATGTTTCTGTAGAGCAAACTAATTTCATGACACAAAAGGCAGAAGCTTTTTTAAGAAAAGATAAAAATGTGGTTGACTTAATTACAACTGTCGGACAAACAAGTGAAGGAATGGGAGCAACAACTTCAACCGCTTATAAAGCAGAAATTTTGGTTTCAATAGTTGAAAAATCAAAGCGAGATGACGACTCATTTATATATGCCGCCAAAGTGAAAAGAGAATTACAAAAAGTGTTGGTTGGGGCTAAAGTTAAGACAGTACCAATGGGATTATTAGGAGCGAACGAAGCACCAATTGTTTTAACGGTTACAGGATCAAATTTAGATGATGTAATGAATTTTGCTCAAAAAGCAGCTGATGAGTTGAAAAAAATTCCTGGAGCAACAGAAATTAAATTAACTTCTGAAGCAGGAAATCCAGAGATTAAGGTACAGGTGGATAGAGATAAAATGGCGGCTCTTGGCTTGAATTTACAAACAGTTGGTTTAACTATGCAAACCGCTTTTAATGGAAATACAGATGGTAAATTTAGAGCAGGACAATACGAATATGATATCAACATTCGATTCAATGAAAATGATCGATCAAATATAAAAGATGTCAATGAGTTGGTATTTACAAATAATATAGGACAACAAGTAAAATTGTCTCAGTTTGCCCAAGTAATTGAAAGTTCAGGGCCTAGTATGCTAGAGAGAAGAGATAAGAGTACTTCAGTTACGGTAAAAGCTCAATCAGTAGGAAGACCTTCTGGAACAGTAGCTGCCGAGTGGGAAGCTGTTTTCTCAAAAATGGAGCGTCCAACAGGAGTAAATTATGTTTGGGGCGGAGATATGGAAAATCAAACAGAAGGCTTTGGTACATTAGGAGTGGCTTTATTAGCAGCAATTATTTTGGTTTATTTGGTAATGGTAGCCTTGTATGATGACTTTATCACGCCTTTCGTAGTACTGTTTTCTATTCCATTGTCATTCATTGGAGCTTTATTAGCTTTGGCTTTAACAGATAATTCATTGAATATTTTTACAATACTTGGTATTATTATGCTGATTGGTTTAGTAACTAAAAACGCAATCTTATTAGTAGACTTTGCAAACCATAGAAAATCAGAAGGAGAGACAACTTATGATGCACTAATACAAGCTAATCATGCCCGTTTGAGACCTATTTTGATGACTACAATTGCCATGGTGATTGGTATGATTCCTATTGCTTTAGCTAAAGGAGCCGCTGCCGAAATGAACAATGGTTTAGCATGGGTAATCATTGGTGGATTAATTTCATCTTTATTTTTAACTCTTGTTGTGGTTCCTGTAGTTTACGCCATTTTTGATAGTTTAAAACGAAGATTTGGTAAAGCAGAAAAAGTAAATTATGCTGAATTGATGGCTGCAGATTATGAACACAAAGAATTAAGTGAAGATGGTTTTACTCCTAAACATGAATTGTAAAATAACTTGATTTTCATAAAAAAAGGTTGATTCAATAATTAGAATCAGCCTTTTTTGTTTTATTTGTTTTTTAATAAATCTCTTATTTCTGCTAATAACTGTTCCTGTGTAGGTCCAGTTGCAGCTGGTGCAGGTTCTTCTTTTTTCTTCATTGAATGAAGACCTTTAACCAGTAAGAAAATCACAAAAGCAATTACTAAAAAGCTTATTACAGCGGCTAAGAATTTACCATACAAAATTCCGCCGTCGGTTTTTAATCCTGCTAAGTCTTCTACTTGTGCTGCTTTTAACGCTGGATTTAATAAAGCTGGAGTGATTACATCAGATACTAATGAAGTTACGATAGCACTAAATGCACCACCAATTATTACCCCTACTGCTAGGTCCATTACATTACCTTTTGCAATAAAATCTCTAAATTCTCTTAACATAATTTTGTTTTTTAATTAGTTTGGATTTCCTAAGTTAAAAAAATAAAAGAGAACTATCCGTTTTTGTAGAAAATTCTTTTTACTCGTTGTGAAATAGAAGTTAAGATTTCATAGGGAATAGTTTGTAGCGTTTGTGCCATTTCAACCACAGTAGGTGAATCACCAAAGATAATTACTTCATCTTGTTCTTGACAAGAGATGTGAGTGACATCAACCATTAACATATCCATACAAATATTGCCTAAAATACGAGCTTTTTGATTATGTATTGTGACGTATCCTTTTTCATTACCCCATGCTCTTCGAATCCCATCTGCATAACCAATAGGTACGGTTGCTACTCGAATAGGCTCATTCACCATGAATTTTCTGCCATAGCCAATACTCTCTTCGGGAGCTACTTCTCTAATTTGAAGAATAATACTTTTTAGTGTACTTACTTGCTGCAATAGTTGATTTTCTTCTCTGGAATTTCCAACGCCATATAAGCCTATTCCTAATCGAACCATATTAAATTGATATTCACTAAAATTAAAGATACCTGAAGTGTTTAATAAATGTTCTATAGGTTGAATGCCTAATTCGGATTTTATTGCTCCAGCCATTTTTTGGTATCGGTTAATTTGGAGTAAGGTGAATTCTTTGAAATTTAGTTCATCACTTGCTGCTAAATGACTAAAAATACTAGTTACTCTTACAAAATTTGATTGGCGTAAAATAGTAATTAATTCAGGAATATCATGTGCTTCAAAACCTTGTCTATGCATGCCGGTGTCCAACTTAAGGTGTATAGGATAAGCACTTATATTTTTTTCTTTACATATTCTTATAAAGGATTTGAGAGCGTTTAGTGAGTAAATTTCAGGTTCCAATTGGTATGCAATCATGGTGTGGAAACTACTTGTTTCGGGGTTCATAATCATTATGGGCATCGTAATCCCTGCCTTTCTTAATTCCACCCCTTCGTCAGCAAACGCTACTCCTAAATAGCTTACTTTTAAAAATTCTAAATGCTTTGCTAATTCATAACCGCCATTACCATAGCCAAAAGCTTTTACCATAACCATGACTTTGGTTTCTGCTTTCAGTTTGGATTTGTAAAAGTTGAGGTTATAAGTTATTGAATCTAGATTAATCTCTAAAATAGTCTCGTGTTTCTTTTCTTCCAAGAGTACTACAATTTCATCAAAATGAAAACTTCTAGCTCCTTTAACTAGTATGGTTTCGTTTTGGAAAGATTGAGTGTTAAATTGTTGTAAAAATGCTTGTGTTGTTGTGAAAGAAATAACATTAGTCAAATGCTCTAAATGTTTGCCAATGGTTTCTCCAATGGTAATTATACGATCAATTTTATTGTTTTCTAATGATTTGGCAACATTTTGATATAACTGTACAACATCTAAACCACTCTGAAAAATATCCGATAAAATAATTGTTTTTTTGGCATGTGCTTTTTGTTGATCAAGGAAATCGAGGGCTATTTTTAATGATTGATAATCACTCGAAAAACTGTCGTCAATCAGCAAGCAATTGTTGATGCCTTTTTTTGCTTGTAATCGTATTTCAACAGCATATAAATTAGCAACTCGTTCTTCTATAGTGGCGTTGTCTACTTTTAAGTAGGCTAAGGTTGCAATACAAGTTAAAGCATTTTCAATTGAAATGTCATCTAAAAAGGGTAAGGGAACAACTATTTTTTCAGTATTTAACTGTAGTTCTAAAGTTGTTTTTTGATTGTTTTTAACTTTGGAGACCACAAAAACATTAGCATTAGGATTATCAAAACTCCATGTAAAGGTGGGAGCTGAAATATGTTTCTCTATGAAATCATTTTTTTCTAAAATAACTACATTGCAATGTGTAAATAATTGGGTTTTTTCTTTAACTTTTTCTTCAATAGTTGTAAATCCTTCATTGTGAGCATCACCTAAATGGGTGAAAATTCCAATAGTAGGTTGGATTATTTTTTCCAATAGTAACATTTCATTGCGTTGTGAAATGCCTGCTTCAAAAATTCCTAGATTGTGTTTTTCGTTGATTCCAAAAATGGATAAAGGAACACCTACTTGAGAATTGTAGCTTTTTGGACTTCTAACAATAAAGTAATCCGGACTCAATAAAAAATTTAACCATTCTTTTACAATGGTTTTTCCATTACTTCCAGTAATAGCAATGGTTTCTAATTCTTGAAATTCAGATTTATATTTTTGGGCTAATTTTTGTAATGCATCAGTGGTATTGTTAACCAAACAAAAATGTGCTTTGTCTTTAACATCTGAAGGAATATATTCAACAACAAAATATTCAACCCCTTTTTGAATTAATGCTTCTATGTATTGATGCGCATCGTGATTGTGTCCTTTTAAACAGAAAAACAAAGTACTTGCGCCATTTTGTAATGACCGACTATCAATGGATACATGATCAAATTCAAATGTTGTTGCGGCATTCGTAAAAGAATTGCCAATTGCATCTGTTGCTAATGTAGTTGTTATAGTCATTAGTCTTCTTTTTGTTCTCGCATAGCTTTAAAATAAGCTGCTCTACTTAGAGGTTCATATTCGTCTGTTTCACCTAATAAAACTAGATTTTCACTTGCCGCTTTTCTAAAACTAAAATGCGCTAAATTTCCCGTTCGTGTACAAACAGCATGAACCTTAGTTACATATTCTGCAGTTGCCATTAAAGCAGGCATTGGACCAAAAGGATTGCCTTTAAAATCCATGTCTAATCCAGCTACTATAACACGAATACCGCTGTTGGCTAAGTCATTGCAAACGGCTACAATTTCATCATCAAAAAATTGGGCTTCATCAATACCTACTACATCACATCCTTGTGCTAAAATCCGAATATTCTCTGCAGCAGGAACTGGGGTAGAACGAATTTCGTTTTTGTTATGCGAAACCACCATCTCGTCATGGTAACGTGTGTCAATTGCAGGTTTGAAAATTTCAACTTTCTGTTTGGCAAATTGGGCTCTTTTTAATCGACGAATTAATTCTTCTGTTTTACCAGAAAACATAGAGCCACAGATTACTTCAATCCAGCCAAATTGTTCTTCTTGATTTACGGTATTTTCGAGAAACATTTTTTAAAACTTTAGGCTTACATGTGTAAAAAATACTAACTTTGTAAGTATAACAAAAGTATTAAAAATCGTTTACAACTTAATTTATTCTGCAAAAAGTTATGAAGAAAAAAATCGAAGCCGAATTAGTAAGCCTTGCTCATCGTTTATTAAAAATGAACAATTATAAAGATACAGTTCAATTGCACAATGATGTAAAAAAATTGTACGACCAATTAACTTTATTGCGCTTCTATGAAGAAAATTTCACAACAATAGAAAGTGATATGGGTATTGCAGCATTTGAAGAAAAAGCAGAAAAAGTGATTGTTGGAACAATAGAAATTCCAGAGGAAGATTTGGAAGATGAAGTGGTGGAGTTAGCATCACCTGAAAATATTGAAAAAATTGAACAAGAGTTGATGGAAAATGTACAAGTTACACATGATGCACCTGTTTTTAATGAAGTTGTTAGTGATGTTGTTGAAGTAGTTGAGGATAAAAAGGAAGCGGAAGAAGTAATTTTGCCTAATCCAATAGTCGATGCAAAAAAAGAAACAATCACCACTGAATTGCCTAAAGAATCCACAATTATTGGTACCAAAGTTACCAAACAAATTACTATTGATGAGGTTTTAGTGCACGATTATCAAGATACTTTATTTGTGAAAAAAGAAGATATAATTCCTGTTCCTGTTCTTGATGATGTGAAAATTGTTGAAGAACAAAAGGTGGAAGAAGTTAAGCCTGAAAGTGTAGTGGAAGAAGTTAAGCCTGTTGTTGAAGAACCTAAAGTAGGGCCAAAATCAGTAGGAAATGTTGGTAAAGGGATTGTCTTGACTTTAAACGATAAAATAGCTTTTGAAAAAAATCTTTTTGCTGGTAATACTGAAGATTTAAATCGTGTAATTTCTCAACTCAATTCGTTTACTTCTTTAGAGGAAGCGAAATCTTTTGTATTAGATTTTGTAAAACCAGATTACAATAATTGGGCTGGAAAGGAAGAGTATGAAACACGTTTCTTAGAAATCGTAGAAAATAAATTTAAATAATCATTTTAGAAATTGTATTTCTAATTTCTAAATTATAAACTTAAATGTCAAAACTATATATTGTTCCCACACCCATTGGTAATTTAGAAGATATGACTTTCAGAGCTATAAAAGTACTGAAAGAAGTAGACTGTATTTTAGCCGAAGATACCCGAAACAGTGGTAAATTGCTTAAGCATTTCGATATTGGAACGCCAATGCAAAGTCACCACATGCATAATGAACATAAAACTGTGGAAACACTGGTAAAACGGATGCAGGCTGGGGAAACGATAGCTTTGATATCAGATGCGGGAACTCCTGCGATTTCTGATCCAGGATTTCTTTTGACCCGTGCTTGTGTTGAAAATGGAATTGCTGTGGAATGTTTACCTGGGGCAACTGCTTTTGTCCCAGCGTTAGTAAATAGCGGATTGCCAAATGATAAATTTGTTTTTGAAGGTTTCTTGCCTGATAAGAAAGGTAGACAAACTCGTTTTTTAGCATTAGCAGAAGAAACACGTACCATGATTTTATACGTGTCGCCTCATAAATTAGTGAAAACGTTAGCCGAATTTGTTCAGTATTTTGGTGCGGATCGTCAAGTTACCGTATCACGTGAATTGTCTAAATTACACGAAGAAACGGTTAGAGGAACAGCAGAAGAAGTATTGAAGCACTTTGAAAGCAAGCCTCCTAAAGGTGAAATTGTGGTTTGTGTGGCGGGGAATAAGTAAGTAGTACTTTAAATTAATTTTTTAAATGAATAAAACATTCAAATCCTTCCAAGATTTCATAGCTTATATAGATGAAAACTACCATTTCACTCCCGTAGCTTTTAAAAACGGCAACCACTTTAATCAGGCAGGTGAAAATAATGGATCGTGTAAAGTATTTGCATACGCCAAACTTAAACAACTGAACCAAGAAGAAACCTTGTCATTGTTTGGTCAATACCACCAAGATGTTTTAAATACACCTGAAGGAACCGATCATCAAAACATTAGAAATTTTATGATTTTTGGATGGGACTGTCTTGTCCTAGAATAGCTATACACAAAAACAGTGTATATGGAAAATCAAAAAGAAGTAATTTATGCGGTTCGTAAGAACAAGCAAAGTCGTTTTGATAAGCGATTAATTTTAAAAGTTGTTTCAGAAATTGAAAAAGGGTTACCCCGAAAAGAGGCAATTCAAACTTATGGTTTAAGTATTCCTACTTTGGATAGTTGGATGCGTAATTACGGCTCACAAGACTACCATGAAAACATGAAGCGTAGAACGTATAATTCGCTTTTGAAGCGTACTGTGGTTGCTGCTATAGAACAAGGTAGGTTAACTGTTAAAGAAGCAAAAATAGCTCACAATATTAAAACGGAAAAAATAATTCGTAGTTGGATAGCACAATATAAAACAGAAAAAGTCGAAATTTGTATTGAAAAACCTTCTGTTTTGGCTAAAGATAAAAAAACAAAAAAAGATTTAGAAAAAGAAGCTTTACTACAAGCTTTAAAAGAAGCAGAGCTTAAAATAAAAGCCCTAAACACGCTAATTGATGTAGCCGAAGACCAACTCAAAATTGATATTAGAAAAAAGTCTGGTGCCAAGCAGTCCTAAAAATGAAACAGGATTTTCCAAAATTGGGAATAGCTGTTTTGTGTAGATTGTTTGGCAGAACAAGACACGCATATTACGATAGTTTATGGCGTAAAGAGAGTAGTTTAGTCAAAGAAGATGTTATTCTTCAAGAAGTAATTAACATCAGAAAAGACTTACCACGACTAGGAACTAGAAAGCTACACTTTCTAATAAAAAATAAGTTGATCTCACATCAAATATCTTTTGGTAGGGATTATTTATTTGATTTATTGTCAGAACATAAATTACTGATTCGACAAAGAAAAAGAAAAGCTATGACCACTGATTCTAGGCATTGGATGAGAAAATATAGCAACCTAATAAAAGGTATTGAAATAACAAGACCAGAACAAGTTTGGGTAAGTGATATAACCTACATCCGACTTACTAATCAATGGGGATATTTAAGCTTAATAACAGATGCTTATTCGAGAAAAATAATGGGATATAGTTTTCGTCAAGATTTGGCAGCGGAAGGATGCATAGAAGCTTTAAAAATGGCATTGAATAACAGAATTTATAACCAATCTATTATTCATCATTCTGATAGAGGTTCGCAATATTGTTCTCATAATTATGTTAATTTACTATTAAAAAATAATATAGCTATAAGCATGACTGAGAATGGAGATCCTTATGAAAACGCTTTAGCAGAAAGAGTAAATGGTATTATAAAAACAGAATTTAATCTTTACTCAAGTCTATTAGGTTTTGAACAAACAAGAAATCAAATAAGTAGAAGTATTAAATCTTATAATGAATTAAGACCACATACAAGTTGTGATTATTTAACACCTAATCAAGCCCATTTGCAATCCGATAAATTAAACAAAAGATGGAAGAACTATAATAAGAGTTTTAATCATGAAAAAACAATTGTATAGTAAGTTTAGGATTAAAAATTATATTTGTATAACTATAATAGGATTTATTTATTAATCTGTATAGTTATTTTAGGACGGGTCACAAAGACGGGTTAAAGTAGAGTAAAAGACAAGATATAGCACTAATATAGCACTGATATAGCACTGATATAGCATACATCATGTATGGATTAAGTTGGTGTTAAGCAAGGTTAACACTAAAGGATTAATGCC
>CAYNNB010000045.1:0-17070 GCA_964398425.1 uncultured Flavobacterium sp.
GTGTCTTTTTTTAAAAAATTATCGAAATTTCTTCCTTTTTCATTTTTAACTAATTGAATATATCCATGTTGCATTTCTAAATTATTGACTTGTATTGTGCCAAGAATAATTTCAAAAGGATTAATTTTAGTTTTAATCGTTTGAACTGCTAGTAAGGTATCGGCTTGTTTAGGAATCAGATAAATATTTTGCAATTCAACGCCCGAGAGTCCAAGTAATTCTGCTTTACTAAATGTGAGCATGCAGTTGTACTTTGCTTCTAATTTTTTTTGAATTTTACCTAAAGCATAATATAGAATTTCGTTTCTGAATAGATATCCAAAAACTAAACTTATGCTAAATAGTAATAAAAGTGATAAACTAAATATTTTAATTTTCTTTTTCATATTTTATACAGAAAGCATTTCTATAAATTGTTCAATTTCTAGTTTTTGATTGGTGTATTTTTGTTGTAAAACACCTCCTTTAGGCATTCTGTTATAATATTCTAGGGCTTTGTTTGCAAAGAAAAGTCTATGCTTTTTTGATGCATTTGGGACTTTTGGAAAAATTTTATGAAAGCACATTTCGTAATAAGCTTGCCATTCTCGTTCTTCTCTAATTTCAATGCTTAATGCTTTTGATTTTTGAATAACATGTACCATTTCGTGAGCCAATAAATTAACCATTAATTCCAATGGAAACTCAAATGTATTTTCTGGTATTCGAATAAAAATAGGTTCTCCAATTTTTCCTTCTGCCGTAAACAGAATATAGCTTGGATCAGCTCTTTCTCTTAATAAAATACCACCAAAATTAGGCTGATTTAGTTCAAATTCATCAATAAGCAATAATGCGGCTTTTATTGTTTGACCAGTTTCATGATAATTTTTAATAAGTTGAAGAAAGGTTTCTTTTGATTCCATTATCCAAATAATTCTTGAACTAAATCTTCAACTTTGGCTATTAAACGTATATCAATTTTAAAATCTTTTGGATTGATTTTATTGAATTTAGAAACAAAAATAGTAGAAAACCCTAATTTTTCTGCTTCTTGTATTCGTTGATCTACTCGATTTACGGGTCTAATTTCTCCAGTTAATCCTACTTCTCCAGCAAAACAAAAATCTTTATCAATGGTAATGTCTTCATTAGAAGATAAAATAGCCCCAACAACTGCTAAATCTATTGCTGGATCGTCTACTGTAATTCCTCCCGTAATATTTAAGAAAACATCTTTTGCGCCTAATCTAAATCCGGCTCGTTTTTCTAAAACGGCTAAAATCATGTTTAATCTTTTCAAATTATAGCCAGTAGTGCTTCGTTGAGGTGTTCCATAAACTGCTGTACTAACTAAAGCTTGAATTTCAATCATTAATGGACGCATGCCTTCTAGAGTTGTGGCAATTGCAGTTCCAGAAAGATAATTTTCTTTGTTGGAAATTAATATCTCAGAAGGATTAGAAACTTCTCGTAACCCTGAGCCTTGCATTTCATAGATACCTAATTCTGCAGTAGAACCAAATCGGTTTTTTAAGGAACGTAATATGCGATATACATGATTGCGATCTCCTTCAAATTGAAGTACCGTGTCTACCATGTGTTCCAAAATTTTAGGTCCAGCTATTGTACCATCTTTAGTGATATGTCCAATTAAAATAACAGGGACATTAGTTTCTTTGGCGAATTTAATTAGTTCAGCGGTACATTCTCTTATTTGTGATATACTTCCAGCAGAAGATTCTATATAATCTGTTTGTAGTGTTTGTATGGAGTCAATAATAACAACTTCGGGTTCAGTTTCTACTATTTGGCGGAATATGTTTTGTGTTTTTGTTTCAGTTAGTATGAAACAAGTATTTGATTGATGCGTAATTCGTTCGGCACGCATTTTAATTTGTTTTTGACTTTCTTCTCCAGATACATATAAGGTTTTATAGGGAAGTTTAAGAGATATTTGAAGTAACAAAGTACTTTTTCCAATTCCAGGTTCACCACCAAGTAATGTTAAGGAGCCAGGAACTAGGCCACCACCCAAAACACGATTTAATTCTTCATCAGTCGTGTTCATTCGTATTTCTTCGGTAGTGCTAATTTCATTTATTTTTAGCGGCTTAGCAACTTTTTTTGTATCAGAATTTTGTGTTCTCCAAGCTTGTTTTTCTTCTTTTTGAATGATTTCTTCAACAATCGTATTCCATTGTTTACAAGACGTACATTGGCCTAACCATTTTGAAAAATTAGTTCCGCAATTTTGACAATAAAAAGAAGTTTTGAGTTTTGCCATTGGTACTAAAAATTATTCGGTTTTAGGATTTGGTTCTTCTACAGGCTTTGGTTCTTCTATTTCTTTGTCTTTTTTTCCTTGTAATGCTTCTGCTCTTTTGAGAATATAGTCTTTAGTTAAATCTCCCACTTCACTTTGTGTAAATCCTTTTTGATATTCTTTAGCAGCTCTTTTAAATTGTCCAATTTTTTCAAAATATAAACCTCTTTGATAGGTTCCTAGCATGGTTTTAGGATATTGTTTGTCAGCGTAACTAGCTAGGATTTCTAATTCTGAATAGGCTTTATTTTTTAAAATAGCAGCCTCAATTGCTTTGAAATCTGTGTATCGAGGTTGAACTTTTAAGCCAATTTTTTTCTCAATATTTTCATATTTATCAATTAAATATTGAGCATAACCGCTTTCTAACTTTAAAATTTTATCATTGAATTCTAATTTTGAAATAGGTTGATATCCATTAAAAATAAAATAAAGTGCACTAGGAATGGCTTCTGCAACTAAAGAGTAGTGAGATGTGTTTTTAAAAACATCATATCTGTAAGACAAATTGGGGTTTTTTGTTTCTTTTAATACATCATCTATTTTTTTTGTATTTTCTTGAATTTCTTCCAAATCAGCAGTTGAAGTAGCTAAATAATAAAACACAGGTTTTTGAATTTTGGCTAACCTATCAGTAATTCGGTTTTCCATCATTGGAGCTATTTCTGGGGAAAGCGAAATAAATGCGTTAAATATTGGATCATCCTTATATAAATAAAAATTTAAAAAACCACCTGTTGTATCATGACCTGCAATAATACGAAAAGGAAGTGTTCTATATTTAGATTGTACAAAAGGGAGTAACTCAAATCCAATGAATTCGAAAAATTTAGCACCTGATTTTGCAGGTAGTCCGTCTTCCCCGTATTCACTATCTCTAAATCTAGTTTCTCCATAGTTTTGATTGATTGATATAATAATCATTTCAGGTAAATCATCCCAATAATTACCATATTTTAATATGCCATTAAAAGGATCTGTTAAATATTCTCCATCAAGAAGTACTAGTAAAGGGTATTTTTTTTCTGGATTATTGGCATAAGAAGTAGGTGTAATGATTGAAAAGCTTCGCTCTTCATTTAATTTTTTTGAAAATATTTTTTCATCTGTTTTCTGTGAGAATAGAAAACTTGTAGTTAGAAAAAATAAAATAAAAACGTTGAATTTCATTTTTTAGTTTTTTGGTTTATTATTGAATAGTGGTAGTAGTAAATAAGAGCAAAGCCCCAAAAGTATAGTTAAAATTGTTTGAGAAGTCCACGTTAACCAACCGAAAGCTATTCCAATATCTTTAGGGACACCAAATAGTGAAAATATCATGGCTATCGCTAAAGGATAGGCACCTAGTCCACCATTAGTGAATCCAACAGCTAGAGTGCCAAAAATAAATCCCATAACAACTACATCGAAATTTAAATCAGTTGTTTCTGGAAGCGCATAGATAGTAACATAAAACATTACCAAGTAGGAAAACCAAATGAAGAATGAGTGGAATAAATACTTCCATCGATCCTTCATTTTATAAATACTTTGCATGCCTTCGATTAACCCAGCTAATTTTTTTTTGAGTTTTAGAATTATTTTCCATTCAGCATAAATCCAAATAAGAATAAAAATCACTCCGAGCATAACAAAGGTTAGTCCAAGTATCAATATTTTTTCAAGTGAAATTTTACTTGCAAGAAAATCATATAATTTATCAAATTGAAGAAAAAAAGCAAGAATTACAAAAAGTAAAAACACTAATAAGTCTACAATTCTCTCAGCCACAATAGTTCCAAAACCTTTGTCAAATGGAACGTTTTCGTATTTTTTTAGTAAAGCAGCTCTAGAAATTTCTCCTGAACGAGGAATAGTCAAATTAACTAGATAAGAAACACAAACAGTAAAAAAATCGTTATGAAATTTAGTTTTGAATCCCAAATGATTCAAAGCATATTTCCATCGATACGCGCGAGACCAATATCCAAATAAAGCAACGAAAAGAGATAAATAAATGTAATTATAGTTGGCTTTTTCAAAACAATCTTTTATTTTATTGATTTCGCTTGAAGTTAGAGTAGAATATTGATAATATATTATACTTAACCCTAAAATTAAGGGAATAATAAGACTAATGCTTTTTTTTATATTTTCTTTCACGATTAAGTCAAAGAATTATCTTTTTCGTTTGGAAAAACTAATGTTGGTTTGAAGGTTTTTGCTTCTTCAAAATCCAAAATTCCATAAGAAATAATAATAATGATGTCGCCTCGGTGAACTTTTCTTGCGGCGGGACCGTTTAAAGTGATTTCTCCTGTGTTTTTAGGTCCTTTAATTGCATAGGTTTCCAGTCGTTCACCATTATTAACATTAACAATTTGAACTTTTTCTCCTTCTATGATATTAGCAGCTTCCATAAGCGCTTCATCAATAGTAATACTTCCGATATAATTTAAATCGGCACCTGTAACAGAAACTCTGTGAATTTTTGATTTAACTACTTGTATTTGCATGAGGCAAAGTTAATTAATTCTTATAAATATTTGATAAAATTATTTCATTGAAATATTATCAATCAAGCGAATATCTTCAATAAAGACTGCAATAAATCCTCTATACTCTTTATTGTCTTCTTTTGTTATACAAGGTGATAGTGTTTCTTCATCAGCTATTTCAAAATATTCTAATTTAAAATTGGAGTGCTTAGAGAATTCGTTTTCTACCAAAGTAATGGTTTCTGTTGAAGAATGGTTTTGAAAAAATATTCTAGCTTCATTTAAAATTTTGAAAATAATAGCAGCTTCCTCTCGTGCTTCTTTAGATAATCTTTCATTCCTAGAACTCATTGCTAATCCATTAGTTTCTCGATGAATAGGACAACCATTAATTATTACTGGAATGTTGTAGTTTTTTACAAGTTTTTTTACGATTTGTAATTGTTGAAAATCTTTCTCCCCAAAATAGGCTTGATAGGGTTGAATAATAGTAAATAATTTAGTTAAAATTGTACCTACTCCATCAAAATGTCCTGGTCTTTGTTTGCCTTCCATTTGGTTTTCTAATCCATCATAATGGTATGAATTAGATGTTGTATTTCCTTCGTAAATTTCTTCTATACTTGGACTGAAAATTAAGATATCTTTTGATAATTTTTTTACTAAATCAATGTCTTTTTCTAGGGTTCTAGGGTATTTTTCTAAATCTTCAGAATTATTAAATTGAGTAGGATTTACGAATATACTTAAAACGGTTAAGTCATTGTTTTTTAATGATTCGCTGAGCAAAGATAAATGCCCTTGATGAAGTGCACCCATAGTAGGAACAAAGCCTATTTTTTTGCTCTTTGAAAGCGAATTAAGATAGGTTTTTAATTCGTTTTTTTTTGTAAATATGTTCATGTTGAAACGGAAATGAAATGCAAACTTACTATTATTAGTGAATAAGTCCATATTTTTTTGTAATTTTGCTCATCGAAAAATACAAATAATAATATTTTTTATTTATGACTGACAAGAGGATATTGTATGTATCATCTGAAGTGGTGCCTTATTTGGCAGAAAACGAGGTGTCTTTACAATCTTATGAATTGCCTAAAATTATTAATGAAGTAGGAGGGCAAATACGAATTTTTATGCCGCGTTATGGTAATATAAATGAAAGAAGACATCAACTGCATGAAGTAATCAGATTATCGGGTATGAACCTTGTTGTAAACGACATGGATATGCCTCTAATTATTAAAGTTGCTTCTATTCCAAAAGAAAGAATTCAAGTTTATTTTATTGATAATGATGATTATTTTAAAAGAAAAGCAACTTTTTCTGACGAAGAAGGTGTGTTGTATTCTGACAATGACGAGAGAGCTATTTTTTTTGCAAAAGGAGTTGTTGAGACAATAAAAAAACTGAATTGGGTTCCTGATGTAATTCATGTTCATGGTTGGTTAGCTTCTTTGTTGCCTATTTACTTGAAAAATTATTATAAGAATGAAGGGATTTTTGGTGATACAAAGATTATTTCATCAATTTATAATCAGTCTTTTGAGGGGGTTTTGGATCTTGAATTAATAAATAAATTAGCTTTTGATAATTTGCCAATGGAAGCAATTGAGGTGTTCAAGGAGCCTTCATATGAGAACATGATGAAATCATTAATTGATCATTCAGACGCTATCATGATCCCTGTTTCAAGTTTGTCAGAAGATTTAACAAATTATATACATACATCTAAAAAACCTTTTTTACCTTTCACCCCGAAAGATAAATTGAAGGAGGCCTATTTAGATTTCATTAAAAAAGAGGTTTTGTAATAATCTACATTTTGTTTTTGGGAATACTAAAAAAAAATGTTATAATTTTCGAATAAAAGATGAAAAATTATTTCAAGTTAATTTTATTTGCTTTTTCACTAGTTGTAGTTTCTTGCGACAAGGATTTTAATTCGGTTGGTTCAGATTTAGTTGGTGATGAGCATTTTAATTATGAAATTGATTCGCTTGCTGAAATAAAGGCATATACTAAAGCAACAGGAGAAGTACAAACAAATAATTTGTCTGTAAATTCATTAGGGATTTATAAAAATGATGTTTTTGGTACAACTACAGCTAGTTTCGTTACTCAAGTAGGAATGACTGTTGGAAATCCAGATTATGGTACAAATGTTCAAATTAGAGATGTTTATTTGTATGTTCCTTTTTTTGTAAGTAATAAAGTCACAGATACTAATGGAGATTCTACTTATGAATTGGATTCTATATTTAGTAATAATTATGATGTTGATGCAAATTTAGATCAATTATCTTCTAAGAAATTTAAATTGAGTGTTTTTGAGAATGGATATTTTCTTCAGAATTCAGAACCAAATGGAGATATTCAGAAGTATTATTCCGACATGGGGTCTCTAATTGATTCTAATAAAAAAGGGAGTGACAGTAATGGAAATTCTATAAATAATGGAAATCGATTAAATGATGATGTAGATGTTTCTCAAAATGATCAATTTTATTTTAATAAAAATGAAATAAAAATCTACAAGAAAAACACAATAAACGGTAATTATGTTTATGTAGATGAAAGTGGTAATGAATTACCAAATCAATCTGATGCAACAACATGGGTTGTAAAAGAGAGACTGTCTCCAGGTATTTATTTAAAGCTAAATAAGAATTTTTTTTATAAGAAATTTTTTGATAGTACTAATCCAGCTAATTTGAACTTAGCTAATATGGTTAATAATAATAACTTTAGGAATTATTTTAGAGGTTTATATTTTAAAGTTGAAGCTATTGCAGGAGTGGAAGCAGCTATGGCGATGTTGAATTTCTCTAGAGCTAAATTATCAATCGATTATTCATCGATCTCAACTGGTAGTACTTCGCTTACTGATAAAACAGCAACATTTAATTTGGGAATTAGTTCAGGAAATCAAACTGTATCTTTATTAGATAATAATTTCAATCAATCTTATTTAGATAATGGGATATTTAATCCTGAGAATAATAGTTCTAACAGTAACTATGGAAAAAATGAGAAATTGTATTTGAAAGGAGGGGTAGGGTCAGTTGTTTATATGGATTTATTTGGTCCTGATACAAATGGTAATAACATTTCAGATCAATTGGAGTTTTATCAAAATAAAAAATGGTTGATTAATGATGCGTATATTGAGTTTTATATAGACACTAACGTTATGAATCAACTCAATAAAAAAGAGGAACCTTTAAGGCTATATTTGTTTGATGCAACGAACCAAATCCCATTAATTGATTATACGGCTGACGCAACAGTAAATACTAACTCAAAGTTTAATAAAAGTATTTTTGGAGGTACAATAGATAGAAAAAACACTTCTAGAGGTGTTAAGTACAAAATAAGAATTACAAATTTAATTAATAATTTGTTTAATAGTACCAATGAAAATTACAATAAAAATTTAAGATTAGGTTTGTGTGTGTCAGAAACTATTTCAACAACTTCAAATTTTTATTACAAGAGTCCTGTGTCTATTTTAGGGCAAGAGATTAAGTATTTTCCTGTGGGATCGATTATGTCACCTGTAGGCACGGTGATTCATGGTCCTAATAGTTTGGATATTGGTAAGAGATTAAAATTAAAAATTCATTATACAGAACCTAATTAATTTATAAGTAATATGTGTGGAATTGTAGGCTATATAGGTCATAGAGAGGCTTATTCAATAATAATCAAAGGATTAAAAAGACTAGAGTACAGAGGATATGATAGTGCAGGTGTAGTTTTGTACGATGGGTCAGATTTAAAATTGTCTAAAACAAAAGGTAAGGTTTCTGATTTAGAAGCTCGCGTAGCTGAAGAGATCTCTACTAATGGAAATATCGGTATGGGACATACTCGTTGGGCTACACATGGTGTTCCTAATGATGTTAATTCTCATCCACATTTATCTAATTCTGGAAATTTAGTTATTGTTCATAATGGAATTATTGAAAATTATGAGCCCTTAAAAAAGGAATTGATAAATAGAGGTTATACTTTTAAATCGGATACAGATACAGAGGTATTAGTAAACCTGATTGAAGATGTGCAGAAAAAAGAGAGTTTGAAATTAGGAAAGGCTGTGCAAGTTGCATTAAAGCAAGTGGTTGGAGCCTATGCTATTGTAGTTTTTGATAAAAATAAACCAGACGAATTAGTTGCTGCAAGATTAGGCTCTCCTTTAGCTATTGGAATAGGTGAAGAAGAGTATTTTATTGCATCAGACGCATCCCCATTTATAGAATACACTTCTAATGCTATTTATTTAGAAGATGAAGAAATGGCTATTATCCGTTTGAATAAATCATTGAAAGTTAGAAAAATTAAAGATGATTCAATTGTAGATCCTTACATTCAAGAGTTGCAAATGAATTTGGAGCAAATTGAAAAAGGTGGTTACGAGCATTTCATGTTAAAAGAAATTTATGAGCAACCAAATGTAATTAAGGATACATATAGAGGACGATTACTTGCTAATAAAGGTATTATTCAAATGTCTGGAATTGAGGACAACTTGGAAAAATTCTTAAATGCAAAACGTATTTTAATAGTAGCATGTGGGACTTCATGGCATGCTGGATTGGTAGCTGAATACATTATTGAAGAATTTGCAAGAATTCCTGTTGAGGTTGAATATGCTTCAGAGTTTAGATACAGAAACCCAATCATCAATAAAGATGATATAGTAATTGCTATTTCACAATCAGGAGAAACAGCTGATACTTTAGCTGCAATTAAGTTAGCTAAAGAAAATGGAGCATTTGTTTTTGGAGTGTGTAATGTAGTGGGTTCTTCAATTTCAAGAGAAACACATGCTGGAGCATATACTCATGCTGGTCCAGAAATTGGTGTAGCTTCAACTAAAGCCTTTACTACTCAAATTACCATATTGACTTTGTTAGCATTGCGATTAGCAAAAGCCAAAGGTTCAATGAATCAGACTGATTACCAAAGATATTTGTTAGAATTAGAAATGATTCCTGAAAAAGTACAAGAAGCGTTGTTAACAAATGAGGCATCAAAGCAAATTGCGTCTATTTACAAGGATGCTCCAAATTGTTTGTATTTAGGTAGAGGTTATAATTTCCCAGTGGCATTAGAAGGTGCTTTGAAATTAAAAGAGATATCTTATATTCACGCAGAAGGGTATCCGGCTGCTGAAATGAAACACGGACCAATTGCTTTAATTGATGAGCAAATGCCAGTTATTGTTATTGCTCCTAACAAAGGGCATTACGATAAAGTGGTGAGTAATATTCAAGAAATCAAATCGAGAAGCGGTAAAATCATTGCTGTAGTAACAAAAGGAGATACACAAGTAAAAGAATTAGCAGATCATGTGATTGAAATTCCTGAGACTTCTGAGGCATTAACACCATTGTTAACTACAATACCTTTACAGTTACTGTCTTATCATATTGCAGTATTAAGAGGATGTAATGTGGATCAACCTAGGAATTTAGCGAAATCGGTTACAGTTGAATAAATATTTAAAAAAGCGAAATTTTTTAGTTTCGCTTTTTTATTTTGAAAAAAATAAAAATTAATTGCAAATATGTTTCTAAAAAAACTATCTTTGCACCCGAAAAAATACATCATTTTTTCATATCTAAATAGCTATTAAATAAATACATAAGCAATGTCTAAAGTTACAGGAAAAGTTGCACAGATTATTGGACCAGTAGTAGATGTGGTATTTAACACTGCAAATGCTGAGTTGCCAAAAATTTATGATTCATTAGAAATTACTAAAAAAGACGGTACTAAATTAGTATTAGAAGTACAATCTCACATTGGTGAAGATACAGTTCGTACAATCTCTATGGACTCTACTGACGGTTTGTCAAGAGGAACTGAAGCGGTTGCTACTGGTGCTGCAATTCAAATGCCAATTGGACAAGATGTGTTTGGTCGTTTATTTAACGTAATTGGTGATGCAATTGACGGTTTAGGTGATTTACCTAAAGAAGGTTCAAATGGTTTACCAATCCACAGACCAGCTCCTAAATTTGAAGACTTATCAACTTCTACTGAAGTTTTATTTACAGGTATCAAAGTAATTGACTTAATTGAGCCTTATGCAAAAGGAGGTAAAATTGGTTTATTCGGTGGTGCTGGAGTAGGTAAAACAGTATTAATTCAGGAGTTGATTAACAATATTGCTAAAGGTCACGGTGGTTTGTCAGTGTTTGCTGGTGTAGGTGAAAGAACTCGTGAAGGGAATGACCTTTTAAGAGAGATGTTAGAATCTGGAATTATTAAATATGGTGATGATTTCATGCACTCTATGGAAAATGGAGGTTGGGATTTATCTAAAGTAGATAAAGCTGGTATGAAAGATTCAAAAGCTACGTTCGTTTTCGGACAGATGAATGAGCCACCTGGTGCTCGTGCTCGTGTAGCTTTATCTGGTTTAACAATTGCTGAATATTTCCGTGATGGAGCAGGAGATGGACAAGGAAAAGACGTACTTTTCTTCGTAGACAACATCTTCCGTTTTACACAAGCAGGATCTGAAGTATCTGCGTTATTAGGACGTATGCCATCTGCAGTAGGTTACCAACCTACATTAGCAACAGAGATGGGTGCGATGCAAGAGCGTATTACTTCAACTAAAAAAGGATCAATTACTTCAGTACAGGCAGTATATGTACCTGCAGATGACTTAACTGACCCGGCTCCTGCAACTACGTTTGCCCACTTAGATGCAACAACTGTATTGTCTCGTAAAATAGCTGAGTTAGGTATTTATCCAGCGGTAGATCCATTAGATTCTACTTCTCGTATCTTAACTCCTGAAATTTTAGGTGACGAGCATTATAACTGTGCGCAAAGAGTGAAAGAAATTTTACAACGTTACAAACAATTACAAGATATCATTGCTATCTTAGGAATGGAAGAGTTATCTGAAGAAGATAAATTAGTAGTAGCACGTGCTCGTAAAGTACAACGTTTCTTATCTCAACCGTTCCACGTAGCAGAACAGTTTACAGGTATTCCAGGTGTATTAGTAGATATTAAAGATACAATCAAAGGGTTTAATATGATTATGGATGGTGAATTAGATCACTTACCAGAAGCAGCATTCAACTTAAAAGGAAGTATTCAAGATGCTATCGAAGCTGGAGAGAAAATGTTAGCTGAAGCAAAATAATTTAGTTTTCAGTGTTCAGTTTTAAACTTTTCACTTTTTACTAATCACTAATTACTAAATAAAATGATTTTAGAAATTGTATCACCAGAAGCAACATTATTCAAAGGAGAAGTTATTTCTGTAGCTGTTCCAGGAATTAACGGTGAATTCCAAATGTTGAATAATCACGCACCTATTGTTTCATTATTAACAAAAGGAAACGTGAAAATTAATGCTTCGTCTTTTAAAATTGAGAAAGAAAATCTTCCTAAATTTACAAAAGTAAACGAGCAAACATATTGGTTGCCAATTAATTCTGGTACAATCGAAATGAATAATAATAAGGTAATTGTCTTAGCTGACTAATCTTTATTTATAAATATTACTAAATCCCGTTGATTTTTTCTTCGGGATTTTTTTATTTTTACGATATGAATTTTCCAAAATCGCTTTCCGAAAAATTAAAATTACGTGAAGAAACACATGCTTTACGAAAATTACCAATTGATACAAATGGTATTGATTTTTCTTCCAATGATTATTTAGGTTTTGCAAAATCAGCATCTATTTTTAATCAAACGCATACTTTTTTAATTGAAAATAATTTAAAAATTAATGGTGCAACAGGTTCTCGATTAATTTCAGGAAATCATTCATTATATACAATTACTGAAGATTTTATTGCTCAATTTCATGAATCGGAAGCGGCTTTACTTTTTAATTCGGGTTACGACGCCAATATTGGTTTCTTTAGTTCGGTTCCTCAACGAAATGATATTGTTTTGTATGATGAATTATGTCATGCTTCTATTCGTGATGGAATTCAAATGGGAACAGCTAAAGCATACAAATTTCAGCATAATGATTATGAAGATTTAGAAGAGAAACTTAAAAAATATTACGCTTTAAAAACAGATAATTTTTCTATTTATGTTGTCACAGAATCCGTTTTTTCAATGGATGGTGATAGCCCAAATTTTGAGTCGATTTTAAATTTGTGTCAGCAATATGAAGCTTATTTAGTGGTTGATGAAGCACATGCTTTATGTGTTTTTGGTGAAAAAGGGGAAGGCTTACTTCAATTTCAAAAGTTACATAAAAACGTTTTTGCTCGAATCATGACTTTTGGAAAAGGATTAGGCTGTCATGGAGCGGTAATTTTAGGAAGCTCGGAATTAAAGTCTTATTTGATAAATTTTGCTAGAAGTTTTATTTATACTACAGGCTTATCCCCTCATGCTGTTGCCACGATATTAAATGCTTATAAAGAATTAAATCATTCACATCAAATACAGTTATTAAAAGAGAATGTAAATTATTTTAATCAACAAAAACAATTATTAGGATTAAAACCTCTTTTTATTTACAGTAAATCGGCCATTCATTCAGCCATTATTCCTGGAAATGAAAAAGTTAAAAATGTTGCATTTCATATACTAAATAAAGGATTTGAAGTAAAACCAATTTTGTCGCCTACAGTTCCAGAAGGTCAAGAACGCTTGCGGATTTGTATTCATTCTTATAATACACAAGAACAAATAAGCCAATTGCTAACAGTTTTAACCGAAGCCCTATTAAATTAAAAAAACCGTTTCCTAAGAAACGGTTTTTTATTTGGGGAATATGGGATTATTTTTTTAGATCGAATCGGTCTAAGTTCATTACTTTCGTCCAAGCCGCTACAAAATCAGTTACAAATTTTGCTTTAGCATCACTACTTGCATATACTTCAGCCAATGCTCTTAATTCTGAGTTTGAACCAAAAATTAAGTCAGCACGAGTAGCAGTCCATTTAATTTGATTGGTTTTACTGTCTCTTCCTTCAAATACTTCGTTCGACTCATCTTTCGCTTTCCAAACAGTGCCCATATCTAATAATTTTACAAAGAAATCATTGGTTAATTGGTCTTTCTTATCTGAAAAAATACCGTTTTTAGAGTTGTCATAATTAGCATTTAAAGCACGCATTCCACCTATTAAAACGGTCATTTCTGGTGCAGTTAAAGTTAATAATTGTGCTTTGTCTACTAATAATGCTTCAGTAGGAATGGTGTATTTAGTTTTTAAATAATTTCTAAAACCATCTGCTTGTGGTTCTAATACCGCAAATGAAGCAACATCAGTTTGTGCTTGTGTAGCATCCATTCTTCCTGGACTAAAAGGTACTTCTACTTTTTGACCAGCATTTTTAGCGGCTTGTTCTACACCTACATTTCCTGCCAATACAATTAAATCTGCCAATGAAATTTTTATATCGTTTGATTTGTCATTGAACTCTTTTTGAATTTTTTCTAATACAGTTAAAACTTTATTTAACTGTTTTGGATTATTGACCTCCCAATTTCTTTGTGGCTCTAAACGTATTCTAGCACCATTTGCACCTCCTCTTCTGTCAGTTCCTCTGTAAGTTGAAGCAGAAGCCCAAGCCGTTGAAATCATTTCGCTTACTGTTAAACCAGAATTTAATATACTCGATTTTAATTTTTCAATTTCTTTTTTTCCAACTAATTTGTGATTAACAGCTGGAATAGGGTCTTGCCAAATTAAATCTTCTTTTGGTGCTTCAGGTCCTAAATAGGTAGATTTTGGACCCATATCTCTATGTGTTAATTTAAACCAAGCTCTAGCAAATGCATCATTGAACGCTGCAGGGTTTTCCATAAACTTTCTTGAAATTTTCTCATATACTGGATCAAATCGTAATGATAAATCGGTAGTTAACATAGTCGGTTTATGTCTTTTGTTTTGATCAAAAGCATCCGGAATTACTAGGTCGTTTGTTTTAGCAGTCCATTGATGTGCACCAGCGGGACTTTTGGTCAATTCCCATTCGTATTTAAATAATATTTTAAAAAAATCTTGATTCCATTGATCTGGAGTTGATGTCCAAGTTACTTCTAAACCAGAGGTAATAGCATCTTGTCCTTTTCCTGATTTATAACTACTTTTCCAACCTAAACCTTGTTCTTCAATACCTGCCGCTTCTGGATCTGGTCCTACTAGTTTGGCATCGCCAGCACCATGTGTTTTTCCTAATGTATGACCACCAGCAATCAAAGCAACCGTTTCTTCATCATTCATACCCATTCGTCCAAAGGTTTCACTAATGTCTTTAGCAGCTAATAGTGGATCAGGATTACCATTCGGACCTTCTGGATTAACATAAATTAATCCCATTTGAACTGCAGCAAGTGGATTCTCTAATTTACGATCGGCAGTGTATCTTTTGTCGTCTAACCATTTTGTTTCGGATCCCCAATAAACATGAGATTCAGGTTCCCATACATCTTCACGGCCACCGGCGAATCCAAAAGTTTTAAATCCGGCTTTTTCCAAAGCTACATTTCCAGTTAAAATCATCAAATCCGCCCATGAAATTTTATTGCCGTATTTTTGTTTAATTGGCCATAATAATCGTCGAGCTTTGTCTAAATTTCCATTGTCTGGCCAACTATTTAATGGTGCAAATCGTTGTTGCCCAGCTCTTGATCCACCTCGACCATCACCCGTTCTGTAGGTTCCAGCACTGTGCCATGCCATTCGAATAAATAAACCTGAATAACTGCCAAAATCTGCTGGCCACCAGTCTTGTGATTGGGTCATTAAATCGGTCAAATCTTTCTTCAAAGCATTGTAATCTAAAGATTGAAACGCTTTTGAATAATCAAAATTCGGATCGGGATTCGATAAGTTAGAGTTTTTTCTAAGTAAACTTAAATCTAACTGATTAGGCCACCATTCTTTGTTTTTATCCGTTTGACTTCCTACTATCGTATTGTGAGAAGAAGAATTGGAATTAGTTGTCATGTTGTGATAATCCCCATGAGGACCACCAGTTTTACCGTCTTTGCCAACGGTATACGTTTTACCTGTAACTGGACAAGTAACTGTTTCTTGTGCCATAGTTAATGTTGTTAAAATTAAACTTGAAAGTAGAATTGCTTTTTTCATAATAATAGCGTTTTTATTATGTTACAAAGTTCTAGGTTTTACAAATCGATTTTTTGTTGCCTTTCATGTTTATTTTTATTTTTATATAGACAAAAACAATAATAAGTACCATTATTCGATAGTTATTATTTATTTAAATGGGTGAAAAAATCTACTTTTCTATGCTGATTTCAATTCAAAATAAGTAGCTTTATGTTTTATTTATTGACAATGTCTAAATTTCATAAAATAGCGGTTTATCAATATACTGCGGAAGCTTTATTGTTTAAGGGGAAGTTGGAATCAGAAGGTATTGAAGTATTTCTTCAAGATGAAAACACCATAAATACAGACCCACTTTTAAGTAATGCTATCGGAGGTGTAAAGTTATTGGTTCGAAAAGAAGATGTTATGTTCGCAAAACAAATTTTGAATTCAATTTCGAACTATTCAGTAGATGAACATGGTGATTTGTTAAAATGTCCAAAATGTGGTGAACAAAAAATTGATTATTTAACTTCTGTAACGGATTTTAAATCTTTAATCAGTTTTATTTTTGGATTATTATTGAATATTTTTCCTTTTTACACAAAATATAAATACCGTTGCGAAAATTGTAATTTTGAGTTTTAGATTTATTTTAAGTTATCTAAGTTCAGGTGGTCAAAAATTCAATTTTGTTCACGAACTTTGTCTTTCAAAATTAAATCATCATGAAATTATTTATAACAGGCATTGGAACTGATGTAGGAAAAACAGTGGCATCAGCAATTGTTGTTGAAGCTTTAGAAGCGGATTACTGGAAACCCGTTCAGGCCGGAGATTTAGATTATTCAGATACAGATAAAGTAAAAAGTAGAGTTTCCAATACCACTACAGTTTTTCATCCGAATGCCTATGCATTACATACACCTGCAAGTCCTCATTTAGCAGCTGAAATAGATGGAATAACAATATATTTGAAAGACATCAAAGAGCCTAAAACCAAAAATCATTTAGTAATTGAAGGAGCAGGAGGTGTTTTTGTTCCGTTAAATGATAAAGATTGTGTGATTGATTTAATTCAACCTGATTATAAAGTAATAGTTGTTTCACGTCATTATTTAGGAAGTATCAACCATACTTTATTAACGATTGAGGCATTAAAGTCAAGAAATATTTCTATAGCTGGTATTATTTTTTCTGGAGATGAAAATCAAGCAACAGAA
>CAYNNB010000046.1:0-17007 GCA_964398425.1 uncultured Flavobacterium sp.
TAAAAGGCTATGCTAGTTTAGAAAGTGTACTCAAAAAAGGAAATGTGAAATTGAAATCAGCACATTTTACAGCTTTGGCACAACAAACGCAGGCTATAGTCTTAGACGTGCGTCATGCAAATGATTTTGTAAAAGAGCATATTCCATCCTCTATTTTTATTGGTTTGCAAGGTCAATTTGCGCCTTGGGTGGGTGCTTTAATTCGTGATGTGCAACAACCTCTTTTATTGATTACGCCAGAGGGAAAAGAAGAAGAAACTTTAATCCGTTTATCTCGCGTTGGGTTTGATCATACTCTGGGAATTTTAGATGGTGGTATTGAAGCATGGAAAAAAGCCGGATTTGAAACAGATGCCATTGAAACAGTTAGTCCAGCTACTTTTGCACAAGACTATATTAATAAGCCTATAATTGATGCTAGGAGACCAGGTGAATACCAAGCCGAACATATAGAAGGGGCTCAAAATATTCCATTAGATTTTATTAATGAGCTGTACCAAGAAGTTCCTAAAGAAACAAGTTTTTATATACATTGTGCGGGTGGTTATCGCTCGGTTATTCTATCCTCTATTCTAAAAGCTAGAGGATACCACAATATGATTAATGTAGCGGAAGGAATGGCTGGTATCAGAAAAACGAATGTTAAATTAACCGCTTTTGTTTGTCCTAGCCAATTATAAATACCTATTTTTGTCTTTTATTCAAATTATTAAATCATAACAATGAAAAAAACAATTTTATTATCCTTTATTGCCCTACTTTTATTTTCTTGTAACAAGTATGAAATCAACGGATCAGTTACAGGTATAAATGATGGTACCAAAGTTATTTTATACACGCAAAACGAAATGGGTGGTCCCCAACCAATTGATACCTCTGAAGTTAAAGACGGTAAATTTGAGTTTAATGGTAAAAGTGAACTACCTGAAATTGCACAAGTTTCATTTGACAAACAAAATATAGGTTATTTACCTTTTTTCATTTTAGAAAAAGGAACTATTGAAGTAACAATCGATACTAAAAAATTAGAAAATACTAAAATTGAAGGAACACCTAATAATGATTTGTATAACCAATACAATCAAGCTAACAAAGATATTTTTGAAAAAGCGAAAAAGATTAATGAAGAAAATGCTGCTATTTTAAGTAAAGCTCCTACTAATGACGAAGAAAAAGCAAAAGGTCAAGCTGTAGTTGATCAATTCATGAAGCTTCAAGAGGAAATGAATACACGATCATTGAAATTCATTAAAGCTAATCCAAATACTTTTGTATCAGTTTTACTAACAGAGAATCTTTATTTTAAAGGAAAAATGACTGATGATGAAGCTAAAAAAGTTATTGACGGTTTAGATGCAAATCTACAAAAAACCAGAAATGCCAAAAGCATCAGTGACATGATTAAAATGAACGCTAGTAAGAAAAAAAAGACTACCGATAAATCAGCTCCTGATTTTAAAGCAAAAACGCCAGAGGGAAAAACCGTTTCACTAAAAGAATCGTTAGGTAAAGTAACTATTATTGATTTTTGGGCTTCTTGGTGTGGTCCATGTAGAAAAGAAAACCCAAATGTGGTAGCTTTATATGCTGAATTACATACTAAAGGGTTAAATATTATTGGGGTTTCTCTAGATGAAGATGCATCGAAATGGAAAGAAGCTATTGCTAAAGATCAATTAACTTGGACTCAAGTGTCTAACTTAAAAGGTTGGAAAGATCCTATTGCTACATTATACAATGTGGAACAAATTCCTACTACTTTTATTCTAGACGAAAAAGGTGTAATTGTAGCCAAAGATTTAAGAGGTGAGGAATTAAAAGCTAAAGTAAAAGAACTTTTAGGGGTGAAATAATCCTTCTAAACTCTATTTAAATAAAAATCTCCCTACGAGGAGATTTTTTTATTCTTCATTATCAATAGTTTAGAAAATAATTATAAAAATACCTAAAAAAACCTTTGGAACTTTAAAAATCTACCCTATATTTGCAACCGCTAATCAGGGCTGGGGAGATACTCAAGCGGCCAACGAGGGCAGACTGTAAATCTGCTGGGAAACCTTCGCAGGTTCGAATCCTGCTCTCCCCACCAAACTAAAGCACTTCTTTTGAAGTGCTTTTTTTATTTAGTCATATAACAAAAAAAAGCATCGAATTAAATCGATGCTTTTTATAAAAGGTATTTCTAATTATTCTAACACAAAGCTCACATTAACGTTGCTAATTACTTCAATTTCCCCCACCGCTAATGTTTCCCTTACATCTGCTGTTTCACTCATTACAGCTCCTTTAGCATAAAGTACTGGTCTTGGATAATAAGTCGATGAATTATCAGAAATTAAAATAGCTTTACCCAACTTTTGTCCTGGTAAAACAGATAAATAGTCCTCCGCTTTCTTTTTAGCATTTAACAGCGCTTTTTTACGAGCCTCTGTTTCAAATTGCTCTATTTTTGATGATTTGAACTCCACGCCATCTATTTTATTGATTCCCGTTTCCATTACATCCATCATTAAAAGATCATATTTCGATAGGTCTTTCAACGTAATAGTTATGGTTTGGTTAGCCTCATAAGTATACTTCTTTTTTTCATAATCATAGTTTTTGTTCAAACTCACTTGTGTAGTTTGATAATCTGAAGCAGGAATATTGAACTTTTTAATGTATTTCAACACTTTATCAATAACTACATCATTTTGTATTTTTACTTCCTTGGCTTCTTTACCACTATTTTGAACTCCAAGTGTTATTATAGCTATATCTGGAGTAACTTTTACTTTACCCTCACCGCTAATTGCAATCTGAGGGATGGTTTTGTTTTGTTCTTGACTGCTTGCCATCCAAGTAGTCATAACGGCTAAAATTAAAAGGGCTTTTCTCATAAACTATCTATTTCGAATTATATATCAGTTATTAAAACAATAAACGTGCCAATTATATCTTTTTCAATTTAACCAAAATAAACAACACCAACACTGGTATAGCCATTATGGCAATAAAAATTGGGTTTTGACTAAGCAGCTCAGGCTTCAAGGCTAAGGTTAACACTAACCCGCCTAATGCTCCTCCAAAATGCGCCGTGTGCCCAATGTTATCAAATCGACCTTTCATTCCAAAAATGGAATAGGCTAAATACAATACTGCAAAAACGTAACCAGGCATAGGAATAAAAAACACTAACATTTGTATATTAGGCTCCATGATTACGGCACTGTAAATTATACCGGAAACCGCTCCAGAAGCGCCAATAGCAGAATAATATGGTTCATCTTTATGGAAATAATACATAAAAAGACTACCTAAGACCATACTTCCAAAATATATAAGAAAGATGTTTCTGTTATCAAAATTAGCTAATAAAATAGGAGCAAAACTCCAAAATGAAAACATATTAAAGAAAAGATGAAAAAAATCGGCATGTAAAAACCCCGAGGTGAACAAACGGAACTGTTGACCTTGTTTAACTGCACCAACATTAAACTTGTATTTTTCAAAAAAATAGGGATCGTTAAACCCTTTTAGACTCACTAAAATAGTGGCACCAATAATGAAATAGGTAATTGGAATCATAATATATCGTTAATTAAGCTAAAGGTACTATTTATTATACTAATTCAAAATAGTATATTTGTAAAAAATAGTTACATGCAGTTTTTACTCTATATTTTAGTATATCCTATTTTATGGCTGATTTCTATATTGCCTTTTCCTCTCTTCTATTTATTCTCGGATGTTATTTGTTTTATTGTATATCGCCTCATTGGTTACAGAAAAAAAACAGTTCGATACAATCTTACATTAACATTACCTCATTTATCTGAAACGGAACGAAGACGAATTGAACGAAGATTTTACAGTCATATGTGTGACTTATTTTTAGAGATGATTAAATCGTTAACCATATCTAAAAAAGAATTGCAGAAACGATTTCAGTTCACTAATATGGATTTATTCCATGAATATGAACAAAAGAAAAAAAGTATCATCTTATTCTATGCGCATTATGCTAGTTATGAATGGTCCACAGCCTTAGGCACCCATATTAATATTAAAGGTTTTGGTATTTATAAAAAAATTCAAAATCCTTATTTTGATAATTTAGTTAATAAAATTCGCTCTCGATTTGATGCTGTATTAATTGATACCAAACACGCTATTAAAGAAGTGATAGCAAATGAAGAAAAAGGCATTCAAGGAGTTTATGGCTTTATCAGCGATCAAAATCCTAAACCTAACAAAGCACAATTATGGGATCATTTTATGGGTTACACCGTTCCCATTCACACGGGAGGAGAAATGTTAGCCCGTAAATTAGACTTGAATGTATTATATATGAAAATTGAAAAAGTGAAAAGAGGGCATTACTTGGCTACTTTTATTCCTTTAACTGACGCTATTCAAAACGAACCCGAATTTGAAGTTTCTAGAAAATTTATTCGCACTGTGGAACAACAAATCTATGCTGCTCCAGAATATTACCTTTGGACACATAAACGCTGGAAACATAAAAAAGAATAGCTTGTCAAAGACAAGCTATTCTTTTTTAGTAAAACCAAGCAAGCACTTGATTTTTTATACCATTAATCGCTCCTTTATATGAGAATTCATTAGTTCTAGAATTGTATTCATAATCACTTGCCCAACTGGTAAAGTTCTCTGCCAGTTCAATAATAGCATCACAAACATATTGAATTTCAGCTGAAGTAGTAGTTGGATGTATAGACATTCTTATCCATCCTGGTTTTCTTTCTAAATCACCTGATGTAATACTACAAGTTATCTCGTTTGAGGTTTCCTGATCTACGTGTAATAAATAATGTCCATAAGTACCTGCACAACTACAACCACCACGCGTTTGAATTCCAAATTTATCATTTAATAATTTTACTCCTAAATTATAGTGTAAATCATTAATATAAAATGAAATTACACCTAAACGATTTTGATGTTGACCTGCTAAAATAGTAATATTAGAAATAGCTCCTAAACGCTCAAAAATATAAGCCACAATTTCATGCTCACGCTCCAAGATTTTTTGAACATCCATTTTCTCTTTCAATTGAATAGCTAAAGCGGTTTTAATCACTTGTAAAAAACCGGGCGTACCTCCATCTTCTCTTTCCTCGATATTATCAATGTATTTATGTTCACCCCACGGATTAGTCCAACTCACGGTTCCACCACCAGGACAATCTGGGACGTTATTTTTATATAAATTTTTATTAAAAAGTAATACTCCTGAAGTACCTGGACCTCCTAAAAATTTATGAGGTGAAAAAAAGATAGCATCTAAATATGCCTCTGGATCTTCTGGATGCATGTCAATAGCTACATAAGGTCCTGAACAAGCAAAATCTACAAAACAAACTCCTCCATGCTGATGCATGATTTTAGCTACTTCGTGATAAGGCGTTTGAATACCTGTTACATTAGAACATGAAGTAATTGAAGCAATTTTAAAACTTCTATGCTCGTATTGTTTTACTAACTTTTTAAAATTCTCTATGCTAAATAAACCATCCTCAGTAGCTGGAATCACAATTACATCGGCAATAGTTTCTAACCAAGATGTTTGATTAGAATGATGTTCCATATGAGAAATAAATACAATCGGTTTTACTTCATTTGGAATAGATGTAAAAGGTTTTAAATTTTCAGATACACGTAAACCAAGAATACGTTGGAGTTTATTCACCACTCCAGTCATCCCTGTTCCATCAGTAATTAACACATCACTTTCATTCGCATTTACATGCTTTTTGATAATATGACGCGCTTCATGATATGCCATAGTCATAGCGGTACCAGTAACCGAAGTCTCCGTATGTGTATTAGCCACAAAAGGACCAAACTCATTCATCAGTTTTTCCTCAATAGGTCTATACAAACGTCCACTGGCTGTCCAATCGGTGTAAATAATTTTTTGTTTACCAAAGGGAGATTCAAATGTTTGATTGATTCCTATGATATCCTTACGAAACGAGTCAAAATAATGTTCTAATTGTGTTGGGGTAGCTGTCTCAGACATGGTTTGAAAATTTGAGACCAAAGATACTAATTTTGGTATTTTCCTTTTCAACTTTTTATTCCATTTTTTATTAGTAATTTTGGAGTTATGTATTCACTGCTATGAAAACACCCATTTTTCAAAATCAATTTACTGACCAGCTTGTAGCTGACACTATTTCAAACAATTATGTTCGTCTAGTTCCTGCTGCTCATTTTTCTTATATAAGTCCTAAAATCCCTTCCCAACCTCAACTAATTCACTACAGTGAAGAGGTAGCTGAATTACTTGGATTGTCTGCCGACTATCTGGTATCTTCCGATTTTGTTGCTCTATTTTCAGGTCAGAAAACAGGAACTAATTCCAAACCTTTTGCGATGAATTATGCAGGACATCAATTTGGTAACTGGGCTGGTCAATTAGGCGATGGGCGAGCTATTAATTTAGGTGAGTTAAACCAGTGGTCGGTACAACTTAAAGGTGCTGGACCTACTCCCTACTCTAGAAGAGGTGATGGGTTCGCTGTACTACGTTCCTCCATTCGTGAACATTTGTGTAGTGAAGCCATGTTTCATTTAGGAGTTCCTACAACTCGTTCACTTGCCTTATTTTTATCTGGTGACGATGTAGTTAGAGACATGTTATATAACGGAAATCCTGCATTGGAAAAAGGAGCTATTGTTTGCAGAATAGCCCCTAGTTTCATTCGATTTGGAAATTTTGAACTTTTTGCTTCGCAAGGAGACTTAATTAATCTTCAAAAATTAGCCGATTATACAATTACCCATTATTTCCCTAGTATTACAAGTTCAGGAAAACAAAAATATATTGATTTCTTACAACAAGTGGTAGATCGTAGTTTAGCCTTAGTCCTTCAATGGCAACGCGTAGGTTTTGTTCATGGTGTTATGAATACAGATAACATGTCGGTACATGGAATTACTAT
The DNA here is from genome assembly GCA_964398425.1 of uncultured Flavobacterium sp. Taxonomy (GTDB): domain Bacteria; phylum Bacteroidota; class Bacteroidia; order Flavobacteriales; family Flavobacteriaceae; genus Flavobacterium. The sequence continues at coordinate 6,951 of CAYNNB010000046.1, forward strand.
TGACTATGGCCCTTATGGCTGGTTAGAGGACTATCATCCTGATTGGACACCCAATACTACAGACCGCGAAAATCGTCGCTATCGTTTTGGCAATCAACCTGATATTATGTTATGGAATTTATACCAATTGGCTAATTCCTTATATCCTCTAATTGAAGAAACAGAACCATTAGAAATTATTCTAAATGCTTTTGCTACGCAATATGAACCACAATATGTTAACATGATGCGAAATAAACTAGGACTTAAAGTTAGTAAAGAAGACGATCAAAAATTAATTTATTCTTTATTAGATAATTTACAGCAATCCGAAACAGATATGACTATTTTCTTCCGTTTATTGGCTAATGTTTCCAAAACTAATACTGCCGAAGAAGCTTTGGAAAATTTAACATTTGCTTTTTACCAATTGAACGAAATCACAGGATTAACTAAATCCCGCTGGATATTATGGCTAGAACAATATTTAGTCCGATTACAAGAAGAATCAACATCAGATACACTACGTCAACAACAAATGAACCAAATCAATCCAAAATATGTTTTGCGAAATTACATGGCTCAATTAGCCATTGACGAAGCCAATCAAGGAAACTATGCTTTAATCGACGAATTATACTGCGTTTTAAAAAAACCTTATGATGAGCAACCAGAATTTGAAAAATGGTTTGCTAAAAGACCCGATTGGGCAAGAACTAAAGTAGGTTGCTCTATGTTGAGTTGTAGTTCTTAATATAGTTAATAAATTAAGAGAAAAGAAATAAAAAACGTATATTTGATTTACTTAAATAGATCTATTATGATTACGGTTCAAACTACTATTAATGCAACTTTATCCCATGTATGGGATTGTTTTACGAAACCCGAGCACATTGTTCACTGGAACTTTGCTTCTGATGATTGGCACTGTCCAACAGCAACTTCCGACTTTAAAGAAAAGGGCAATTTTAGCTATACTATGAGCGCCAAAGATAGCGCGACGCAATTTGATTTGAAAGGAACTTTTCTTCAAATTGAAAAAGAACAATTAATAGTATATCAATTAGAAGATAACCGAAAAGTGAATATTAGTTTTGACGTTGAAGAGGATGCCGTAAAGCTCGTTGAGAGTTTTGAACCCGAAAACATCCATTCACATGATCTACAAAGAGAAGGTTGGCAAGCCATTTTGAATAATTTCAAAAAATATTGTGAGCAATAGCTTGACTATGTTTATGAAAAAACTTCATTTTGAAATTGATATTTACGCACCATCGCATCATATCTGGCAAGCACTATGGGAACCAAACAATTACACTACTTGGTGTAATGCCTTTTGTAAAGATACTTATTATCAATCAGATTTTAACGCTGGTAGTCGAATTCATTTTATTGCTCCTAATGGAGAAGGTATGTATGCAGATATTATTGAAAAAATTGAAAATGAGTACATCGCTTTTTGTCACATTGGCGAATTAAAAAACTATGAAGAACAACCCTTAGACGAGCATAGCTTATTGTGGACTGAAGCCGAGGAATCTTATCGCATTATTCCCAAAAACACTTTTTGCACCTTATTAGTTACTATTGATACCCTAGAACAATATATTGACTATTTTGCCGAGCATTTCCCAAGAGGATTAGAAAAAGTTAAAGAAATAGCAGAACTCTTAAAACAAAAAAACCATTAATGTTATACTTAATGGTTTTTTTATTGAACATTTTGTAATTGTAATTCATTAAAACTTCATACTAAGCTTCATTTCTGTACTTTTTTGTTTCTTCAAAAATATGCTCTAAGATTTTAGCGTCTTCTTCTGTAAAATCTACATGTCTCCTACTCATCACTATTTTAGCTGTATCAAATGCTTTTTTGGTAATATAAGTAGCAAATCCAGTAGCACCACCCCAACTAAAACTAGGCACAAAATTTCTGGGAAAACCACTTCCAAAGATATTGGTGCTTACTCCCACAACTGTTCCAGTATTAAACATGGTATTGATTCCACATTTACTATGATCTCCCATCATTAAACCACAAAATTGCAATCCTGTTTTTTCAAAACGTTCTGATTCATAACTCCACAATTTTACCTCTTCATAATTATTTTTTAAATTTGAGTTATTACTATCAGCACCTATATTACACCATTCACCTAAAACAGAATTACCTAAAAATCCATCGTGTCCTTTATTAGAATAAGCAAATAATACGGAGTTATTAACTTCTCCACCCACTCTACAATGAGGTCCTACAGTCGTAGCTCCATAAATTTTAGTTGCTAGTTTAACTTGTGCCTCTTCACATAAAGCAAAAGGACCACGAATCACTGAACCTTCCATAATTTCGGCATTTTTACCTATATAAATGGGACCTGTAGAGGCATTTAATGTAACAAATTCTAATTTAGCACCTTCTTCAATAAAAATATTTTCTGGAGCAATAACGTTAACTGATTTTGGAATAGGTTGAGAAAAACGATCTTCTGTTAGTAAATCGAAGTCTTCTCTAATGGCTACATCATTTTTTTGGAAAATATCCCAAGTATGTTCAATTCGAATACACTCGTCATTATACTCCACAACATCATAGCTCTCAAAATCAACCTCTTGCCCTTCTTTTGCGTAAAATGCAATTACTTCATCGTCATAAAAAATGGCTTGGTTTTCTTCCAAGTTACGCACCATTTCAGCTAAAACTTGATTTGGTAAAAAAGAAGCATTAATAATTACATTTTCTTCCATTTCTACCATAGGATATTTTTCAGATAAGTATTCCTCAGTAATTGTAGTTGTAGTATAACCTAAATATTTTTCCCATTTTTCACGAATGGTTAAAATACCCACACGAATATCGGCAACGGGTCTTGTAAAAGTAAAAGGCAACAATGCATTTCGCACATTGCCATCAAAAAGGATATAATTCATGGTTTTGTTTTTCTAAGTAAAAAGCCAAAGTTAATGGATTTGAAGTAGAAAACATAAAAAAAGCCTCGAAAAAATCGAGGCTTTTGTATGATTTAGAAATTCTATTACTTTTGGAATTTCGCGTATTTGTTTTTGAATTTGTCGATACGACCTGCAGTATCGATTAACTTAGATTTACCTGTATAGAATGGGTGAGATGTTCTAGAAATCTCCATTTTAAACACTGGGTACTCTACACCATCAACTGTAATTGTTTCTTTTGTTTCAACTGTTGATTTAGTGATGAATACGTCTTCATTTGACATATCTTTGAATGCTACTAATCTGTAATTTTCTGGGTGAATACCTTTTTTCATGATAAATCTTTTTAAATTTATGATTATAACTCGTTTCGCGGCTTTTAAACTGTAAAAGGTGTAAACGCCTTATAACCTTTTGTTATACTTTTTTCTAATTTGAGGTGCAAATATACTATTATTTTATGAATCTACAAGTGTAACGTGGAGAAAATTAAATTTTAAAATACTTTAGGCTATTTTCTATACCCAATTATCTTTCATACAACAGAAATACAAATTCTATTCATAAAATTAAGACTTAAAATTACTTAGCAATTGATTTGAATAAAAATTAACTCATTTTCAAATTGACAAATTGACACATTATCTGTACTTTTGCGCTCTCAATTTTTTGACAACGATTTCATTAATTGAGAATTACTTATGGAAAATAAAAAGAAAGTCGCATTCTACACCTTAGGATGCAAATTAAACTTCTCTGAAACCTCTACTATTGCTAGAGATTTTCAAAATGAAGGCTTCGAACGCGTAGATTTCGAAGAAGTGGCAGATATTTATGTAATAAACACTTGTTCTGTTACCGAAAATGCAGATAAACAATTTAAGCAAGTGGTAAAAAAAGCCATGAAATTAAATGAGAGAGCATTTGTAGCTGCTGTTGGGTGTTATGCACAATTAAAACCAGAAGAATTAGCGGCTGTTGATGGCGTGGATTTGGTTTTAGGTGCCACTGAAAAATTTAAAATTACCGACTATATCAACGATTTATCTAAAAATGAACAGGGAGAAGTACACTCATGTGAAATTGATGAAGCCGATTTTTATGTAGGTAGTTATTCCATTGGCGACCGTACCCGAGCCTTTTTAAAAGTACAAGATGGCTGTGACTACAAATGTACCTATTGTACTATTCCTCTTGCTCGGGGTATTTCTCGAAGTGATACTATGGAGAATGTTTTAAAAAATGCAAAAGAAATTTCGGAACAAAATATAAAAGAAATTGTCTTGACGGGAGTCAACATTGGTGATTATGGTAAAGGCGAATTTGGAAATAAAAAACACGAACACACCTTTTTAGAATTAGTTCAAGCATTAGATCAAGTAGCAGGTATTGAGCGTTTGCGTATTTCTTCTATTGAGCCTAATCTATTGAAAAACGAAACCATTGAATTTGTTTCGCAAAGTAGAACTTTTGTACCTCATTTTCACATTCCTCTACAATCAGGAAGTAACGATATTTTAAAAAAAATGAAACGTCGATACATGCGTGAATTGTATAGTGAACGTGTAGCAAAGATTCGTGAAGTAATGCCTCACGCATGTATTGGTGTAGATGTGATTGTTGGATTTCCTGGAGAAACAGACGAACATTTTTTAGATACTTATCATTTTTTACATGATCTAGACATTTCATACTTACATGTATTCACCTATTCTGAGCGTGATAATACAGAAGCCATTTTAATGGATGGTATTGTTCCTAATAATGTTCGTGCCAAAAGAAGCAAGATGCTTAGGGGTTTATCTGTAAAGAAAAGAAGAGCTTTTTACGAAAGTCAGTTAGGTACGATAAGAACCGTTTTATTTGAAGGGGAAAACAAAGAAGGTTACATCTATGGATTCACTGAAAACTACGTCAAAGTTAAAACTCCATGGAACCCTGCTTTAGTCAACACACTTCATGCAGTAGAATTGACACATATTGATGAAGATGGAAGCGTCCGAGTATCATTTATAACTGTAGAAGCATAAAAAAAAGAAGCGTTTTCGCTTCTTTTTAATTTATTAAATTTTAATTCCCGGAGGTAGTAAATCTTTAAAGGACTTATTCTTTTTGAAAAATGCCGCTATTTTAGTATTTGTAGGTACTACTTTATATTTTTTTTCTTTAGCAATTTCAAGTACTTCTTTAATAAAACCATCTACATTTTCTTCTGCTTCGTTTTCTACAGCACATAACTTAGTTAAAAAGATCTTTCTTTCTTGTACTGCATACTCAATTGTTAATAATCCGTTATCCGTAGTTGTTTCAAACTGTCGCAATAACTCGTTGTTTTTAATAGTAGCCATGGGTAATTTTGTATTCTATATAAACAATTTTAAAAATCTATTTGGTATTTGATGAATTTTTTTGCAAAATTAGTGATAAAATTAAATCAAGTCAATACCCAACTAAAAGAAATTCATTGAATTACTAAAAAGATTAACAAATTAACGTTAATTTGATGATATAATTCAATGGTATAAAAATTAAGTTATAATTTTAAGCAAATTTAAAAAAAGAACAATGCCTAAGATTCCTGTTTATTTTGTTCCTGGTTTAGCCGCTAGTACTCGCATTTTTGAATACATTCAATTACCTGAATCGCTCTTTAATGTGCATTATATTGATTGGATTTTACCTGAGCCTGATGATACCATTGCTTCTTATGCTGAGAGAATGTGTGCTCCAATTCCAAAAAATGTGGAGGTGGTTTTAGTTGGTGTTTCCTTTGGTGGAATAATGGTTCAGGAAATGGCATCATTTGTAAAAATAAAAAAGATAATTATTATTTCTAGCGTTAAAAGTAATCAAGAGTTACCCGCCGCGATGCATTTTGCAAAAGCTACCCATTTTTACAAAATCCTACCTACAAGTTGGTTAGGAAAGATAAATTATTTAGCTCGTTATGCAAAAGGAAAAAGCATCATCGCTAAACAAATTAAACTTTACAATAAATACTTATACATGAAGCACACACAGTATTTAGATTGGTCCATAAAGAATATTATCCATTGGAATCGAACTGTAGCTGATTCACGTGTTATTCACATACACGGCGATAGCGACATGGTTTTTCCTATTAAACACATCAAAAATTGCATTACCATTCATGGCGGCACACATATCATGATTATTACTAAATTTAAGTGGTTCAACGAACATTTACCTCAACTTATTTTAGAATAGATTTATGTAACATTTATTACCTAACTTTGTACTTGAAACGCATAAATTTGACTATGATTATGAAAGTGATGAATAGAATAGGCTTATTAGCCTTATTAATTGTAATTGGTAGTGCTTTGATATATTCTACTACCAAAAATGTGGCTTATTCAAAATACCATAAAGATTATCCATTAGAAATGGATTTTGCTGGAGAACGAGTACCTACTAGTTTAGCCGATGTAAAAGAACGTTTAGATAGAGAAATGTCGATTAACATCAATATGAATTCTACTACCTCTCTATTAATTAAACGTGCTAATCGGGTATTCCCAATTATTGAACCTATCTTGGCAAAAAATGGTGTGCCGGATGATTTTAAATATTTAGCTGTAATTGAAAGTGGTTTAGTCAATGCTGTTTCGCCTTCAGGAGCCAAAGGGGTGTGGCAATTTATGCCTGAAACGGCTAAAGAAAAAGGACTAGAGGTTCGAGAGCAAGTAGACGAGCGATATCATTTAGAAAAGTCAACTCAAGCGGCATGTGAATATTTAAAACGTGCTAAAGAAAAATTTGGCTCTTGGACAATGGCAGCAGCTTCTTATAACGGAGGTATGAGTGGTTTACAGAAGCAAATTGATTTTCAAAAATCAAACAATTATTATGATTTATGGCTAACAGAAGAAACTGCACGTTATGTATTTCGTATTTTGGCTTTAAAAGAAATTATGAAAAATCCTGAGAAATACGGTTATTTAATTCCTGAACAAGCCCTTTATAAAAATGTATTGGTTAAAAAAATAACTGTAGATAGTACAATTACTGATTTAGCTGACTTCGCATTAAAACAAGGAATCAATTATAAAATATTAAAAACGCACAATCCTTGGCTTCGAGATAAAAAATTAGAGAATACTACTAAAAAAGCATACGAAATACATATTCCTATTGAGGGATATCAAAAGTAAAAAACACTTAACATGAAAACAACCATGACCTTACAAACTATTCTTTCGTTACTTATTATTGGAATTTTAGCCGGCGTTTTGAGTGGCCTAGTCGGTGTTGGAGGTGGTGTAATTATGGTTCCTTTAATGGTCTTATTTTTTGGCATGTCACAACATCAAGCACAAGGAACTAGTTTAGCTGTTCTTGCCGTCCCTGTGACTGCAGTAGCCGTTTATAATTATTATCAAGAAGGGCATATCAATGTTAAATTCGCACTGATTATTGCTGTTTTCTTTGTTATTGGCAGTATTCTAGGGAGTAAAGTAGCGATCAACCTGGATCAGAAGATGCTAAAGAAGATATTTGGTGTTGTATTGTTAATTATTGCTGGAAAAATGCTGTTAGACAAATAAATGACTAATTTAATAAGTTATTTTTATTAACTAAGTTATATTTTTGCATCAAAAGGTCGACATTTTGAAAAAAAAACGAATCATTATTTCAGGAATTAATATGGTTGAAGGTGGAATTTTTACCATTCTTCATAATGTACTGAAAGAATTCTCTACTTATTGTAATCCTACTGAAATTGAGCTTATTGCTTTGGTACCATCTAAAAATGGATTAGAATTTCCTAATATTCAATATTTAGAATTTCCTGATTCAAAAAAATCTTGGTTCAAAAGGTTGTACTATGAATATTTCTACTTCAAAAAACTATCCCAAGAACTACAACCCGATATTTGGCTTTCCTTGCATGATACTACCCCTAATGTTGTAACCAAAAAGCAATTTGTATATTGCCATCATCCTACTACTTTTTTTAAACCTACATGGAAAGATTGGCAATTTGATATCAAAATTGGTATTTTCCATTTGTTATATGATTATTTATTCCAATATAATATCAAAAAAAACCATTGCGTTTTTGTACAACAACATTGGATTAAAGATGAATTTAAAAAACGATTCGGGTTGTCTAACATCAAAGTAACTCCTCCTCCATTTGTTGAACAACTAACAGAAGAAAAATTTACCTTCGAATCAGGAAAAATTCATTTTCTATTTCCTAGTTTCCCTAGGAGTTTTAAAAATCATGAAGTGATTCTTAATGCTATTCCTCTTTTACCCGATTTTATTAAGGAAAAAGTACAATTTCACTTCACCACAATCAAAGACAATCCATCAAAGTATGCTCAATATTTACAAACTACTTATGGTCATTTAACTTCTGTTGTTTTTCATCCTAAGGTAAATCGAAAACAATTATTAGCAATGTACAACAGCATGGATGCCTTAATTTTCCCTTCTAAAATCGAAACTTGGGGCTTACCCATTTCTGAAGCTAAAGCCTATCACAAGCCTTTATTGTTAGCAAATTTACCCTATGCTAAAGAAGCTTGTGGAACGTATGAACTTGTTTCTTTTTTTGACGCTACAAATCCAGAAGAACTTGCACATTTAATTACTCAATTTGTTGACCAAACTATAGTTTATACCGGAAATTCTGTTACTTTTGATTCTGCAACAGAATTAAAAAATTGGCCTGCTATTTTTGACTATATGCTCAAGGCTTAAAAACATTATTTAAGATGCCTTTCATTTCAGTAATTATTCCATTGTACAATAAAGCAAGTTATATTCGAAACGCTTTAACTAGTATTTTGAATCAGACTTTTACTGATTTTGAAATTCTTGTTGTAAACGACGCTTCAACCGATAATAGTATTTTTGTTGTAGAAGAATTTTTATCTGAAAAGATAAAGATAATTCATCATGAAAAAAACAAAGGCTTGGCAGCCGCACGAAATACGGGAATTAAAAATGCTACTTCAAATTTCATTACATATTTAGATGCTGATGATATTTGGAAACCTACTTTTTTAGAACATATCTTTACCTTAACTCAAGGATTTCCTGATGCCAAAATTTTTGCAACCAATTATGACGAAATTTGGGGAACGACTATAAAAAAGCCACAGAACGGATCAGAAACATTACCTCGCAATTTTCAGGGATATATTGATTTTTTTGCTCTTAATTTAAAACAAGGTATTTATTGTCATGGTAGTGTTTGTTTTCATAAATCGGTTTTTGAAAAAATTGGTCTTTATAATGAAGACATCCAATTTTCTGAAGATTTGGACTTTAACATCAGAGCTAATTATCATTTTAAATTGGCTTATTCGAATTCTCCACAAATGATATATTTCATGCAAACCAGTAATCAAATAACCAATAGCAGTATTAAAAACAAAACTATTCCAAATTTTGATTTGTATGAAGATTGGGCTAAAGATCTTCCCAATTTGAAAAGGTATTTGGATTTTGAGCGCTATGTTTTGGGTAAACGATTAAAAAAATGCAGTGATTCACGATGGAAAAAAGTAATTTCACCCATTCATAAAGAAAATTTGAATTGGAAACAGGCGTTATTATTAAAACTACCAACTTTTATACTTTTAACAATTGATTCTATTAAAATTTTATTGCTTAAATTTAACATCAAGATTTCAACTTACAATTAATGAAAATACTTTTAGTTGGGGAATTCAGTGGTTTACACAATCATTTAAAAAAAGGTCTTAATGCATTAGGGCACGAGGTTACTTTAGTAAATAATGGTGATGCTTTTAAAGATTTTCCAGCTGATGTATCCATAAAAGCCTCGTTTTTTAAATCGAAATTAGGAAATATTCCTAGACAACTTTGGTATCGCATTTTTAACTTTGATTTAGCGCTCTTAGAACACGGCATCCGATTTTGGTGGAACCTATCAAAATTAAAGGATTATGATGTGGTGCAGTTAATTAACGAATGGCCAATACAAACTTCTACTGGATTAGAATATTTTCTTCTTAAAAAGTTATTCAAGCAAAATAATAAAATCTTTTTATTGAGCTGTGGAGTTGATTCGTATCAAGTCAAGTATATGTTGAGCAAAAAACCAAAATATTCGGTTATGACTCCTTAT
>CAYNNB010000047.1:0-16918 GCA_964398425.1 uncultured Flavobacterium sp.
AATTATTCTCTCAAAAATTAGCTAATTTCCACTTCTGGATTGGTACGTTAGGTATCGTATTGTATGCTTTACCAATGTATGTAGCTGGGTTTACTCAAGCAGAAATGTGGAAACAATTTAATGAAGATGGAACTTTAGTATATCCTCAATTCATGGAAACTGTAACACAAATTTTACCAATGTATGCCATGCGTGCTGTTGGTGGTGTGTTATACTTAACAGGAGTATTAGTTGGGGTTTATAATATTATTAAAACGGTTTCGGTTGGATCTAAAGTAGAAGATGAATTAGCAGAAGCGCCAGCTTTAGTTACAATTTCTAAACATAGATTACGTAATGAAAAATGGCACTCTTGGTTAGAAAGAAAACCAGTTCAGTTTATTGTATTAACTACTATTGCTGTTGCTATTGGAGGTATTATTCAAATTGTACCTATGTTAATTGTAAAATCAAATATTCCAACTATTTCAAGTGTAAAACCGTATACTCCACTTGAATTAGAAGGTAGAGATATCTACATTAGAGAAGGTTGTAATAACTGTCACTCGCAATTAGTTCGTCCTTTCCGTTCAGAAGTTAAACGTTATGGAGAATACTCAAAATCAGGAGAATATGTTTATGATCATCCGTTCTTGTGGGGGTCAAAACGTACAGGTCCAGATTTAATGAGAGTAGGAGGAAAATACAATCACAATTGGCATTTTAACCACATGTGGAGCCCTCAAGCAACTTCAACAGGATCAATTATGCCAGCGTATAAGTGGTTATTTGACAACAAAGCAATGAGTCATGATGATGTACAAAAGAAAATGGCGGTAATGGCTAAATTAGGAGTACCTTATACTCAAGAAGATATTGATGGTGCTTTGGCTAGCATTGCTAAACAATCTGCCGAAATCGAAGAAGGATTAAAAGGTGATCCAAAATTCGTGAAAGCTTACGAAGCAAGTAAAGAAAAAGCTAAATTAACTGGGGAGAAATTCGTTCCTATGAAGGATAGAGAAATTGTAGCGTTAATTGCTTATTTACAACGTTTAGGAACTGATATTAAAGTAAAAAAATAAGTAGTATGTTAAAGTTCGTAAAACATAATTTTGATGGGATGAATGGGGTAGATATTTTCCCCATCATCTCTCTAGTACTCTTCATTACCATTTTTATAGGTTATACTATTTATGCTTTAACTTACAGTAAAGAGAGAGTAAAAGAAATGAGCGAATTACCTTTTAACGATTAAAAATTAATACAATGAGAAAATTAATCCCAGTATATGTTAGAATCCCTTTACTTTACACTTTAATGTTTGGAGTATTGGAGTATTTTATTGACTCAGGAGATCGACCTGCATTGGTAAAATATCCTGTAGTAGCTTTGTTTCACGTGGTGTTTATCTTTTTATTGATTGCCATTGAAGTGGTTTTAAATTCAGTTGATAAAGTAACATACCAGTTATTATCTGAGGAAGAAAAAGCTAAATTAGCGGCAGATAAAAATAAACCGTTAGCTCAGCAAGAAGCCTTTAAAAATTGGATGCGTAAATTAACTGCATCACGTTCTATTAACGAAGAAAAAGATATGTTATTAGACCATGATTATGATGGTATTAAAGAGTTAGATAACGTATTGCCACCATGGTGGGTAGGGTTGTTCTATGCAACAGTTATTTTCGCGTTAGTTTACCTTGTTCGTTTCCACATCATGGGGGACTATAATCAAGATGAAGAATTTGTAACAGAAATGAAAATTGCTGATGCAAAAGTAGAAGAGTATAAAAAAACAGCTCCAGATTTAATGGATAAAGAAAAAATAACGCTTTTAACTGATGCAGGTGATATTGCTGCTGGTAAAACTTTATTTGATGCAAACTGTGTAGCGTGTCACAGAGCAGATGCTGGTGGTGCAATTGGACCTAATTTAACTGATAATAAATGGATATTAGGTGGTGGAATTAAAAATGTTTTCAACACCATTATGGAAGGTGGTCGTCCTGGAAAAGGAATGGTGCCTTGGAAAGAATCGATCAAACCATCCGATATTCAAAAAATAGCTAGTTACGTGTTGTCTCTGCAAGGAACTAATCCTAAGGATCCAAAGCCAACAGAACCTGAAGCTAAAGAATGGAAAGAAGATGGTGCTGCCGCTCCTACTACTGAAACATCAGCAACAGTTGCCGTAGATTCTACTGCAAAAAAATAAAAAAATAAAAAGGTTTTGGTAGCTTTACCAAAACCTTTTTTAAACCAAAAACAACTGAATTATTTTTGGTTTAAAATTTAAAATAGAATTGTTATGTCAAATTTACCCGACGAAAGTTTTAGAGATACTATTGCAACTATCAGCAAAGAAGGAAAACGAAATTTTATTTTTCCTAAAAAGCCCGTTGGAAAATTCTACGACAAAAGAAAGTTAGTTAGCTATGTGTTATTAATTTTTTTAATTGCAAGTCCTTTTATTAAAATTAATGGTAACCAGTTTTTACTTTTTAATGTATTAGAAAGAAGATTTAACATCTTCGGATTTCCATTTTGGCCACAAGATTTTTACCTTTTCGTTGTAATGATGATTGCTAGTGTAGTAGGTTTAACCTTATTTACAGTTGCATTCGGTCGTATATTTTGCGGATGGTTTTGCCCACAAACCATTTTTATGGAAATGGTTTTTAGAAGAATTGAATATTGGATCGATGGCGATAGAGGTGCTCAAATTAAGTTAAATAATCAAGAGTGGAATGCAGAAAAAATAAGAAAGAGAGCTTTAAAGTGGTTTCTTTTCTTCTTAATATCATTTGGAATTGCTAATGTTTTTCTGGCTTATTTAATAGGAAGTGATACCTTGGTTCAGATGGTTGAAGAAGGTCCTGTAAATAACTTAAGTACTTTGATTGCTTTGTTAATTTTTACAGGTGTTTTCTACTTTGTATTTACTTGGTTCAGAGAGCAAGTTTGTATTATTGCTTGTCCATACGGTAGATTACAAGGTGTATTATTAGATAATAAAACAATTGTAGTTGCTTATGACCATGTAAGAGGGGAAGGGGAAAAAGGAAGAGCTAAATTTAAAAAGAATGAAGATCGTCAAAGTGCTGGTTTTGGAGATTGTATAGATTGTCATCAATGTGTAAATGTTTGTCCTACAGCTATTGATATTCGTAATGGTACACAATTAGAGTGTGTCAATTGTACAGCTTGTATTGATGAATGTGATAACATGATGGAGAAAGTAGGATTACCTAAAGGTTTAATCCGATATGCTAGCGAAGATGAAATTGTTAAAAAAGAAAAATTCAAATTAACTACGCGAATGAAAGGATATATTGCTGTTTTAAGTATTCTTTTAATCGTTATGTTTTCCATGATTCTTTTACGTACGGATGTTGATACAACCATTCTGAGATTACCAGGTCAATTGTATGAAGAAAAAGGTAAAAATATAAGTAATGTTTATACTTTTAAAGTCATTAACAAGTCAACGCAAGCATTGGAGCATATTACATTTAAAGTAGTTAATCCAAAACAAGGGAAATTAAAGTTAGTTGGTAATCAAGAAATTCATGTGAAAAAAGCCGATTTAGCCCAAGGAACATTATTTGTAGAAATACCTGCTGCTTTATTGGAAAGCGATAATACAAAAATTAATATTGAAGTACGTCAAGGTAATAAAGTAATTGAAACGGTTACAACCAATTTCTTAGGACCTAGAGCCTTCAATTAAAACTAACCAAAAAAAACAAAAACATGAAATTTAACTGGGGAACAGGAGTAGTATTAGGCTTTGCTGGATTTATAGGCTTCATATTATTCTTCATCATTAAGCTACAAACTAATCCAGCTTATGATCACGAATTAGTGGCAGAAGATTATTATAAACAAGAACGTAATGTTCAAGATAATATTGAAAAACAAAACAATTCTAATGAGTTAAAAGAAAAGTTATCAGTTACTAAATCATCAGAAGGTATCATTGTAACTTTTCCACCTCATTTTGATTTTAAAGGAATAAACGGGACTATTTCCCTATATAGACCGTCCAGCCAGAAATTGGATTTTGACACAAAGATTGCTTTATCAAGTCCAATAATGCTCATACCTAAAAACAAACTGACTGGCGGTCTTTGGGAAATTTCAATTGATTGGAATTACGAAGGTAAAAATTATTTGAATAAAGAAACGGTTTATTTTTAACAAGGAAAAAAAAATTGAAGTGAAGATAAATATTAAACAAGATTTATTATTTATCTTCACTTTTTTATAATATGTTATATTCAGCTTTAATCTTTGGGTTAATAAGTAGTTTACATTGTGTTGGAATGTGTGGTCCCATCGCTATGATGATTCCATTAGAGCGAAATAATTCTGCTAAGAAAGTCATCCAAATTATGACTTATCAGATAGGTAGGCTCTCAGCTTATGCTGCCCTAGGTCTGGTCTTTGGTCTTTTGGGTAGAGGTTTTTTTATGGCTGGTTTACAACAACAATTATCTATTTTCGTTGGTGTAATGATGATACTTTTAGCTGTGGTACCAGAGAATAAATTAGCTCAATATAATTTTTCAAAACCGGCATATCATCTTATTTCTAAGGTTAAGCAACAATTAGGTAAACAATTAAAAGATAAAAGTTTAAAATCGCTTTATCTAATTGGTTTATTTAACGGTTTTTTACCTTGTGGAATGGTTTATGCAGCATTGTTTGGTGCTATTGCCATGAGTAATTTAAGTTTAAGTATTGCTTATATGGCTTTGTTTGGTCTTGGTACTATCCCCTTGATGGTAACAGTACAGCATTTGGTTCAGTTTTCTCAACTTAAATTTAAATCTCAAATACAGAAGATGATTCCAGTAATAATGGTTGTAATCGGTATCTTGTTTATAGTTAGAGGATTAGGGTTAGATATTCCTTATTTATCACCAAGTTTACTCGATTTGCATGTGCAAGCCGAAGCAAATTGTCATTAGTATTTATTGCTATAAATAAAAATGATTGAAAGATTAATTATAGTCTTCTAATCTTTCAATCATTTTTTAGTTATAAATTTCTTTTAAATAGTCATTGAAAACAATTCTGTATCAGGTACTTTTCGCATCAATCTCAAATCAAAAGCCATACATATGTTTCTTACAAAAGCTTTTCCTTTTTCTGTAACTTGTAAAGATGTATCGTTTAAATAAATTAAATCGTCTAGTTCCATTTCTTTTAAGTGATCCAATACGTTATTAATTTCTTCAAAATAAGTTTCATCAGTAGCCCACGAAGTCTCAAAATGACACATTAAATTTAGAATGTGTTTTCTAATGATTAAATCTTCTTTACTTAAATGATGGCCTCTAAAAACGGGAATTTCTTTAGATTCTATACGGGCATAATAGGCCTCAAGTGTTTTTTCATTTTGAGCAAAACTACTCCAACTGTCACTAATAGAAGAAACACCTAATCCAATCATTAAATCAGTTTTTGAAGCGGTGTATCCCATAAAATTTCGATGTAATGTTTTGTTTTTGAAAGAAGTAAACATAGAATCACTAACTAATGCAAAATGATCCATTCCAATTTCATGATAGCCGTTTTCTAATAATAACTTTTTCCCTTCTTCATATAAAGCTCTTTTTTCATCATCTTTAGGTAAATCTTCATCATGAAAACCACGTTGTCCATTTCCTTTGATCCAAGGTACATGAGCATAGCTATAAAATGAAATACGATCAGGTAATAATGATTTAGTTTTTAAAATAGTATCTTTTACGTCTTCTAATTTCTGAAAGGGTAGGCCAAAAATTAAATCATGGCCAATAGATGTATAACCTATTTCTTTTGCCCAAAAAGTTACCTTTGCTACATTATGGAACGGTTGAACCCTGTGTATGGCTTCTTGAACTTTTACACTATAATCTTGCACACCAAAAGAAACCCTTCTAAAACCTAAATTATATAAAGTTTGCAAATGTTCTTTGGTGGTATTATTTGGATGTCCTTCAAAACTAAATTCATAATCTGAAGCTAAATCAGCTATTTCAAAAATACCATTAATTAAAGAACTTAAGTTTTTAGAGGAAAAAAAAGTAGGTGTTCCTCCTCCTAAATGAATTTCTTTAATAATAGGTCGGTTCGCAAATAAATTACAATACATTTTCCATTCTTGTAGTAAGGCTGAAATATAGGGCTCTTCTACTTCATGACGTTTAGTAATACGCTTGTTGCATCCACAAAAAGTGCACAAACTTTCACAAAAAGGTAAATGTATGTATAAGCTAATTCCTTCTAAATTATTGGTAGCTTTGAAAGTCTGTTGTACTTCGTGTTTCCATTTTTCTAAATTAAACTTTTCCTCTTCCCAATAAGGCACTGTAGGATAACTTGTGTATCTCGGACCAGGAACATTATATTTTTGAATTAACGACGCTTTCATACCTAAATTTTCAACAAATGTAGCATTGTAGCGATATTAAAAAAATGATAATTGTCATAAAGGCTTTAGGAAAGATACATAAGATTATTTTTAATAGTTTATTTACAATAGATTTATAGCATGGTATATATAAATCTTTTCAATCTTTTTAGATTTATTTATGTCATCATTGGATAGTATATTTGCAGAAAAAGAATAAATTATGTTACAAATGATGAAGGAGCGATATACGACAAAAAAGTATGATGCCTCAAAGAAAATAAATTTTAATATTATAGAAGAATTAAAGCAAATTTTACATTTAGCACCTTCTTCTATTAATAGTCAACCATGGAAGTTTCATTTTGTTTCAGATGAAAAGATTAAAAATGAATTAGCAAAGGTTTCTTATTTCAACACTGAAAAGGTCATAAATTGCGATACAGTTGTTGTTTTTAATGTTTACAATGATATTACTCTTTTTGAAGAACAAATAAAAAAGCATTTGCCAGAAGGAGCTTTTAATTATTATTTAACCTATATAAAACCTTTACCAGAAGCAGAAATTAAGGCTTGGATGAGTAAGCAAGTGTATTTGGCATTAGGAGTTTTTCTTATCGCTTGTGCACAACTGCAAATAGACGCAACACCCATGGAAGGGATTGAAATAGATAAGTATGATGCAATTTTAAACCAAGAAAGTTATACTGCATTAGTAGCTGTTGCCATTGGTTATAGAGATCAAGAAGATGCTAATCAGCCTGATAGAAAACCAAAATCTAGATTACCAATTGATCAGATTATCGAGACCATTTAGATAGAAAAAAAGCGAATAAAGATTAAGTTATTCGCTTTCTCTTCTCTAGATTACCAATAATGAGCAATAATTGATTGCTTGTTTTTTTTAATATATTCTAAGTAGGCTTTTGCTACGGGCGTTAGTGATTTATGACTATTCCAAATTAAATTCCAGTCGGTTATAATAGGAAGTTCTTTTAAAGAAATAATTTTTAAGTCACCATTTTTAAGTTCATTTTTTATTCCAATTACTGGCATAATTGAAACACCTAGATCAGCAATAACAGCTTGCTTAACGGCTTCATTAGAGGTTAATTCTAATTTTCGTTTGATTTGAATGTTATGCTGTTTGAAGAATTGTTCCATTTTGAATCGCGTCCCTGAACCTTGCTCTCTAAAGATAACAGGTAATTGATCTAATTCATGTATTTTTGTTGTATGATATTTTTCATAGTTTTTTCTGCCAGCAACTAAAACAATTTCATTAGAAAGTAGAGATTCATTAAATACGGCAATTGTTTCGGGTAAAATGGATACTAGTCCAAAATCAACCTCATTATTCGCAACACTATCTAATACTTTGGATTTATTAGTAACATCTAATACCAATTCAATCCCTGTATATTCTTGTAAAAACTCAGTGAGAAAATAAGGAATTACATATTTACCTGTGGAAACAGCAGCTATGGTTAATTTACCAACTAACAATCCTTTGTAAGCGTCAGATTTGTATTGAATTTCTTCAACTTTTTGTAAAATAGATTGTGCTACCTCTGAAATTTCTAATCCAAAAGCAGTAATGAATATTTTTTTTCCAACAATTTCAGTTAGTGGAATATCAAACTGATCTTGAAAATTTCGAAGCTGAATGGAAACAGCTGGTTGGGTTAAATTTAATTGTTCAGCGGCTTTCGTTACACTCTGTGTTTCACAAATTTTTAAAAATATTTGAAGTTGGTGTAAAGTATAATTCATAAAATTATTTTATGATAAAGATATAAAATATAAATAAAAATTAATCATTTTTTGTTATCAATTTTGTCCTGTCAATAAGACACTAGTTTAACTAATCAAAAATTGAACGAGTACATTATTAAAATGTACACTTAAAGCAAACAAACAAAAATGAAAAAAATCACTATTGCAAAAGGGGACGGAATTGGTCCTGAAATCATGGATGCTGTTTTGGATATTTTCCATGCCGCTCAAGTACCTTTAGAATATGAAACCATTGAAATAGGAGAGAAAGTATATTTAGAGGGTCATGCCTCAGGTATTAGCTCTTCTTCATGGGAAAGTATTTTAAAAAATAAAATTTTACTTAAATCTCCCATCACTACTCCTCAAGGTGGAGGTTACAAAAGTTTAAATGTGACCATGCGCAAGGCTTTAGGTTTATTTGCAAATATAAGACCTACACAGTCTTATTTTCCTTTCGTTGCGTCCAATTTCCCAAAAATGAATGTGGTAATTGTTCGAGAAAATGAAGAGGATTTATATGCAGGTATTGAACATCAACAAACCGATGAAGTGGTTCAATGTTTGAAGTTAATTTCTCGGCCTGGTTCTGAAAAAATCATTCGTTATGCTTTTGAATATGCTAAAAAATACGGTAGAAAAAAAGTGACTTGTTTTAGTAAAGACAACATCATGAAACAAACGGATGGTTTATTTCATCAAATTTTTAAAGAAATTGCTGCTGAATACCCTGAAATTCAATCTAATCATATGATTATAGATATCGGTGCTGCTCGTTTAGCCGCAAAACCAGAATCATTTGATGTTATTGTAACGTCAAATTTATATGGAGATATTGTTTCTGATATCGCTGCGGAAGTAGCTGGATCCGTTGGTTTGGCTGGTTCGGTAAATATTGGAACTTCATGCGCTATGTTTGAAGCTATTCATGGTTCAGCTCCAGATATTGCAGGTCAAGACAAAGCAAATCCTTCAGGATTATTACAAGCGGCTATAGCTATGCTATTCCACTTAGGGTTAGCTGATGAAGCATCAAAAATTCAAAATGCTTGGCTCAAAACTATTGAAGATGGTATCCATACACCTGATATTTACAACGAAGTAACTAGTAAACAATTAGTCGGAACCAAAGGATTTGCTCAAGCAGTTATTGCTAATTTAGGTCAAAATCCTTCTAAATTACAATCCATCACACCTCCAAAGGATGCTGTAATTTCTATTCCAATAATCACTCCTAAAAAGCCAAAAGTAAAAAGTTTAGTTGGGGTTGATATTTTTGTCCACCAAGCCAATCGAAATGCAGATAAATTGGCATTGCAATTACAACAAGCAACTCATGAGGCAGGAATGCAATTAAAAATGATAACAAATCGCGGAGTTAAAGTGTGGCCAAATGGTCTTGAAGAAACCTTTTGTACAGATCATTGGCGTTGTAGATTTGAATGGTCTTCTAAATCCAATGGAAACTATCAAGAGGTAGTAAGCTTGTTACAAGCTTTATATTCAAATCAAATCGATATCATAAAAACAGAAAATTTATATGCTTTTGATGGAGTACCAATGTATTCAATGGGTCAAGGTCAATAAGATGGGAAAATTGCTATTACTTATTATTTGTATAGCCATGTTAGTGGTAATTATGCAAGCTGAATCAAGCTTGAAATCCCTAATTCCTGAAGTTCTTGCAGCAACAGGCATTGGCTTTATATTGTTATTTTTTAAACTGAAAAGCAAGTAGTTATGAAACAAAAAACTTTTCACTTGATTAAAGGTGAATTTAGTGCCGTTGATGCCAAACAAATTTTACTTGAGTTATTGTCCAATAAAATAAAATTTCATCAAGGTGATCAATGGAGTAGAGAGGAACGAAATACATCAATTACATTTTCATCTCAACAGCGAATTCAGGAATTAGTTTGTTTAAAAGAAGAATTAAAACTTTTTTTTGATGAAGCGCAAGGTAAAGAAGTTGAATTAGTGGGTGAAATTGTAATTAAAGTTAAGTAATGCGTTTGTTTGTAAACCGCTCCTTATTAATTGCTACTAAGCATGGTAAGGAGGATATTATGCAACCACTTCTCGAACGGTATCTTGGAGTGGTTGTTTCTCAAAAAAACAAGTTTGATACTGATACATTAGGCACGTTTTCTGGAGAAATTCCAAGAACACTTGTTCCTCTTGAAGCACTAAGAGAAAAATGTAATCAAGCCTATTTATTGCATGGTATAGATTTAGTTGTAGCTACTGAAGGTTCATTTGGCCCACATCCTCATTATTTTTTTGTTCCTGCACATGAAGAATTCGTTATGCTGAAAGATTTTAAGAACGACTGGGAAGTTACGGTAAAAGTACTTAAAATGGAGACTAACTTTAAACAAGAGAGTATAACATTAGAAGATGAATTATTGGCTTTTTGTGATTGTGTTCAATTTCCAAGTCATGCAATAATTCTTCGCCCTTTTCAAAATAAATCTGAGGGAATTATTAAGGGGATTAAGGACAGAAAAAGGGCCTTAAATGCTTTTAATTTCCTAATGAAAGAGTATGGTCATGTTGTTGTTGAAACAGACATGCGGGCACACATGAATCCTACGCGTATGCGTATTATTGGTGAAGCAACTCAACAATTGATTGATAAATGTCATAGTTATTGTCCTTCTTGTGGATGGCCAGGGTATGATGTTGTATCACATGAATCTGGCTTACCTTGCCAACTTTGTAAAACACCAACGGCTAGTACAATGAAATGGATTTATGTATGTCAAAAGTGTCAACATCAATCTGAAAAGTTGCATCCCCATGGGAAATCTTTTGAAGATCCCATGTATTGTTCAACTTGTAATCCTTAAAATATGGAAATAGGAACTAATATCCAAAAGGCAGCATCCTTTATAAATGCTGGTGATGTAGTAGCTATACCTACGGAAACTGTTTATGGTTTGGCCGCTTCAATTCTCTCTGAAAAGGGAATTCAAAAAATTTACGAATTAAAAGGAAGACCCAAAACCAATCCTTTAATAGTACATGTAGCTTCTATTGAAGAAATCAGCAAATGGGTAGAGGTGTGGCCTGAAAAGGCTAAAATTTTAGCAGATGCATTTATGCCAGGACCAATAACTTTAGTAATGCCCAAATCAAATAAAATTCCACATTATGTAACTTCAGGACAAGATACGGTTGGTATTCGTGTGCCTAATCATCCATTGTTTGTGGAGTTACTTAAATCGCTTCCCGCTCCGTTAGCCGCACCAAGTGCTAATCCTTCAAATGCAACTAGTGCCACTCAAGCTAAACACGTGGTTTCATATTTTAAAAACAAAGATCTACCTTATGTTTTAGATGGTGGTGCTTGTGTTAATGGATTAGAATCTACAATTGTTGGTTTTGAAAAAAACGAGGTTGTTATTTATAGAGTAGGAGCTATAACCATTGAGCAAATTGAACGATTGGTGGGAAAAGTAAAAAGAGCTACTACTAAAAGCCATACGCTTACACCTGGAATGTTTACAAGGCATTATGCACCACAAACTCCACTTATCATGACTGATGATATAGATGCATATACTAAGCAACATCCAGAAGCAAATGTAGCCATTCTATATACTGGAAAAAAAAAGGAATCTTCAAATGTTAAAACAACATATATCAATTTATCAGAATCAGATAATCTTGAAGAAGTGGGACAAAGATTATATGCCACGTTATTAGCATTAGATGAACAAAGTTATGATGCTTTACTCATACAACCTTTTCCTAGTACAGATTTAGGAATTACTTTAAATGATCGTTTAACTAGAGCAACAGCAAAAAAATAATAACTATGAATTTTGACTTATTAATTGAAAATTTAAAAAACCCTGCTTTATTGTTTTTTTTATTGGGTGTTTTAGCCGTAAGAGTTAAAAGTGATTTATACATCCCCGAAAACTCATCTAAATTTATTTCTATATATTTATTATTTGCAATCGGTTTTAAAGGTGGTCAAGAGTTAGCACACAGCACTTTTGATGTGTCTATATTATGGTGTGTATTGTTTGGAGTTTTAGCAGCAATTAGTATTCCAATTTACACGTTTTTTATTCTTAAACGAAAGTTGAGTGTTGCTAATTCAGGAGCAATAGCCGCTGCTTATGGCTCAGTAAGTGCGGTGACTTTTGTAACGGCAATTTCTTTTCTTGAAATGCAAAACATTAGCTATAGTGGTCATATGGTTGCTGTAATGGCTTTAATGGAAGCACCAGCTATTATTGTGGGAATCATTTTAATCCGACTTTTCACCAAATCTAAAAAAGAAGTACATTCTTATAGTTTAAAACAAATTATTGTGCATTCGCTAACCAATGGAAGTGTTTTTTTAATAGTAGGAAGTTTAGTTATTGGTTATGTAGCTAGTGAAGAACAAGCCATGGGAATTAAACCTTTTACTAACGATTTGTTCAAAGGATTTTTAGCCCTATTTTTATTAGATATGGGACTAGTTTGTGGTAAAAAATTAAGTGATTTTACAAAATACGGAAACTTTACAATACTTTTTGCAAGTATAATCCCTCTAATCAATGGTTGTGTTGTAGCTTATACAAGTGGTTTGTTTTTAGCTCAAACGGGTGACCGATTTTTGTTAGCTATTCTTGCAGCAAGTGCATCATATATTGCAGTTCCAGCAGCTATGAAAATAGCTGTACCACAAGCTAATCCTGGGTTATATGTTCCGATGGCTATTGGAGTAACTTTTCCTATTAATCTAACCTTAGGAATTCCATTCTATTATTATATATTAAATATTTATTAAATTTTTATATTTTCATTAAAAGTTTAACATAATTACTTTATATTTACGTGGTGAGATTTTTTATTATAGTTGAGTAATTTTTTCTTCAAAGCGTACTTCATTATTTTTCGAAATAAATTAAGTATGCTTTGTTTTTTTTATACATTTTATGACATTTGGTCAAAACAGAAATTATACTAACTTATCACTATACATCTATTTTTACATAGGTCGTCAAATTTAATTCAACTCCATTTTTAATCCTCTAACTCTTCTCTTTTTTTTGTTTACTACTCAAATTTTAACAGGTATTTGCGGAAATATATTCAGCATGTGCGATTAGATGCATCAAAAATATTTTTTATATAACCAACTCATTTTAAGCGATTTAACATTTAAATAAAAAATTACGTCAAAAACGTAAAACACTGAAAATCAAGCTATTTAATTTCGAAGAATTTAAATACAAATTTGTTAAAAACTTCTACCAATTGTGAATAAGTTTGACTTGTAGTTTTCATTTCAATTTACAAAATTTGTAAAAGCAGTAAGGCACTCAACGGCAGTGTACTTAGCTAAAATTTTATTTACTAATTTAATACCACAAGAAAGATGGCCATTAAATTTAAGTCGCAACCGAGAAAAAACCCTCAGGACATGGTTGCCCCTGAAAAATTTTATGCCGCAGCAATTGCAAACGGCGAAACTGATATGGAAGCACTCGCGGAGATGATTTCCTATCAAAGTACTTTAACAGATACCGACTGCTATGCGGTGTTGAGATCGTTGGAACACAACATCATCAATGAGCTTAGACAAGGTAGAATTGTTAAATTGGGTAGCTTGGGTAATTTCCAAGTAAGTATTAGTTCAGAAGGTAAAGTAACTTCAGAGGAGCTTACGGCTACCGACATTACTAAAAGTCGTATCATTTTCCGTCCTGGAAAAAAGCTACGCCATTTACTTGGTAATTTATCTTACCAAAAAGCGAGCTAGTAACCCGCATCATGTAGAGCATTTTTACATGTCCGAAAGCCTCGAATGTTCCCGCATTCGGGGCTTTTTTTTGCTTTTTTTCATAAAAATCCCCTTCAATTCGTCCTGATGAAACTTTTGGTTCGTCCTGATGAACTGAAAAACTCGTCCTGATGAGTTAGAAAACTCGTCCCGACGAATTTTTATAACCGTCTAAAAGCAAAAAATGAGCCAAAAGAAACCATTATTAAGGCAAAAAATGAGTGAAAAAAGGGTGTTATAAGGCCATTTTCAACCCCAAAAAGCGTGATTTTTGTACTATTTTAGGTATAAAAAATCATAAAAAAAGCTCAAAAAAAGCAGCTAGTAACCCGTCTTTTTGAGCAAATTTAGATGTTCGAAAGCCTCGAATAGTTCCCGCTATTCGTATCGAATTGAGGTGTAAATATAGAACTTATTTTTAATTTGATGGTAAAATTTTAAAAAAATTAACACCAAAAAGTATTTTTTTTCTTGTTGGTGATTGCTGTTCTTTTTTTGATGTAAACTGCTAATTATCAACATTTAAAAACTTTTATTTTTTTATACTTCATTACTCAACATCAACGCAATAAGAGTGTAAAATACTATTCCTATTACGTTGGTTTAAAATTCAAATTTAATGGTCTTATTATTGCTGATTCATGCTTTTTTAATTTGTAAGAATTGTTTTTTTTTATTATGTTTGGGGAAGTTAGAAATTGTTTTTTTAAAATTAATAAAATAGTAGCAATCAAGGTGTTGTTATAAAAAAATTATGTCAGAAGACCAAAAGCGAATATTAGAAGGTAAATTATGGGCGATTGCCGATTTATTACGAGGAAAAATTAGCCCAGACGATTATAGAGATTACATTTTAGGTTTTATTTTCTTTAAATATTTATCGGAGAAACAGTTATTGTATGCCAATGAGTTATTACAAGGTGAAGCAGTAACCGATTATCAACAAGTAACCGATAAAGAAACACTAGATGCTATTGAAGAAGAATCCTTATTGAAGTTGGGTTATTTCTTAAAACCAAATGAATTGTTTTCTGTTATTGTTGCTAAAGGAAATGCCAATACCGAAGCCGAAAGCAATTATATTATTGATGATTTACAAGAGGTAATGAATCATATTGAACAAAGTACCATGGGAACTGAAAGTGAAGACGATTTTAATGCTTTGTTTGAAGATATTGATTTAAACTCTACCAAAATAGGAAGAACTGCCAGTGCCCGAAATGCCATTATTGTTCAAATTTTAAATTATTTAAACGATATTGATTTCAGATTGAATGAAATTGATTCCGATGTGTTAGGTGATGCCTATGAGTATCTAATTGGAAAATTTGCCGCAGGTGCAGGAAAAAGTGCAGGAGAGTTTTATACGCCACAGCAAGTTTCTAAAATATTAGCTAAGATTGTTACAACAGGAAAAACCAAATTAAAATCGGTGTATGACCCAACGTGTGGTTCGGGATCTTTGCTTTTGCGTGTAGCAAAAGAAGCCGATGTAAGTGAATTTTATGGTCAAGAATTAACGCGTACCACCTATAACTTAGCCCGAATGAATATGATTTTGCATGATGTGCATTTTCGTTCGTTTGACATACGCCATGAAGATACGTTAGAAAACCCACAACATTTAGATAAACGTTTTGAAGCCATTGTTGCTAATCCGCCTTTTTCGGCTCATTGGAAAAGTGATGCCAATCCTTTGTATAATACTGATGAGCGTTTTAGCCAATACGGTAAGTTAGCCCCTAAAACCAAAGCCGATTATGCTTTTGTGCAGCACATGTTGTATCATTTAGCTGATAATGGTACTATGGCGTGTGTATTACCGCATGGGGTTTTGTTTAGAGGTGCTGCCGAAGGACACATACGTGAATATTTAATTAAAGAACTCAATTGGTTAGATGCCGTTATAGGTTTACCTGCCAATATCTTTTATGGTACGAGTATTCCAACGAGTATTTTAGTATTTAAAAAATGCCGTAAAAAAGACGATGATATATTATTTATAGACGCCAGCGGAAGCGACCATTACATTAAAGAAGGCAACCAAAATAGTTTACGAGAAGAAGATATTGATTTAATTGTAAATACTTACCAAAACCGCAAAACCATTGCGAAATATAGTTATACCGCACCTTTAGCAGAAATTGCTGAAAACGATTATAATTTAAACATTCCTCGTTATGTGGATACTTTTGAAGCCGAAGAGGAAATCAATTTAGAAGCCGTTTCTCAAGAATTAGTAGAAGTGGGGAAAGCACTCGATGCTAATGCTCAAACCATTACGCAATTTTGCCAAGAATTAGGCGTAAATACTCCTTTTTAAGATGGAAAAGTTAGTACCAAAATTACGTTTTCCTGAGTTTGAAGGGAATTGGATATATCAAGATTTAAAATCAATTTCAGATATATATGACGGGACTCATCAAACACCAAAATATGTTGATTCTGGAATACCTTTTGTAAGCGTTGAAAATATAAATGATATTTATAATACTGATAAATTTATATCAAAAGAAGCGTTTGAAAAAGAGTATAAGATAAAGCCTAAAAAGGATGACATCTTAATGACTCGTATCACAGCTGGAATTATTGGAGCTACTTCAATTGTTAAAAGCAATACCCCTTTAGCATTTTATGTAAGTTTAGCATTAATAAGGCTGAAAAACAATGATGTTTTGGTTGAATTTTTAAACCAAAGAATTAACACGTCTTATTTTAAGCATGAATTACATAGAAGAATAATACATATTGCATTTCCAAAAAAGATAAATTTAGGAGAAATAGGACTTTGTAAAATATCTTATCCATTATTCCCTGAACAACAAAAAATTGCCACTTTCTTAATCTCTGTAGATGAGCGTATTATTTTGTTAGAAAAACAAAAGCAAGGCTTAGAAACCTATAAAAAGGGCGTGATGCAACAGTTGTTTTCTCAGCAATTGCGTTTTAAAGATGATGCGGGTAATGATTTTCCTG
>CAYNNB010000048.1:0-16864 GCA_964398425.1 uncultured Flavobacterium sp.
GAAGGCTATTTACGTTGGGATTCATTAGGTGAATTCTTAGCATTACAAGCTTCACTAGAACATTTAGCACAAACACAAAATAATGAAAAAGCTCAAGTATTAGCTGACACGTTAGATGAAGCTAATGCTAAGTTTTTAGCTAACGATAAATCACCAGCGCGTAAAGTAGGCGAAATTGATAACAGAGGTTCTCATTTCTATTTAGCATTATATTGGGCTCAAGCATTAGCTAACCAAAACAAAGATGTAGAATTAAAAGCCACTTTCACTCCAATTGCACAAGAAATGACAGCCAATGAGGCTAAAATTGATGCTGAATTAATTGTAGCACAAGGTAAAAAACAAGACATAAGCGGTTATTATCAACCAAGTGAAGTACTTACTTCAAATGCTATGCGTCCTAGTAAAACATTTAATAGTATTATATCTAAATTATAATATTAATTTAAAATTTTTAAAAAAGCGATTCTTTAAAAGGAATCGCTTTTTTATTAACCCAAAATTAACAATTGTTTCGTAACAAAAAACCCAAATTTGCGTCTTAAAAATAAAACGATTCATGTTACGAAAAATTCAAATTTTTAGCCTGCTTTTTTTCTTGTTTTCTTTAATAACCACAGCACAGGATAAGGTAACTTTAAGCGGTACAATTAAAGACGCAAAAAGTAATGAAACAATTATTGGAGCAAACATACAAATAAGTGGAACTAGTTTCAATAGAACCATACAGACCAATGAATATGGCTATTATTCTATTTCAATTAGCAAAGGAAACTATGAATTAACCATTCAAAATTTAGGCTTTGAAACGGTAACTGAAACAATTGAGCTTCAATCAAATACAAAAAAAGATTTTTTGTTATCAGAAAAAAGCAAAGAAATTGAAGAAGTAGTAGTCAAAAGTAATAACAAAATATTGAAAATAGACAAACCTGAAATGAGTGTAAACAAGTTGTCTATTGCACAGATTAAACAAATGCCGGCTGTTTTAGGAGAAGTAGATGTGATTCGCTCTATACTCACTTTACCAGGAGTCACTAATGCAGGTGAAGGACAGTCTGGATTCAATGTCAGAGGAGGTTCAGCAGATCAAAACCTGATTCTGTTAGATGAAGCTACTATTTATAATTCCTCTCACTTATTTGGCTTCTTTTCCGTATTTAATGCAGATGCAATTAAAGATCTAAAACTTTACAAAGGAGGAATTCCTGCTAGATATGGAGGTCGCGTAGCTTCTGTACTAGATATCTATCAAAAAGAAGGAAACAGCAATAAATTTAGCATGAATGGAGGCATTGGTTTAATTTCTAGCCGTTTACTTGCCGAGGGTCCTATTGTAAAAGATAAAAGTTCGTTTCTAATTGCAGGAAGAAGCAGTTATGCCCATTTATTTTTGAAAGTTACAGATAATCAAAACTCAGCTTATTTTTATGATTTGAATACCAAATTGAATTACAAAATAAACGACAAAAACAACCTATATTTATCAGGTTACTTCGGAAGAGATGTATTTAATTTAAACAATCAATTTATGAATACCTATGGGAATGCGGTACTAAATGTGCGTTGGAATCACTTATTTTCCGATAAATTATTCTCCAATATGTCTTTAATTTATAGTGACTACTATTATGGATTAACATTAGACTTCATTGGATTTAATTGGGATAGCGGTATTAAAAATTATAATTTTAAATATGATTTTAAACATTATTTAACAGATAAATACAAATTGTTCTATGGTACCAATTTAGTTTACTATTCCTTTAATCCTGGAAAAATAGAACCTACCGATAGCCAATCAGGTATCAATCCAAAGCAACTAGCAAAAAAATATGCATTTGAACCTTCATTCTATATCGATGCAGAACAGAAAATATCTGAAAAAATAGCGATTAATTATGGTGTTAGATATAGTATATTTTATCGTTTAGGACAAGAAACAATCAATACATATGCAAATAACCAAGCGGTAATTTACAATGAAGAAATAAAGATTTATGAAAAAGCCACTCCTACAGGAACAAAATATTATGATAGAAATGACGTTATTGCTCATTTCAATAATTTTGAACCTAGACTAGCAGTAGCTTACACAATCAATACTAATTCATCTGTTAAAGCAAGTTACAACAGAATGTCACAATATTTACATCTTATTTCAAATACACAATCCCCAACTCCACTTGATGTTTGGGCACCAAGTGACAACTTTTTAAAACCTCAAATTTTAGATCAATATGCATTAGGTTATTTCAAAAATATCAAAAATGGAGATTATACTTTAGAAATTGAAACCTTCTATAAAAAGGTAAAAAATCGATTAGATTATATTGATGGAGCTGATTTAATTGCAAACGAAGCTATTGAACAAGTAGTATTAGCTGGTAAATCTAGAGCATATGGTTTAGAAATATTAGCAAAAAAAAATGAAGGCAAATTAACTGGTTGGGCTTCTTACACTTTATCTCGTTCAGAACAAAAAACGGCAGGAAGAACACCAAACGAAATCGGAATAAATAATGGAGAATGGTACAAAACAGGTTGGAACAAAACACACAATGTATCCATAACAGCCGCTTACAGATGGAATGAAAAATGGAGTTTTGGAAGTATTTTTGCGCTTCAAACTGGCCAACCAGTAACTTTCCCAACAGGTCAATACCAATATCAAGGAATCAATGTACCTGTTTATGGCAATAGAAATGAAAATAATTTACCAACCTACCATCGTTTAGACGTATCAGCAACCTTAACCCCAACCAAAAATAAAAACCGTAATTGGAAAGGAGAATGGGTCTTTAGCATATACAATATATACAATAGAAGAAATGCCGCGTCAATTAATTTTAGACAAAACCAAGATAGCGGAAATAATGAAGCTGTTAGACTTTCCATTTTCGGTATGGTACCAAGTGTAACGTATAACTTTAAATTTTAAATAATGAAAAAACTATTCTCTTATATTATACTACTTTTAACTCTTACATTAATTGGTTGTGAAGATGTAGTTAATGTTGACTTAGCTAATGCGGCTCCCAAAATCGTAATTGACGCTTCAATTAAATGGCAAAAAGGAACAACAGGTAATGAGCAAATCATTCGAATTACAACTACTGGAGATTACTACCAAAATACTGTCCCAGTTGTAAATGGCGCAATAGTTACAGTTGCAGACTCTAATGGGAACATATTCAATTTTAATGAAGTTTCAGGCACAGGAAATTATTTTTGCACAAATTTCAACCCTATAGTTAACGAAACTTACACCTTAACTGTGGTAGTTAACGGAACAACATATACCGCTTCGGATAAACTTTATGCCGCCCCAGAAATAACTACTATTTCACAAAGAAATGATGCTGGCTTTACAGGAAATGATATTGAGCTAAAATTTAATTTTCAAGACAATTCAACCGAAGAAAACTATTATTTAGAACAGTACCAATTGCCGTTTAGACCTTTCCCTTTATATGGAGTATTAAATGATGAATTTACTAATGGAAATAACATGTTTTCCTTAATTTTTGATGAAGATTTTGAGAGTGGACAAAATATTCAATTCAGCTTACACGGTATTTCTAAAAGATATTACAATTACATGAATATATTGATTAGTGTAGCTGGAGGTTCAAGTAATGGTCCATTTGCAACACCTCCTGCTACAGTTAGAGGAAACATTAGTAATCAAACAAATCCAAATGAATATCCTTTAGGATACTTTAGACTTTCAGAAATAGACGTTAAAAATTACACCATTCAATAAATCAAATTTGAAAAAATAAAATTATCTCCCCTATTTAGGAAAATACTATCTTTGACTGAATCAATTAAAAACCCTAAAAATGTCTTCTCATCATATTGTTCGCGATGACCAAGAACCAGCATTAATTATTGCTAATGGAGCCGCCTGCAGTGAAGAATTGTTAGGACAACTATTGGAATGGTCTCCTTTTGTCGTGGTATTAGATAGTGCTATAGAACGAGTGTTAAGCCTAGGCATCAAAGTAGATGTCTTATTAGGAGATTTTGATCGAGAGTTTAACCCCTCTGATTACATAGAAAAACACTTTCCCATAGATATTATACATACTCCAGATCAAAACAAAACAGATTTAGAAAAAGCGCTAGATTACTTAATTGAAAAAGGACACCAGGCTGTTAACATTGTTTGGGCCACTGGAAAAAGAGCAGACCATACACTCGTTAATATTACGACTATTTGTAATTATAAAGCATTACTTAAAATTGTTATTTTCGACGATTATTCTAAAATTTTTTTATTACCCAACCAATTTAAAAAATGGTACCCTAAAGACACCATTTTATCTCTTATTCCTATTGGAACCGTAACTGGTATCTACTCAGAAAATTTATATTATCCCCTCGAAAATCACACACTAGAATTAGGAGTAAAAACAGGAAGTAGTAACCATGTAGCACAAGATGGTCTAGTCAGTATTAGTCACGAAAAAGGAAATTTACTACTGATTGAAAGTTGGGAATAACTACTAATATTTAGATTAAATCCAAACTACATTAATTGTAATATTTGTTACAATTTCAAAACCTTTTTTTCGTTTACTTTGAATAAAGTTAAATAAATGAAAAAAATCATTGCATTATTAGTAATTTTTTCTAGTTTCAGTTTTGCACAACAAACGGAAACTTTTGTATATAAATTAGAGCAAGCTAAAAAAGAGCATAAAAAAATACTGCTCTATTTCTCTGGCTCCGATTGGTGTGCACCTTGCATTAAATTTAAAAAATTCATCATTCAAACTGAAGAATTTCAAGCTTTTGCAAAAAAAGAGTTAATTATCTACAATGCCGATTTCCCTAGACAATCTAAAAATAAACTAGCAAAAGAAGTAGAAAAGGAGAACGAAGCTTTGGCTGAAAAATACAATTCAAAAGGATTATTCCCATTAATAATAATTTTGAATGAGGAGGGAAAAGTTATCAAAAAATGGGAAGAATACCCAAAAGAGACCTTATCTGAATTTATAGAAAAATTGAAAAGCTAATGATTTACAAAAAAAATCTGAAATTGATGGGAAATCGATTTGAGATTTCTGTTGTAAGTGACAATGAAGATTGGGCTTACAATAAAATTGATTTAGCAATTGCTGAAATTCAGCGAATTGAAAAACTTCTCACAACTTTTTCCGAGGATAGTGTAACTTATCAAATCAATGAAAACGCTGGAATAGGAGCTGTACAAGTTCCTCAAGAAGTATATGATTTAATTTTTAGATGTCAAATGCTATCCAAAATGACACAAGGTGCGTTTGATATTAGTTATGGTAGCATAGACAAACGTTTTTGGAATTTTGATTTAAACATGAAAGAACTACCAAATGAAGAAACTGCCAAAAAAACAGTAGAGTTAATCAATTACAAAAACATCATTTTAAATCCAAATGACACAAGTGTGTTCTTAAAAGAAAAAGGTATGCGCATTGGTTTTGGTGGCATTGGGAAAGGATATGCCGCTGAAAGAGCTAAAAAAATATTAATAGAAAATGGTGTAACAAGTGGAATAGTAAATGCTGCTGGTGATTTAACAACTTGGGGATATCAAGAAAATGGAGCAGCTTGGACGATAGGTATAGCAGACCCAAATATAAAAGAAGCTTTATTTTCTACATTTAAAATCACCAATACATCAGTAGCCACATCAGGGAATTATGAAAAATTTGTTATCATAGGAGGAAAAAAATATTCACACACTATAGATCCTAAAACAGGTTATCCCATTAGCGGTATAAAAAGCGTAACGATTATTGCAGAAAATGCAGAAATAGCTGATGCCTTAGCTACTCCAGTAACCGTTATGGGAATTGAAGTTGGCTTAGATTTTATTAATCAATTACCTAACATAGGCTGTATTATTATAGATGATTTCGACCAAATATATCATTCCAAAAACATTAAACTTTCATAAAATGAAAAGAATTGTAACATTGTTCGCTTTACTAACCTTAGTTAGTTGTGCTGAAGTAAAAGAATATCAAAAGTCAAAAATAAACGACTCAGATATGGAGCTAAGCGCAAGAAAATCAGAGAAATTTGAAAACACCTTTATGCTCTATCGCGAAGCAAGTTCAGGCGCCAATGGTGGAAAAACAGGTGGAGGTTGTGGTTGTAACTAATTGATTTTATAATCATGAAAAGAAAAGTATTTACAGTCGCTTTTTTAGCCTTCCTTTTAGGTCACAAAGCAAAAGCCCAAGAAACCACAACGGATAGTTCTGCCTATAAAAAAACGAAACTAAAAATAGAAGAAGTTAATTTCATTTCCAGTTACTATACACAAGACGGCAATAATTCAGCAGTTACAGGAGGAAGAGGAACAGAAAAATTAACAGATGTGGCAACCACTTTAGATATCAAAGTATCTAGACGTGATAAAAAAAATAGAAAACAACTATATGGATTTGAATTAGGGGTTGACTCATACACTTCTGCTTCTTCTGACAAAATTGATCCAAACACGGTTACTTCTGCTTCTTATCAAGACGTTCGTGTATATCCTTCTTTAAGCTTTAGTTCTGAAAATGAGGAAAAAAGACAAATTTTTTCATCAGGTGTTTCAGCTTCAACTGAATTTGACTATTTCTCTTTAGGAGCCAATTTAGGTTACACTAAGTATTCCAAAAATAAAAATACCGAATTCAATGTGAAAGGAATGGCATTTTTTGATACTTGGAAAATCATCTTACCTATTGAACTTCGAAATAATCCAAACCCTAATTACAAACAAGGAGACTTAAAACCTCGAACTTCCTATAATCTAGGACTTACTCTGTCACAAGTGATGAATCAAAATTTTCAAATAGCTTTTTTAGTTGACATAGGATACCAAAAAGGACTATTAGCAACCAAATTTAATCGCGTCTATTTTAATGATCCTGGAGCTACTGTGAAATCTGAAAATTTACCCGATACCCGATTTAAATTACCTGTTGGAATGCGTGCTAATTATTTCTTAGGAGATCATCTTATTTTAAGAACATTTTATCGTTACTATTGGGACAACTGGAATATTAACTCACATACAATAAACATTGAGCCAACGATAAAACTAACGGCTTTTTCGTCTCTTTCAATTCCATATCGTTATTATACACAAACAGCCGCTAAGTATTTTCAACCTATATTTCAACATGATCTAGCAGATGAATTCTTTACCAGTGACTTTGATTTATCTGCCTTCTCAAGTAATATGATTGGTTTAGGATACAAAATGGTAGATCATAACAAAGGATTATTTAATGTAAAACAAATCAATAGTTTAGAAGTCCGATATGGATTCTACAATCGAAATAATGGATTATCCTCACACATCATAACACTAGCTATGAAGTTTAAATAAAAAAACTAAAAGCGATTTCTCTTGAAATCGCTTTTTTGTTAATTTCCCATACCTATTAATGAATAATAAAAAACGTTCGAGTGGTTAGAGTTTTTTATTGATATCCTTATCTTTACATCTTAAATTAAAACTCAAAACCTGCTCCGTTTTATCTTTTTTATAAATAAAGATACCGCTATTATTAGTAGCTAAAACAAAAGGAAAAAAACAAAAAAATGGAAAAAATTCAACTTACTGAATTCAAAAAAATAAAAGGAATTCAGGCTGCATCAGGACTGCTATTTAGCAAAGAAGTTCTTTTTATCATTTCCGACAATAGCTCATTTTTGTACCAATATATCTTAGACAAAGATCTTTTATTAAAGTTTCCATTAGTCAAAGAAGCACAAGAAAAAATAGCTAAAAAAAACAAACCTGATTTAGAAGCAATTACTTCTTATGGTAATCAATTATTTTTATTTGGATCAGGATCTACTGAAAATAGAAACATGATGTTTACACTTGACCTAACCAATGACCAATTACAAATAAAGGATTTATCTAACCTCTATAGTTTTCTTAAAAACATTGCCCAATTAGAAGGTAATGAATTAAACATTGAAGGTGCCATTTGTGTGGACAAAACCATGTATTTATTTCAACGTGGCAATGGACAAAATAGTAAAAATGGTATTTTTATTGTTCCTGACAGTCAAGACAAGCAAATTCAATATTTCCCATTATCCTTACCTTCCCTTGATGATGTAGAATGTACTTTTACTGATGCAATTTTAGTAAATGAACACATATATTTCTTAGCAACCGCCGAAAACACTATCTCAACATTTGAAGACGGTGAAATACTAGGAAGCATTTTAGGTAAAATTAATTTCCAAACTTTTGAGTTGGAAGACGTTATTTTACTATCAGAAAACAAAAAATTTGAAGGAATTACTTTGTTTCAACAAAATGATACGACTATCAGTTTTTTACTTTGTGAAGACACAGATAAAGAAGTAGAATATACTATTTTATACCAATTAATTATCAAGAAATGAAAACGAAGTAAACACTAACCTTTCATTTTATTCCTATATTTATAATCGTAAGTTTAATCACCTACGATTATTTTTTTTTAATAATTTAATCGCATTCCAACCTTTTACAAAAAAAAAGCATCTATATAAAAGAAAGGTTCAACAAAAAACAATGAAATTTAAAAATTAGACATTTGATTTTGAATTTGACATTGATACTGCTATTGAGAATATGATAGATAAAAAACTAATACATGCTTGTAAAAAACAACAACGGGAAGCACAACGACAAGTCTATGAACTACTAGTCAAAAAGTTGTATTACACCTGTTCAAGGTATTTAAAAAAACAAGAAGAAATTGAAGAAGCCATGGCCGATGCTTTTTTTACCATTTTTACAAAAATAGACCAATTAAAAGATGAGAATGCCTTTGAAGGTTGGGCTAAAAAAATTGCCGTCAATCATTGTTTGATGCAATTAAAGAAAAAAGTAAATTTTAATTTATACTTAGAAGATGTCTCTATTCAAGTTCAGCCTCTAACTGAAGAAATGGCTGATTTGGAGGAGGAAGATTTACTTAACTTGTTGAATTACCTGCCTGAAGGATGCAAAACAGTTTTCATTTTATTTATTATAGAAGGTTTTGGTCATAAAGAAATAGCAGATCAACTTAACATTTCTGTGGGGACCTCAAAATCACAATTAAATGTTGCTAAAACGAAACTAAAAGAATTAGTAAACATATTATATTATCAAAAGGCTAAGTAATAACTTGAAAACAAAAGAGATGAATACAGAAGATAAAATATATAAAAAAATACAACAAGCTTCCGAAAAGGGAGAAAAAGACTTTCTATCCGTAGATAAGTTATGGAATCGAGTGGAAGAAAAACTAGACACCCAAGTAATAATTAAAAAGAAAAATACTTGGCAAAAAATTGCTGTAGCGGCATCAATAGCTTTGTTGGGAACGCTAATATATATTTTTACTTTGGAAAAAGAAAATCTAACAAAAGAGCAGAATGTACCAAAAGTCGATTCCAATGAAATCATAGTTTCAACAGATTCGACTGAAAAATTAATTAGAAAAGTAAAAGAAAATGTAACCTTAGAAACTCAAAAAGATAAAAAAAGCAACACTGAAATTTTATCTAATGCTTATTCGGAATTTTCTACTAGTAAAACTGAAAAACAAGTTGAAGCATCAAAAATTAATCTTGAACCTTCTAAAGATGTCTATTTGAATTTAAACAGTACTATTAATAATTTTTCAAATATGGCTTCTACTAACAATAATTATATTTTAAAAGGTAAAGTATTTGATGCAATAGAAGTCAATATGAATCAAAATGTTAATTATGAACTCAAAGAAACTGATAAAAAAATAGAAATTCCTACTTCACCTCTTTTAGTTATAGATGGAAAAGTAATCAAAAACAAGTATTCTAATGACAATATTGAAGCCTCAATTGAACAAATAAATGAAGATGAAGACGTTGAAACCGTAATTGTATTAAAGGAACCTTTATACATCATTAATGGAATGGAATATACGGAAGAATCCTTATTTGGTAAAAACCCAACTAGTCCATATGCACCATTAAACAAACAAAAAATTAAGTCGGTCGAAGTTTTACAAGCTCCAGAAGCCCAAGCAAGATTTGGAGAAAAAGGAAAAAAAGGAGTTGTTATCATCACGACTAAAAACGGGAAGTTCACTAAAAAAGTATTGAACTAATTCAAACTATAGAAAATATAAATCACATCGTTACCTTAGCAAATCAGGCCAGAAACAATGATAAAGGAGGTTATCTCGTAGGATATATTCAATTAATGAAGGCTCTAAAATAGAGCGATAGTTTTAAAAACCCGGTATTTTTTTGAAGCTTTACCGGGTTTTTACTTATGATTAGCTAATTTATAATTTAATTCAAAAATTCTATCTCAACGAAAAATTTGATTTAGCTACCAAGTTTCCATCTTTATCAAAAACATTTACAAAATACGACCCTCCAAAAATATTTTTTACAGGTAAATCTTCTTGAACAATTACCGTTTTATTCTCATATTGAATTGTCTTTGTAAAACTGTAAGAAAGATAATTTGAGCCGAAAGCTTCATTCTTTTTTTCTCCCAATACATTATTTTTACTATCAATTACTTGAATATAATAAATTCTATCTCCTTTTTTTGCAATTTGATTTTCAGCAATCGTAAAACTAATTTTCAAAAGATCAGCTCTACTTGCTTTATCAGTATTTACTTGCTTTCCAGAGCTTTTTTGCTTTACAGCAATAGTTTGAAGATTTAAAATAGAAAGTTTTTGACCTTTCTCAACTGTTTTGACTAAACTTGTTTTTTGATTATTTAAAGTATCTATCTTAATTTTTGCATCAGTAAGTACAACATTTGTACTATCTAAATTTTTAGTCAATCTTATATTTTTTTCTTTCAATGTATTATTCTCAGCCACAAGATTATCCATATCTTTTTTCAATTGAAAATATTGTAACTTGAATTTAGCCATTGATGTTGCATCTCCTTTAGATTTTTTTAATTTCTCAAGTAAATCAAACATTTTAGCTTGTTCAGCTTCTAGCTCACTTTTTAAAGCTGTATTATCAGCGATTGCCTTTTCATATTCAGCAATTTTAGCTTCCAAATCTGCTTGAAGTTTAGCTTTCTCAGAAACTAAATTAGTTTGTATTTCAGCACTCTCATTCTTTATCTTATAAATGTAAGCAAGACTACCTAATAAAAGTAAAATTAGAACAACAATAATAGCTTTTAAACCAGAGTTATTGGAATTAGAATGATTAAGTGCCATCGTATATTTAGATTAAGATTTATATTATATTTTACAAAAATAAGATTAAAATTAAATTTTACCTTAGGTTTAACAATTTCTTTGCTTAAAATAGTATATTTGGGAAGCAATTTTAAATCAAAATGGAAAATTTAATTCTATTCAGCGCTAATGATTTAGCTAAAATTACAAGTCATAGAAGTGGTGAAGTAAAATTTGGCGAAAAGATAATTACAGTACCAAAGGGAGAAAATCCTTTTGAGTTTATTAAAAACAGTGAAGCATCTTTTGTTCTATTAGGTTTATCAGAAGATATTGGTGTAAAAGCTAATTTTGGAAGACCAGGTACATCAAGTGCCTTTCAAAGCGCTCTTAAAAGTTTGGTTAACTTTCAACACAATAGATTTTGCAAAGGTCGAGATTTGATTGCATTAGGTGAAATCAACTTTAAAGATGAAATGTCCTTAGCCGCAAAACTAGATGTAAATATTAAAGAAGAACGTAAGGCGCTTTTTAAATTAGTTGAAAAAATAGATAAAGAAGTTTCACATGTAATATGCAATATTATAAAAACAGGCAAAATCCCTATTATCATAGGTGGTGGACATAACAATTCATATGGAAATATAAAAGGATTAGCTCTAGCAAAGGGAAAACCCGTAAACGCCATTAATTTTGATGCTCATACTGATTTTAGAATTATGGAAGGTAGACACAGTGGAAATGGATTTACCTATGCTTTTGAAGATGGTTTCTTAAAAAAATACTTCATCTTTGGGTTACATGAAAATTTCGTTTCAAAAAGTGTTTTTAACACCTTGAAATCTATTTCTGATAGAGTAAAATACAACACTTATGAAGAAATTGCAGTAAGAAAAGAAAAAAGTTTTATCAATGAAATTAATGTAGGTTTAGCGTTTGTTGCCGACACTCCTTTTGGTATTGAAATTGACTTAGATGCTTTACCAGGAATTCCTAGTAGTGCTATGACACTGAGTGGTTTTAGTATTGAGAAAGCTAGACATTTTATACATCAATTTGGCAAAGAGCATAATGCAGCATATTTACATCTTTGTGAAGGGGCGCCAGATTTAGACGATTCAATAAATAATCACCTAACTGGTAAGTTAATTGCTACTTTAGTTTCAGATTTCATGAAAAGCAAACAGAGTACTGATTTATAATGTTTTAACAAAACTTATAAAATTTTATAAAAAAACTATTGATTATTAAATAAGTAGTTTTAAATTTGTAAAATCAAGAAAAGATTATTGGGATAAATGAACGAATTATCGAAAATTATTGATTCTCTTGAAGTTAAATTCTTCAAAATGTCTAAAAAACTGGAGAATTTAGAGAAAGTTAATACAGAATTAACTCAAGAGTTAGCAATGATTAGGGATGAAATGCAACAAAAAAATGAAAAGATTCGTTTATTACAAAATGAGTTAGAAAGCTTAAAAATAACCAATTCTCTTCTAGGCAGTGAAGAATATAAAAAAGAAACCAAGCTAAAAATAAACGCTTTAATTAGAGAAATTGATTATTGCATAGCCCAACTTTCTGATTAAATATGACAGAAAAGTTAAAAATAAAAATTTCAATAGCTGACCGTGTGTATCCATTAACAGTGGAACCCTCGCAAGAAGAAGGCTTACGAGCTGCATCTAAAAAGATTGATGTGACGATAAAGAAATTTGAAGAAAGCTATGCCGTAAGAGATAAACAAGATGTATTAGCCATGTGCGCATTACAGTTTGCCTCTCAAATTGAACAAAAGCAAATATCCTCAAGTACTAGTACTGATGAAGCTTTTGAGCGATTGAAAAAATTAGACGACAAATTAAATAGCTTGTTAAATAAATAAACAACGTTCTTACATTAACAAAGATACTGCCTACATTAGTATAATTTTGATAAACTCAACACTAACTATTTAAATGAGTAAATCTGCACTACTAAAGCATGTTACCTTGAGTAAATCCTTGAACAGTGCGCTAGCTCAAATCCTGTTTTTACGAGTTTATTCAAACTCCTAATGTAGGCTTTTTTTATATATAACAATTAAATTATGACACTAACAATTATTTTAAGTATCGTCGCCGGAATTGCTGTTGGGTTTGGAATTGCTAAATTTTTAGAGAAAAGCAATGTTTCAAATCTAATAAAAAATGCAAAAAAAGAGGCCGCTTCTATATTAAAAGATGCTAAAGCTGAGGCTGAATCTATTAAAAAAGACAAATTATTACAAGCTAAAGAAAAATTTTTAGAGCTTAAATCTGAGCATGAAAAAGAAATTTTAGCTAAAGACAAAAAAATTGCAGAAGCAGAAAAAAGAACTAGAGATAAAGAATCTCAAGTTTCTAATGAATTGGCTAAAAACAAAAAGCTAAATGATGAATTAGAAACCAAAATTGAAGACTACAACAATCGTGTAGACTACCTTGAAAAGAAACATCAAGAAATAGAAAAATTACACAAAAGTCAAGTTGAACAACTAGAAACTATTTCTGGATTATCTGCTGAAGAAGCTAAAAATCAATTAGTAGAAAGCTTAAAAGCCGAAGCTAAAACTGACGCTATGGCTCACATTCAAGAAACTATTGAAGAAGCTAAAATGACAGCTCAGCAAGAAGCTAAAAAAATTATCATTAACACAATTCAACGCGTAGGAACAGAAGAAGCAATCGAAAATTGTGTTTCTGTATTTAATATTGAATCAGATGATGTTAAAGGAAGGATCATTGGTAGAGAAGGTAGAAATATCCGTGCTTTAGAAGCAGCTACTGGAGTTGAAATTATAGTTGACGATACTCCTGAAGCTATTATTCTATCTTGCTTTGATCCAGTTAGAAGGGAAATTGCTCGTTTAGCATTACATAAATTAGTAACCGATGGACGTATTCACCCAGCTCGCATAGAAGAAGTAGTTGCAAAAACACAGAAACAAATTGAAGAGGAAATTATTGAGGTTGGTAAACGTACAGTAATCGATTTAGGAATTCATGGTTTACACCCTGAATTAATTAAAATTGTAGGTAGAATGAAGTACCGCTCTTCATACGGACAAAACTTATTACAACACTCAAGAGAAGTAGCAAAACTATGTGGTTTAATGGCTGCTGAACTTGGTTTAAATGTTAAACTAGCTAAACGTGCTGGTTTATTACACGATATTGGTAAAGTACCAGAAACGGAAAGTGAGCTTCCACATGCTATATTAGGTATGCAATGGGCTGAAAAGTATGGTGAAAAAGAAGAAGTATGTAATGCTATCGGTGCTCACCATGATGAAATTGAAATGAAGTATTTGATTTCACCAATTATACAAGTTTGCGATGCCATTTCAGGAGCAAGACCAGGAGCGAGAAGACAAGTATTGGATTCTTACATTCAACGATTAAAAGATTTAGAAGATATCGCTTATGGATTCCAAGGTGTTAAAAACGCTTATGCCATCCAAGCAGGTAGGGAATTACGTGTATTAGTAGAAAGTGAAAAAGTAAGCGACGAAATGGCTGCTACTTTATCTTTTGATATTTCTCATAAAATCCAAACAGAGATGACTTACCCAGGTCAAGTTAAAGTTACTGTAATTAGAGAAACACGTGTAGTTAATATTGCTAAATAGATCTATAATATAGCCAAAATAAAAAATCCGATTTTAATAAATCGGATTTTTTATTTTAAAAAGCTTTTTAAAATCACTATTATTTCTTTAGCTTAGGTTTCGTTTTATTGTCAATTACCTTAATAATTACATAATAAATCAAAATAAAAGAAATCAATCGTAAACCCATAAAAAGATTTTCGCTTTTCATAAACCTAAGAAAATCTAGATCAAATGGAAAAGCCAATAAAGCTGCTATTATTCCAATAATTAACAACTTTGAATTAGTCATATTTTTAAAAAAATTTATCATCTTCACAATCATCTATTAATTAAAAAACGAATCTACAAACTCAAATTTATTAAAAACTTGTAAATCATTAATACCCTCTCCAACTCCAATATATTTTACTGGAATTTGGAATTGATCAGATATACCTATTACTACACCACCTTTTGCAGTACCATCTAATTTAGTAACAGCTAAACAAGATACTTCTGTAGCGGCAGTAAATTGTTTAGCTTGTTCAAATGCATTTTGACCTGTTGAACCATCTAAAACCAATAATACATCTGAAGGTGCATGTTCTACAACTTTTTGCATCACTTTCTTAACTTTTGAAAGCTCATTCATCAAGCCAACTTTATTATGTAAACGACCAGCCGTATCAATGATTACAACATCCGCATTTTGAGCAACAGCAGACTGAAGTGTATCAAAAGCAACTGATGCTGGGTCACTACCCATTTGCTGTTTAATAATAGGAACACCAACTCGATCAGCCCAAATTTGCAATTGATCAATTGCTGCTGCCCTAAAGGTATCCGCCGCTCCTAAAACAACCGAATAGCCTGCGTTTTTAAATTGATTGGCTAGTTTTCCAATTGTGGTCGTTTTCCCCACTCCATTCACACCAACAACCATGATAACATAAGGCTTTTTATCTACAGGTATAGAAAATAAAGAAGAATCATCTGTATTCGTTTCTGACAATAAACCTGCTATTTCCTCCCTAAGAATTAAATTCAATTCGTCTGTACCTAAGTATTTATCCTGAGCTACTCTTTTCTCAATTCTTTGAATTATTTTTAGAGTAGTATTTACACCTACATCAGAAGAAATTAAAACTTCTTCCAAATTATCTAAAACCTCATCATCAACTTTAGACTTACCTGCAACTGCTTTAGTCAACTTAGCAAAAAAACTTGATTTACTTTTTTCAAGTCCTTTATCTAATGATTGCTTAGCTTCTTCCGTGAGAGCAGTCTCTTTTTTTTCTGATGAAAATATCTTTTTAAAAAAATTCATTCGTTTATTTTAAATTCTTAAACAAAAATAAAATAAAAAAAGCTACTTTCAAATGAAAATAGCTTTTTAAATATTGTTTACGTGAGATTATTTCTTTTTTAAGAACTCATCTACCTCTTCTGGAGTCATAACTGCCTCTACAAAAGTGTAAGCACCAGATTTAGGAGACTTCACCATTTTAATAGCTTTAGTTAATCTTTTAGAAGCTGTCTGTAAAGTTGCTACGGTTTTCTTTGCCATGACTTATAAAATTTTATTCGAAATTTTTAATTAAAAAATTTCTAAATTATTTAATTTCTTTGTGAACAGTTACTCTTTTCAAGATAGGATTGAATTTTTTAATTTCCATTCTATCTGGTGTATTTTTTTTGTTTTTAGTAGTGATGTAACGAGAAGTTCCTGGCATACCAGAATCTTTGTGCTCAGTACACTCTAAAATAACTTGAATTCTATTACCTTTCTTTGCCATTTTTCTAAATATTTTATTAAATGATT
The DNA here is from genome assembly GCA_964398425.1 of uncultured Flavobacterium sp. Classification (GTDB taxonomy): domain Bacteria; phylum Bacteroidota; class Bacteroidia; order Flavobacteriales; family Flavobacteriaceae; genus Flavobacterium. The sequence continues at coordinate 16,616 of CAYNNB010000048.1, forward strand.
ACCAGATTATTTCACAAATCCGTTTGCCTTTGCTTGTTTTAAAACAGCAGCAATACCATTTTTGTTAATAGTTTTTAAAGCAGCTGTAGAAATTTTCAATGTTACCCATCTATCTTCTTCAGCAATGTAAAAACGTTTTTTTACTAAATTAACAGAGAATTTTCTCTTTGTTTTGTTCATAGCATGAGAAACGTTGTTCCCAACCATCGCTCTTTTACCTGTAAGTTCACAAACTCTTGACATTATTAC
>CAYNNB010000049.1:0-16578 GCA_964398425.1 uncultured Flavobacterium sp.
AAACTCAAAATTACTTTCTTCATGTTGTTTTGTTTTTAATACTATTAATTAATTTTAACTAATAATGGTATTTTCAAATGACATGCCAAACTTTATTTAAAGTCAAAATTATTTTCTGTAAATAAAAAAGCATGAAGTAAAACCTCATGCTTTTGAAATATTCTGAACACTAAATGAACTAACAAAATAACTAAGCAGAAATTGTTTCTACTTCTTTGTTAATTTTATTTACTAAACCAACTAATACTTTACCTGGACCAACTTCGGTAAAACTAGTAGCTCCATCAGTAATCATCTGATTAACCGATTGCGTCCATTTTACAGCTCCTGTTAATTGCGCAATCAAATTATTCTTTATTTGAAGAGGATCTGTAACTGCTTTCGCCGTAACATTTTGATAAACTGGACAAATAGGTGAAGCAAAAGTAGTAGCTTCAATAGCTGCTGCTAATTCTTCTCTCGCTGGTTCCATCATTGGCGAATGAAAAGCACCTCCCACTGGTAAAATCAAAGCCCGTTTAGCTCCTGCTTCTTTCATTTTTTCACAAGCGACTTCTACTGCTTTTAACTCTCCTGAAATAACTAATTGACCCGGACAGTTATAGTTTGCTGGAACCACAACCCCGTCTATTGAAGCACAAATATCCTCGACTACTTTATCATCTAGGTTCAAAACAGCAGCCATAGTGGATGGAGTAACCTCACAAGCTTTTTGCATCGCTAGGGCGCGTTGAGAAACTAATTTTAAACCATCCTCAAAGGATAAAACTCCGTTTACTACTAAAGCAGAAAACTCACCTAACGAATGACCTGCAACCATATCAGGTTGAACGCCTAACGTTTTAGCCAAAATCACAGAATGTAAAAATACTGCAGGCTGTGTTACTTTAGTCTCTTTAAGTTCATCAGCTGTTCCTTCGAACATAATATCTGTGATACGAAATCCTAAAATTTCATTAGCTTTTTCAAATAATTCTTTGGCTAATGGAGAACTTTCATATAAATCTTTTCCCATTCCAGTGAACTGGGCCCCTTGTCCCGGAAATACATATGCTTTCATCTTTCTTCGTTTAGTTAATTACAACAAGTTGCAAAAATAGTATTTTTTTTATTTGAAGCACTTATTTTCAGTTTTACACATGTCTTGTCTTATATTCCGTTACAGAAAAGAACCCTTATTCTAAGGACTCTTTAGTTTTTCCTACAATCAAGGCTATATCTATCGATTTAAGTTAATACCTTTAATTATTACTTGAAGTTGTTCTCTATATGTGGTATTGATAATACCATTAACAGCATCAAAATTTTCGTAAAAATTAGGCAATGAAAAAGTTCCTTTTACAAGCCCTCCTTGAAATGGAAGTCTACTATTTGCTATTTCTAAAACAGAACTCCCACCACGAGCCCCTGGTGAAGTTGCTAAAAGTAACATTGGTTTTTCCTGAAAGGTCTTCGCATTAATTCTAGAAGCCCAATCTAATAGATTTTTAAAGGATGCTGAGTAAGCCCCATTATGTTCCGCAAAAGAAATTACAATAAAATCAGCCGCGCCAATTTTTTCATAAAATTGAGAAGCCTCTTTGGGAATTCCTTCTTTTTCTCTATCCACTGAAAAAAGTGGCATGTCATATTCATTCAAATCTAATACTTCTACATCAGCAGTTTCAAATTGTTGGGCGACATAAGTTGCTAATTGTTTATTTATAGACGTTTTGCTTGTTGATGCGCCAAAGGCTAAAATTTTTTTCATCTTATTTAATTATAATTTATTGGTTCAACCAAGAACCAAGTATTTTTTTCAAAACAGGAAGCAATACAAAAACCATTAATGGCACAAGTATTCCTGTCATAATTAATGTTCTAAATGGCAATGCTAGGGCTTTTATATAATCACCTATTAAAAAACTCAATAATGTAATAGAAGGGTAAATAGCTATCCAAACCATCAAAGCAAATTTCCATTTTACTGGTGGTTTCATTATATTAAAACAATTTATTATTAATTCTAATTTAAACTATCAAAAACAAGCGGAATCATTTTTATTTTTATAAAATCCATTATTACAAACTTTATTTTTAATATGTTTTACAATTTGAAGAAAATGTTAAGTCGCTAAAACATCATTATAAGATGGTGTTTTCTCAAAAACATGCTTAGCAAACGGACATAAAGGTACAATTTTGATTCCTCTTTCTCTTGCAAAAAACACAGCTTCTTGCACCATTTTATTGCCGAAACCTTTACCATTATTTCCTTCATTAACTTCCGTATGATCTATAATGATTTTATCTTCCCCTGAAAACACAAAGGTCATCATGGCTTCTTGTTTTCCATTTATTTCAATATAGAAAACTCCTTTGCTATCTGATAATTTCAGTTTAACTTGTTCATTCATAACTTTATATTGTATTAAACATTCATTGGAATTTCCATGATTAAGAAACGAGCATCTGTAGAAGCAGTAATTTCAATCTGTTCTATTTCCCAAATACCTAAAGCATCTCGTTTATCTAAACTTTGACCATTAACATTTATTTTGCCTTCTATATTCATTATATAAAAACCATTTCCTTCCTTTTTTAAGGATAATTTTTTTGTTGTACCCGCATCAAATTCACTAAGATAAAACCAAGCATCTTGATGAATCCATACACCCTCATCCTCTGGATTAGGAGATAAAATCTGAGAAAAATTATTTTTTTGATCCGTTTTATTTAGTGTTATTTGTTGATAACGTGGACTCACATTTCTTTTATTAGGAAATAACCATATTTGAAACAATTTAGTATGCTGGTCATCGTTAGGATTAAATTCACTATGGAAAATCCCCGTTCCCGCACTCATCACTTGAACATCACCACTTTTAATTGTAGAAGCATTACCCATACTGTCTTTGTGAGCTAAATCTCCTTCTAATGGGATAGTAATTATTTCCATATTATCATGTGGATGAGTACCAAACCCCATTCCCGCGGCAATAGTATCATCATTTAAAACCCTTAAGGCTCCAAACTGAACTCTATCTGGATTATACCAATTAGCAAAACTAAAACTATGATATGCATTTAACCATCCATGATTAGCATGTCCTCTTGAATCTGCAGTATGTAAAATTGTTTTCATAATTGTTGCATTTATATTTTTATTAAGCGTTGTTTTAAAAGGAGTCATTTCGTAACTTTCAGCTAAAGCCGAACCAGTTATTACAGCAGCTGCACCCAGCATACTTCTCTTTATAAAATCTTTTCTTTGCATTAGTTTCAATTTTATAAGACAAAGTTACGAGCGGAATGACTTTAGAGTACTTAATCTAGATTAAGAAATTATTTTTTTAAAAGCTTAGCTTTCATTTTACTAAAAAATTCAGGAGTAACTCCAATAAATGATGCAATTTGCTTTTGAGGAACACGTTGAATTAAAGTAGGGTATTTAGAACAAAATTTTTCAAAACGCTCTTCAGCCGTTAAACTTAAGTTATCGATTAATCGCTCTTGATGAGCAACTAAAGAGTTTTCGGCTAATATTCTGAAGAAACGTTCTAGTTTAGGTATTTTTTGATAAAGAAGTTGATGTGTTTCTTTACTCACACAAACAATTTCAGCATCTTCAAGCACTTCTATAAATAAATTTCCTGGTTTTTCAGCGATATAACTATACATATCACCAATCCACCAACCTTCACAAGCAAAATGCAGAACATGCTCAATAATTTGATCATTAATAGTGAAACTACGAACAACCCCACGTTGAACGAAATAAGTATTACGTGAAACCTCTTCTGCCTTTAATAGCATAGATTTTGCTTTATAATATTTTACTTCCACCTGAGTAAGAATCAATTGTTCCTCCTCAGGTGTAAGTGTTACAATTTTATTTATATTTTCAAGCAATAAAGACATGTTTAGCAAAAATGCTTTTCTACAACAGATGGTGTTTGATGCGGTACTTTAATTTCACATCTTCTATAGGGTCCACATCCTAAGCGTCTAGGCCCACAAGAAATCATTAATAAACCTATTAGTGCTAAAGCAATTATTTTTTTCATAAATCAGGGTTTTATTTTTACTAAAGTAGTATTTTTTTTCGCACGTTCCACAATTTCTTCAATTGGAACTTCAAAAGTGTCATAAGTTAAAACTACTCCCATGCGACGAAAAGGCCTAGAAGAGGGTTTTCCAAATAATCTAAAATCTGATTTGGGTTGAGATGCTAAAAGATCAATTCCTTCATAACTAGGATGATCAGATAGAGAATGGGCAAGTAAAACTGCACTAGCCCCTGGTCGTTCTAGAGTGATTCCAGAAAGGGGTAAGCCTAAAATAGCTCGCAAATGTAATTCAAATTCATTAAAATTTTGTGTACCCGCTAATGTAACCATACCTGTATCATGTGGTCTAGGAGATAGTTCCGAAAAGTATACCCCTTCTGAAGTTAAAAAGAATTCTACTCCAAATAAACCAGCGCCTCCTAACGCTTTTGTTACTTTTCTAGCCATTTCTTGCGCTTCTAATAAATCTTTATCAGAAATTCGTGCAGGTTGCCAACTTTCCTGATAATCTCCTCGCTCTTGTCTATGGCCTATTGGAGCACAAAACAGCGTTGGTAACCCTTGGTTTTGAGTAACAGTTAATAAGGTTATCTCCGAATGAAAATCAATAAAGGCTTCTACAATTACCTCTACTAAATCTCCTCGAGATCCCTCTACTGCATACTGCCACGCTTTTTCTATATCCGCAGTAGATTTAATTGTAGATTGTCCTTTTCCCGATGAACTCATCAAGGGTTTTACGACACATGGAATACCTATTTTAGTTACAGCTTTTTCTAGCTCCTCTAAGCTAGTAGCATAGTTGTATGGAGCAGTACGTAGTCCTAATTCTTTGGCAGCCAAATCACGAATAGCCTTTCTATTCATCGTGAAATTAGCAGCCTTTGCTGATGGGACAACTGTAATACCTTGTCGTTCATAGACGTAAAAGCGTTCGGTTCGAATGGCTTCAATTTCTGGAACAATAAAATCAGGTTGATGTTTTGCTATAACAGCATCCAAAGCGTCTCCATCTAACATATTTATTACTTCAAAAGCATCTGCAACTTGCATAGCTGGTGCGTTAGCATAACTATCTACAGCAATTACAGTTTGTCCTATTCTTTGAGCAGCTATAACAAATTCTTTCCCTAGTTCACCTGAACCTAATAATACTATTTTCTTTTGCATGTTGTGTTGTTCTATAGTTTAAAATTGATTTCTCTTAATTGTGAAGTAACTATTTTTACTCTTAAAATATTACACTATAAATAGAGAACATTAAATTGAAAGCAAACTTTAGACCTAATTAGATTTTATTATTATATAATGAAATTCAATCAAATAAAAAAGCCCCAAGTTTCCTCAGGGCGTATTCTATTAAGCTAATGCTTCTTTTATTCTCTTAATGGCTTCTTTTAATTGGTCTTCACTTGTAGCATACGACAATCGAATACAACTTGGATTGCCAAAAGCATCTCCTGTTACTGTAGCCACATTAGCTTCCGCTAATAAGTACATTGCTAAATCATTCGCGTCTTTGATTAATTGCCCACGTAATGTTTTTCCAAAATAAGCCGACACATCAGGAAAGAAATAAAAAGCACCTTCTGGCATAGTCAATTTAAATCCAGGAATAGCTACTAATAAATCATAGACTAATTGTCTTCTGCTTTGAAAAGCATCTACCATATATTTGATGGCAGACGGACTGGCTTCTACGGCTGCTTTAGTTGCACGTTGAGCAATAGAACTAGCTGCACTCGTAACTTGTCCTTGCATTTTAGTACAAGCTTTGGCAATAAATTCAGGAGCTCCCATGTATCCAATACGCCATCCAGTCATAGCAAATGATTTAGCAACACCATTAACAGTGATAGTATTGTTTTCCATCCCTGGTAGAGAACCTATAGAACAGAATTTACCCGTATAATTGATATGTTCATAAATTTCATCGGAAACCACATAAATTTGAGGATGCCCTTTTAGTACCTCGACCAAGCCTTCTAATTCCTGACGACTATAAACAGATCCAGAAGGATTACAAGGCGAGCTAAACCACATCATTTTTGTTTTTGGAGTAATGGCTGCTGCCAGTTGTTCAGGTGTTATTTTAAAATTCGTCTCAACGGAAGTTGGAACTTCCACTGGAACACCTCCCGAAAGTTTAACGATTTCATAATAAGAAACCCAATAAGGTGCAGGTAAAATCACCTCATCACCTTCATTTAACATGACTTGTGCAATGTTATACAATGATTGTTTGGCGCCAGTTGAAACCACAATTTGATTTGGTTTGTACTCTAAACCATTATCTCTTTTAAATTTAGCTGAAATAGCTTCTTTTAAATCAACATAACCATCAACTGGTGGATAAGCGGAGTAATTATCATCTATGGCTTGTTTTGCAGCAGTCTTAATAAAATCAGGAGTATTAAAGTCTGGCTCACCTAAACTTAAACTAATAATGTCTTTCCCTTGTGCTTTTAATTCTCTAGCTAAAGCTGCCATGGCTAATGTTTGTGAAACAGCCAAGTTGTTAATTCTGTCAGATAAAACGTTATTCATTGTTGTTTTTTTGGTAGGATTGTGTGTTGCTTTTATTTTATGCAATTTGCGGTTGTTTACCTAATTCTTTTAAGTGTTTAAAGTGTGAAGCAATTGCAGCACGAGTGGTCTTAAATTCATAGTAAGGTAAATTGCATTCTTTTGCTGTTTGTTTTACAATTTCGCCTATTTTACCGTAATGAATGTGACTGATATTAGGAAAAATATGATGCTCAATTTGATGATTTAAACCTCCTGTATACCAATTTATTAACCAATTTTTTGGAGCAAAGTTTGCTGTTGTAAACAATTGATGTACAGCCCAAGTATTTTCCATCTCCCCATTTTCATTTGGTTCAGGATTAATTGTATCTTCTACCACATGAGCTAATTGGAAAACCACACTTAAAATTAAACCAGCTGTATAATGCATAACAAGAAATCCAAGTATCACTTTCCACCATGTTATTCCTAGAACAATAGGGATAACAATCCATATAGAAAAATACAAAGCTTTAGTGATTGCTAATGTTGTCCATTGAAATGCTGGGCTTTTGAATTCACCATATGACAATTTTCTTTTTAAATAGCGCTTCATTTGAAGAAAATCAGTTGTAATAGCCCAATTGAAGGTTAATAATCCATATAGAAAAATAGAATAATAATGTTGAAATTTATGATGCTTGTACCATTTTGATGTTTTTGAAAAACGTAGTATTCTTCCTGCTTCTAAATCTTCATCATGACCTAAAATATTAGTATAAGTGTGATGTAAGACATTATGCTGCACTTGCCAATTATAAACATTCCCAGCTAAAATGTAAATACTACTTCCCATTATTTTATTTAACCAAGTCTTGTCCGAATAAGCACCATGGTTACCATCATGCATTACGTTCATTCCAACACCTGCCATTCCAATACCAGTTACTAAATTCAATAATAGATAAACCCAAAATGGCATATCTATTGAAATTAAAAAAAAGTAAGGAGTTAAGAAAATGATAAACATGACAATTGTTTTTAGATGTAATTGCCAATTACCCGTTTTTTTTAAATTATTTTCTTTAAAATAGTCATTAACTCGCTTGTTTAATGTTCTGAAGAACTGCGTTTTATCTATTTTAGCAAAAATGGGTGCTTGAGTTGACATAATATTCATTATTTAAGTTTTCAAATGTACTAATAAATATCTAAATTGAAAGGTGATAAATGTCATCTAATTAAAAAAGTGTACTTTTGTGCAAAAATTAACATTTTGGAACAAATACTGCATTATTTCCCAGACTTAACCCTACTTCAAAAAGAACAATTTGCACAATTGTATGCTTTATATTCAGATTGGAACAGTAAAATCAATGTTATTTCTCGTAAAGATATTGACGAACTTTACACCAGACATGTATTGCATTCTCTAGGAATTGCTAAAGTAATGGCTTTTAAACCGGGAACTTCAGTTATAGATGTTGGAACAGGTGGTGGCTTTCCTGGTATTCCTCTTGCTATTTTATTTCCCGAAACTAATTTTTATTTGATTGATGTAATAGCAAAAAAAATAAAAGTAGTGAATGAAGTAGCTAAAGCATTAGACTTAAAAAATGTAAAAGCAGAACAAAAACGTGCCGAAAGCGTTCAAGAAGAATTTGACTTTATTGTGAGTCGTGCCGTTACTAATATGCCAGATTTTGTAAAATGGGTAAAAGACAAAACCAAAAAGGAATCGATACACGAATTTAAAAATGGAATTCTTTATTTAAAAGGTGGTGATCTTTCAGAGGAATTAGCGGTGTATCAAAATGTTCAACTTTTTGAACTATCAAACTTTTTTGAGGAAGATTTTTTTGAAACTAAAAAAGTAGTGTACTTACCCTTGAAATACAAATAATCTATAAATTTAAAACTACAACATTATCTTACTCAAATAATGTTGTAGTTTTAGTTAATTTTGTTATTATTATTGCTTTCTAATTTTTTGCTCCCATTTCCAAGCACTCCGCAAAGCCTCTTCCAATGTAAACTCAGGTTTCCAACCCAATACATTAAAAGCTCTATCCGTGCTTGCGTAAGCTTCTGCAACGTCTCCTTCTCTTCTTCCTACAACTTTGTAAAGCAATTTTATCTCATTTACCCGTTCAAAATTTTCAATTATCTCAAGAACTGAACTCCCTTTACCTGTTCCAATATTAAACACTTCAACTTTTTCCGTGTTTTTTTGATTTAACAAACGTTCTAAAGCTACAACATGAGCTTTGGCTAAATCTACTACATGAATATAATCTCTAATTGCTGTTCCATCAGGTGTTGGATAATCATTACCGAAAACTGATAATTCTTTTCGCAAACCAATAGCTGTTTGAGTTATAAATGGCACTAAATTTTGAGGCACTCCTAATGGTAATTCACCTATTTCTGCTGATTCATGAGCACCAATAGGATTAAAATAGCGTAATAAAACAGCTTTAATTGAAGAAACTTTTGCTACATCTTGAATAATTTCTTCCCCAATTTGTTTGGTATTTCCATATGGTGAAAGTGCTTTTTGAATAGGTGCATTTTCTCGAATTGGCATAATTTCAGCTTGACCATAAACCGTGCAAGAGGAACTAAAAATAAAACAAACTTCCTCTAATTGCTGTAGCTCCTGAAGCAAGTAAACTAAAGCATTGATATTATTCTCATAATATAATAATGGATTTTCAACACTTTCTCCCACAGCTTTACTAGCGGCAAAATGAACTACTCCAGCAATATCAGTGTGTTTTTTAAAAAAAGATTGAACATCTGCCTTTTCTCTTAAATCTAGAATTTCCAAAATAGGTTTTTTACCCGTGATATTCGATATACCATCCAAAACATCAATAGAGGCATTTGATAAATTATCAACAATAACTACTTCGAAACCTTTATTTTGCAATTCAACAACAGTGTGAGAGCCTATAAAACCTAAACCACCTGTGACGAGTATTTTCATTTTATTTAGATTATGTTAAAAAGTTAACAGTTTTAAGCTACAACTCGAAATCTATTAACTAAATTATACAAATTCTAGAACCGCAGCCGTAATGAATTGAATTTGTTCTTCATCTAATTCAGTATGCATAGGTAATGCTATAACTTCATTTACTAATTGGTTTGTATTTGGAAAATCCTCCTCTTGATATCGTGTATCGGCATATGCTTTCTGACTATGTAAAGGTATAGGATAATAAATAGCGCAAGGAATTCCTTTAGCTTGCAGATGTTCTAATAACCCGTCTCGTTTTCCATTTAAAATTCGAATTACATATTGATGGAACACATGACAATCACAAGCATCACATATCGTTGGAGCCCAAATATTTGGATTAATTGCAAATGCCGCTGAATATTTTCTAGCTGCCTCTTGTCTAGCTTTATTATAGGCATCTAAGTGTGGTAACTTAGCCTTAAGGACCCCAGCCTGAATACTGTCTAGACGAGAATTAACCCCTACAACATCATGATGATATCTTACATACATTCCATGATTAACAATACCTCTGATCTTATGAGCTAAAGCATCATCATTAGTAAAAATAGCTCCCCCATCACCATAACAACCTAAGTTTTTAGAAGGAAAAAACGAAGTAGCACCAACATGACCTATCGTACCAACTTTTTGTTTTCTACCATCCTTTTTCCAAGTGTAATCAGCTCCGATAGCCTGGGCATTATCTTCAATTACAAATAAATTATATTCGTTTGCAATTTCCATAATAGCATCCATATTAACTGCTCGTCCAAACAAATGTACAGGAACAATTGCTTTCGTTTTAGGGGTAATGGCTTTTTTAATGCCTTCGATAGAAATATTCATGTTATTCATATCTACATCAACCAAAACGGGAGTTAATTGTAACAAAGCTATAACCTCTACGGTAGCCGCAAAAGTAAAATCAGCAGTAATTACCTCATCTCCAGGTTTCAAACCTAATCCCATCATAGCAATTTGCAAAGCATCTGTCCCATTGGCACAAGGAATAACATGTTTTACTCCTAAATATTTTTCCAAGTCGACTTGAAATTGATGTACTAAAGGTCCATTTATATAAGTTGTTGTATCTAATACTTCCTGAATAGAAGCATTTACTTCATCTTTAATTTTTTCGTATTGACTTTTTAAGTCAACCATTTGTAATTTTCTCATTACTCTAAATTTTCTAGATGCAAAAATACTAATTATCTTTAGACGATGTTTTCTTTCGTTGTAAAAAAGCATAGAGCAACACAACCATAATCGTTGTTATTAATGACCCCGAAATACTTGTAAGCGTAATTTGTTCTTGAAAAATAAATTTTTTAAATATTAAATTAAAGCCAAAGAAAAAAATTCCGAAAAGCAGTAATTTTTTTGAAAAGAAATTGGACATGTTTTTTTATTTGATAAACAATTGTACTTTTATAACCTCAATAATTCTTATGCATCAAATATATAATTTAATTGTTATTCTAGCATCGCAAATTGTAAAATTATTGGCCATTTTTAGCCCAAAGATGAAACTATTTGTTGAGGGAAGAAAAAATGTTTTTAAGCACTTGAAAGAGAAAATTCATCCTCAAGACTCTACTATTTGGTTTCATGCGGCTTCATTAGGTGAATTTGAACAAGGATTGCCTATTATTGAAAAAATGAAGGTGCAATTCCCCTCTCACAAAATCGTACTGACGTTCTTCTCTCCCTCTGGATATGAAGTGCGAAAAAATAATACTATTGCAGACGTTACGGTTTATTTGCCTTTAGACACTCTTTCAAATGCTACTCAATTTCTAAATATAGTTCATCCAGACCGTGTATTTTTTATCAAATATGAATATTGGCCAAACTACTTATTACAACTAAAAAAACGCAATATTAAAACCTATTTAATTTCAGGAATTTTTAGAGAAAATCAATATTTTTTCCGTTGGTATGGTAGTTTTTACAGAAAAGCGTTAGAAAGTTTTACCTTTTTCTTTGTACAAAACGAAACATCTAAAGCATTATTACAAACACTTGATTTCAAGAATGTACTTGTTTCTGGTGATACTCGTTTTGATCGGGTGATGACCATACTAGAGCGTGACAACACCTTAGATTTTATAGAAGCTTTTAAAAACAATACAACTACAATTGTTATTGGTAGCTCATGGTCAAAAGATGAAGAAATATTGGTTCAATACATAAACCAAACTTCAAATGATGTAAAGTTTATTATTGCCCCACATAACATTAAACAAGAGCAAATTACTGACTTAAAAAAGAAAATTTCTAAGAATAGTATTTTATTCTCTGAAAAAGAAAACAAAGAGTTGACTAATTTTCAAGTATTTATTATTGATACTATTGGAATTTTAACTAAAATCTATTCCTATGCAGATATTGCCTATGTAGGTGGTGGATTTGGAAACCCAGGAGTTCATAACATATTAGAACCCGCAACTTTTGGCGTCCCAATTATTATTGGTCCAAATTACTCACACTTTGCTGAAGCGACAGATTTAGTACGTCTATCTGGCTGTATTTCAATTCAAAACTTTGAACAGTTAAAAGAAAACTTCGATTGTTTAATTAAAAACACATTTTTAACACAAGAAAAAGGTAAGATTTGTCGTTCTTATGTAGCTCAAAATTTTGGTGCTACTGAACGTATTCTAAAACAAATTTTATGAAGTTATTTTTAGTTCTACTTACTACTTCTTTTGTCCTTGGACAATCTAACGCTTTCAAAAAAGATTCCATTATTAAATTGGAAACAGAAAAACAACTCGATCAAAAAATTAGATCTTCCAAATTTTCAACTAAAGAAAATGTTAGAATTATTGATAGTGTAATTGCTTTTTACGATTCGCTTTCAAATAATCCTAACGAAAAAACAATATTCACATTGGACAAAAATAAGAATCGAATTGGAAGCCTATATTTAAGAAAAAGAAACAATTACGTAATAGGAAATTCAGTTACTTTTAAAGATGTACTTCGCTTTCTAAACTATAACACCATACTAACTTTTGCTCCGAAAGAACTGCAACATCAATATTTCTTTATCTATTATAAAGGCAATATTGAGGATCCGAAAAATAAAATTGATTTTGAAAATCAAATTCTACATCACTTACGTCTTAACAAAAAAGTGAAAAAAGAATATTTCTATTCATATACTTTATTTCCTAATGTAGCAACACTATTCAAATCTTTTAAAAAAGAATACCAACAAGTATACAACCCAAAAGAACAAAAAGTTTACGCTTCATGCCGATTAAATCAATTAGCCAATCTATTGAACTGTTATTTTCCAGACCAATTTATTCTTGAAGAAAACACAGAAAATGAAACCTTTTATGATTTCGAAATTGACCTTTCGACTATTGAAAATACCATCAAAGAACTTGAATTTCTGGGATTTATTGTTTCAGAAAACAAAGCGTTAAAAGAATATACCTATTTCTCGATAAAAGATTAACTTTACAACGAAAAATTAAAATTAAAAACCATGAAGTTTTTACGATTACTATTTATTTTATTTATTGTTCAAGTACAAGCTCAACAGGGCGGTATGTGGATTCCTTCATTTTTAAAAGGAATGAACGAAAACGAGATTAAAGCCTTAGGTGGAAAGTTAACAGCAGAACAAATTTACTCAATAAACCAATCGAGTATGAAAGATGCCGTACCTCAATTTGATGGCGGATGTACTGCAGAAGTAATCTCTCCAAAAGGATTGATTTTAACAAACCATCATTGTGGTTATGACAACATTCAAAACCATTCAACGGTTGAACATGATTATTTAGCCAATGGTTTTTGGGCCTATAAAATGGAAGAAGAACTACCTAATCCAGGTGTTGTAGTGACTTTTGTAGTAAAAATTGACGACGTAACCAAACAAGTTTTTGAAGGAGTAAATGGTTTACCAACAGAAGCAGACAAACAAAAGAAAATTCAGGAAAACATCGTTGCTGTAACTAAATCATATCCAAGAGAAAGTTGGCAAGACGCTATGATTCGTAATTTTTATGATGGCAACCAATATTTGTTATTTATTGTAGAAAACTTTAAAGATGTTCGTTTAGTAGGCGCACCACCAAGTTCAATAGGAAAATTTGGTTCAGATACAGATAACTGGGTTTGGCCTCGTCACACAGGAGACTTTTCTTTATTCCGAGTATATGCAGACAAAAACAACCGTCCAGCAGAATTCTCAAAAGACAATGTTCCTTTCACCCCAAAACACTACTTCCCTATTTCTGCCAAAGGAATAAAAGAAGGTGATTTTACAATGGTTATGGGGTATCCTGGAAAAACAACAGAATACTTACCATCTTATGCTGTAGAGCAAATTATGAATGATTTAAATCCAGCACGTATAGAGGTACGAGATGCAGCTTTAAAAGTACAAGATGGTTTTATGCGAAAAGACCAAGCCATTAAAATTCAATATGCATCTAAATATGCTTCAGTAGCGAATTATTGGAAAAAATGGATGGGAGAAGCAAAGGGTTTAAAAAAGGCAAATGCTGTAGGCGCAAAACAAAAATTTGAAAAAGACTTTATGGCTAAAGTTGTTGCTGCAAAAAGAGAAGCAGAATACGGGCAACTTTTACCAGAATTCAAGCAAAATTATGCTGCTATTAAAGATTATGCTATTGCAAGAGATTATTTTTCTGAGGTTGTTTTACGTAATTCTGAAATTTTATCATTTGGATACCGTTTATTTCAATTAGAACAAGTATATACTTCTAAAGGAGAACAAGCTTTTAATGATAGAAAAAACAATTTAATCAAAGGATTTGAGCCGTTATATAAAGACTACAATGCACAAGTAGATGAAAAAGTTTTTGAAAAATTAATCGCTATTTATACTAAAAAATCACCACAGCAATTTTTACCTGAAGCTGTTAAAAATTTAAATGTAGGAAACACGACTTCAACACTTTTCAAAAACTCAAAATTGACTTCATTTAATGGATTAAAAGATCTTTTAAGTGGAGAAACTAAAACAGTCCTTGAAAAATTAAATCAAGATCCAGCCTTTGCCTTAGTAAAAACAATAGCTGAGGCCTACAATAAAAATGTGGCTCCAAAATATGAGGAATTAAACTTAAAAAACATTGCTTTACAGCGCACATACATGAAAGCCATCTTAGAATTGAGTCCAAAATCAGCACGAATCTTCCCTGATGCTAATTCCACTTTACGTGTTACTTATGGAAAAGTAAAAGGATACAAACCTATGGATGCCGTAGTTTACACTCCAGTTACCTATTTAGATGGAGTGATGGAAAAATACATTCCAGGTGATTATGAATTTGACTTACCTCAGAAACTTATTGAATTATATAACAGCAAAGATTATGGAAAATATGGAGAAAACGGAAAAATGCCTGTTGCCTTTATTGCTACAAATCATACTACAGGAGGCAACTCGGGAAGCCCAGCATTTGATGCTAACGGAAATCTTATTGGATTGAATTTTGACCGTGTTTGGGAAGGCACAATGAGTGACGTGTATTATAGCCCAGAAATTTGTCGAAACATTATGGTAGATGCACGTTATATTTTATTCATAATTGATAAATTTGCAGGGGCTCAAAACTTAATTAATGAATTGAAAATCATATACCCTACAGAAAAAAAGAGTAAAAAATAGTTTTGGCACGATAATTGAAAAATAGTGAAATCGGAATCCAAAGAAAAAAAATTAAAAAAAAGACAAAAAAAATAGTTGTCATATGAAAAAATTTATATCTTTGCTCCGAATTAATAATTAACCTTTATAATTTAGTAAGATGAAAAAAGTTGTTTTAAGCTTAGCATTCGTAGCTGCTGTATTAGTTTCTTGTAACAAAAAAGCTGAGGAAACTCCAGCTGCTGACTCAACTGCTGTAGATACTACTGCTGTTGCTGCTGATACTACTGCTGCTCCAGCTGCTGATACTACTGCTGCTGCTGCTGACACTACAAAAGCTGCTGAAGCTGCTCCAGCTAAAGAAGAAGTAAAAAAATAATTAAATACTTCTTTTCGAAAAGAAATCAATCCCGACTAGGTCGGGATTTTTTTTTTATCAAAAAAATATAAATTTCCTCAACAAATAATACAGCAAGTTATTTATTCATTAGAACTAAAGACTTCTTCAGCAGATGGGAAAATTTCATCAGACGATGAAAAATCAAGAATTTCTGAAACTGCAAGAGTACGCAATATCTCATCCACTCCTTTTTGCATAAGTAATTGAGTCGTATATTGACGACTTTTCGCCACTTCACATTTATCCAAGATTATTTTAAAATAGAATTTCCCCCTAGACGAACGAAAACGCATAAAAACAACACTTTCAATCATTACTTTTAATCGCAATATCTCTTCTTCTGCTTCAAAACGGAGTTCAAAATCATTACTAGTAAATATAGTTTTCCCTTTACGAGAAGTAAACTCATATTTATACAATCCGCTTAAGCGCTGGCTAATAACAAATGTCCCCATGATTTAAAATAAAAATTTAGCATCGTTAAAAACAACCACTTTAGATGCTTCTAACGAAAGTCAAAGTACAATGAAAAGAATGAAATTTGCAAGCAAAAAGAAGTGGAATAATTAGCAATTTGTGAACAACAAATTAATCTATATTTACAAAGAATATTATAAATAAAAAATAGTTAAATTAATCTATCACTTTTAGTAATTGTATTTTATTAGTTATCAACTTAAAATATACAAAATCAATTTTTATAAAATCCAAAACTAATTCAACAACCCAAATTAACCATCAATTTTGCAAAAATAATCACTATAAAATCATTTATATTTAAACATCTAGGGAATCCAAATTTACCCCACCCACACCTTTAGTTTGACAGAAGACTTCACAACAAAATAAGCAAATAAAAAAAAGCTCCAAACAAGTATAGTTTGAAGCTTTTGTACTCAAGGCGGGACTTGAACCCGCACGAACATTACTGCTCACTGGATTTTAAGTCCAGCGTGTCTACCAATTCCACCACTCGAGC
>CAYNNB010000050.1:0-16451 GCA_964398425.1 uncultured Flavobacterium sp.
TTTGAAGCCTGTCAGGTCTAATTTTTTACAACGTTTCCTTTAACCATTTGAAAAACTCCCCTTGCCAAACCAATGCATTTTGTGGTTTTAACACCCAGTGGTTTTCATCTGGAAATAGTAAAAACTTACTTTTTATTCCTTTTAATTGTGCCGCCTGAAACGCTTCTTGTCCTTGCCCAATAGGCACTCGGTAATCTTTTCCACCTTGAATAATTAGAATTGGTGTATTCCAATTGTTTACCAGTTTAATTGGATTGAATTCGTTATACGTCTTTTGCGCTATTTTATTATCTTTTTCCCAATACGCACCACCAGCATCCCAATTGGTAAAAAACACTTCTTCTGTCGTTCCATACATACTTTCGGTATTGAAAATTCCACAGTGAGAAATAAAAGTTTTGAATCGGTTTTTATGAATTCCTGCTAAATAAAACACTGAGTACCCCCCATAACTTGCACCAACTGCTCCAATACGTGCTTTATCTACATATGCTTCTTTGGCTACATCGTCAATCGCGGCTAAGTAATCATCCATAACTTGTCCGCCCCAATCTCCAGATATTTGTTCGTTCCAAGCCACACCATGACCAGGCATTCCTCTTCGGTTTGGCGCCACCACAATATACCCTTGCGATGCCATTAATTGAAAATTCCAACGGAAAGAATAATATTGCGTTAAAGCACTTTGAGGTCCACCTTGACAATACAACAAAGTTGGATATTTTTTAGTTTTATCAAAATTTGGAGGTAAAATTACCCACACCAACATTTTCTTTCCATCCGTTGTGGCCACCCATCTCTTTTCAGATTTACACATTCCTATTTTCGCATAGGCCTCATCATTTACATGTGTAATTTGGTTCCACGTTTTTTTCTTTAAATCAAAGGCAAAAACTTCTGCTGCATGATTATGATCGGTTCTTGTTACTAGAATAGAATTTCCAGAAAACCCAACAATTCCGTTAACATCAAAATTCCCATCAGTTACTTGTGTTACACGAACTGCAATCTTAGTTAATCCAGGGAAATTCACTTCAAATAATTGTTTTGTACCTCCTACGGGCGCAACAAAAAATACTTTTTTACCATCTGTAGACCAAGTAAAACTTTCAACGGTCCCATCCCATGCAGCAGTTAAATTAATATCTAACCCTTTGTGACGCACAATGATATCATTTTTATCCGCTTCAAATCCATCGCGTTTCATTTGCAACCAAGATAAATCACCTTGAGGAGAAAACAATGGATGTGTATCGTATCCTTTATTATTAGGAGTTAAATTTACTGTTTTACCAGAAGCTAAATCATATTCATACAGATCTGTATTCGTGCTTTTAGCATAAGCTGTACCGGCCAATTTTTTACATACATAAATTATTTTTGAACCGTCTGGAGACCAAATATAATCTTCGTCACCCCCGTGAGGTTTTTGAGGAGCGTCAAAAGGTTCGTTGGGCATGATATCAATCTCTTTTCCAGTTGCTATATCTTTATAAAACACGTGATTATGTGTTCCATCGTTATACGTATCCCAATGACGATAATCCAATTCAGTATAGACTTGAGCTGATGTTTTTGTTAATTCAGGATATAAATCAGTACCTAATACTTTTTCAACTTTAACTGCTTTATCCAATAACTTTTTTGTTCCATCTTTCGAAATATTTTTATCAGCAACCAAACCTTCAGCGGTCACAATTTGAACAGCTTTTCCACCACTTACTGGAATAGAATATGTAGTTGAAACTATTTTATTTTCTTGAATATTGGGAACTCCAACTTTAAAAATTAAATTTTTACCATCTTTAGTAATCCCAATCGGATTAACCCTACCTAATTGCCACAACTTTTCTGGCGTTAAAACTTCTTGTGCATTTGAACTCATACTTACTAAACTGAAAATGAGAAATATATATTTTTTCATTTGAAATAATTTTAAATTTTAAAAATAAATTTCAATGGCTTTTCCATTAATTCGATGCTAAAATTAGCACTTTTTTCAAAAAATATACCTATTTTCACGGTCTAAATTAAAATCAAACTAACGAATCGTGAAAAATAACAAACTTTTTATATTAATTATCATTTCATTAATATTAGGTGTTGGACTAGGCGCAATTGTGCATTATCAATTTCCTGAATCAATCGAAACGTTTTCAAAAAATATTAAACTTCTTGGAACCATTTTT
This sequence comes from uncultured Flavobacterium sp., assembly GCA_964398425.1. GTDB lineage: Bacteria > Bacteroidota > Bacteroidia > Flavobacteriales > Flavobacteriaceae > Flavobacterium. Next base: position 2,190 of record CAYNNB010000050.1, read on the forward strand.
ATCCGATTGGTTCAAATGATAATCGCACCTTTAGTATTTTCAACATTAGTAGTGGGAATTGCTAAAATGGGCGATATGAAAATGGTTGGAAGAGTGGGCGGAAAAGCGATGGCTTGGTTCATCTCTGCTTCTTTAGTTTCTTTATTATTAGGAATGGTTTTGGTTAACTTTTTTGCTCCAGGTAAAGGAACCAACATCAAACTAGATGTTAACGATTCTGCTAAAGAATTAGTAGAAAAAACCCATGATTTTTCATTAGAAGAGTTTGTAAAACACGTAATCCCGAAAAGTTTATTTGAAGCATTTGCAACCAATGAAATTTTACAAATTGTAATTTTCTCCATATTATTTGGAGTTGCTTTGGCTGCTTTCAGTAAAAAAGAAGCGAAACCAATCATTAAATTATTAGACACCACGGCTCACGTAGTTTTAAAAATGGTTTCTTACATTATGTGGACGGCACCATTAGGAGTTTTAGGAGCTGTTGCAGGTGCAATTGCTAAACATGGATTTGAAGTGTTTACCTTATATGCTAAATATCTAGGCGCCTTTTTTGTTGGTATTTTATTACTTTGGCTATTACTATTAATTGTTGGTTATTTGATTTTAGGTAAACGATTATTCTCATTGCTTCAAAGAATTAAAAGTCCATTATTAATTGCATTTTCTACTACAAGTTCTGAAGCGGTTTTCCCTAAAATGGTAGAAGAATTAGAACGCTTTGGATGTCAGCCAAAAATTGTTTCCTTCACTTTACCCCTTGGTTATTCTTTTAATCTTGACGGTAGTATGATGTACATGACGTTTGCTAGTATTTTTATTGCCCAAGTATATGGAATTGACATGCCAATAGGGGAACAATTAACTATGTTATTAGTTTTAATGCTTACCAGTAAAGGCGTAGCAGGCGTTCCAAGAGCCTCGCTAATTGTGGTAGTAGCAACTTGTGCCATGTTTGGAATTCCACCAGAAGGGATTGCGTTAATTTTACCTATTGACCATTTTTGTGATATGGCCAGAAGTATGACAAATGTACTTGGAAATGCATTAGCTACTAGTGCTATTGACAAGTGGGAATCTAAACCAGAACATCATGAAGCTTAATTTCAACATATTTAACTATTTAAAACCAAACTTTTTTGTTCAAACTGCAGAAGCTGAAGAAAAATTCAGATGGACACAATTGTTTAATCCAGAATTCTATATAACCTTAGAATACGGTGGTGTTCCCATAGGTATTTATATGGTATTATTTATTGTTTTTGCAGAAACAGGATTATTCGCTGGATTCTTTTTACCTGGTGATAGTTTACTTTTTCTCTCGGGAATCTATGCCGAAAAATTGGCTGCTCCTTTGCGTTTTATTCCCGATAATTATTCAGACGTGACCGTTGTTGCATTAGCCATTTCTTTAGCAGCAATTATTGGAAATGTTTTTGGTTATTGGTTTGGCGCCACTAGTGGAAGAGGGTTATACAACAAAGAAGATGGTTTATTATTTAAAAAGAAATATTTATACCAATCACAAGAGTTTTTCGAGAAACACGGAGGAAAAGCTATTGTTTTTGCTCGCTTTTTACCCATTGTTAGAACATTTGTACCAATTATAGCTGGAATTGTTCATATGCAAAAGAGCAAATTTATGCTCTATAATGTCATCAGCTCCCTATTATGGTCGTTTTCATTAGTGTTTGCTGGACATTACTTATACGCACTTTTTTTAGAACGTTTTGACATAGATTTAAAACACCATATAGAAACCATCATTCTCTTATTGATTGGAATTACTACCTTCCCTTTAGTAATGAAAGCCATTAAATCGAGAAAAAAAGATAAGAATCAAGAATCTACAGAAGTAAAATAATAGAATGCAACTTAGTTATTGGGAATTAAAAAGCTGGTTTTCTAATGTCGACTATACGATCGTTGGAAGTGGTATTGTAGGTCTACATACCGCACTTCGTCTACGTGAAAAATTTCCAACAGCTAAAATTCTTGTTCTTGAAAAAGGAGTTTTACCACAAGGTGCCAGTACCAAAAATGCTGGTTTTGCTTGTTTTGGAAGTATTTCTGAAATAATATATGATTTAAAAACACATACTGAAGAAGAAGTTATTCAATTAATTTCTAAGCGTTATAATGGTTTACAATTACTTCGAAAAAAATTAGGTGATGAAAACCTAGATTTTAAACCTTTTGGTGGATATGAAATTTTTTTAAAGGAAGACGAATCCTTTTACCAAGAATGCTTACAACGCATTTCATTTATAAACGATATTGTAAAACCTTTATTTAAAACCGATGTTTTTTCTAAGGAAATAGATCGTTTTGAATTTGGAAACACCTTTGAATATTTAATTTTTAATCCGTATGAAGGGCAAATTGATACGGGAAAAATGATGCAAGCTTTATTAAAAAAAGCGCATCAAAACGATATATACATTTTAAACAAACAATTGGTTAAAAACTACATTGAACTTCATGATGGTGTAGAAGTAGTAACCAATGATCTCTCGTTTAAAACCAATAAATTACTATTTACAACCAATGGATTTGCAAGTCAATTAACTACTAATCAAGTTGTACCTGCAAGAGCACAAGTTTTAATAACTAAACCTATTGAAAATTTGGATATCAAAGGTACATTTCATTTAGATAAAGGTTATTATTATTTTAGAAATATTGACAATAGAATTTTATTTGGAGGCGGACGCAACCTTGATTTTGAAGGTGAAACTACGACAGAATTAGATACTACAGAATTAATTCAGAACCGTTTGGAAGAATTATTAAAAACAGTAATTTTACCAAATACTTCTTATGAAATTGAACACCGATGGAGTGGTATTATGGGTGTTGGAAATCACAAAAAACCTATTGTAGAACAACTTTCCAATCATGTTTATTGTGGTGTTCGAATGGGAGGCATGGGCGTAGCAATAGGCAGTTTAATAGGGCAAGAATTAGCAGATTTAATATAATGGCAACCAAAAAACCAGTTTCAAAAACAAAACCTACATCAAGAAGTAACCAAACCAATACAGGTAAAAGCACATGGAAATCTAAACTATGGCGATTTTTCTGGAAATTTGCGTTATGGTTTAACATCATTAGTTTATTTTTTGTTTTACTTTTCAAATTTGTTCCTGTTCCCTTTACACCATTAATGGTTATTCGTTATTTTGAAAATTCTGCCGCAGGAAAAGATATTGAAACAAAACACGACTGGGTACCTCTAGAAGATATTTCAAAAAATTTACAAAAAGCAGTAATTGCAAGTGAAGACGGTAATTTTTGCAAACACAGTGGTTTCGATTTTAAAGCCATGCAAAAAGCTGCGACGGGAAATTTTAAAGGTAAAAAATTAAAAGGGGGAAGTACCATTTCACAGCAAACCGCTAAAAATGTATTTTTATGGCAAGGAAGAAGTTATTTTAGAAAAGCTTTAGAAGCCTATTATACCGTTCTTATTGAATTAATTTGGGGAAAGAAACGCATTATGGAAGTCTATCTAAACAGTATTGAAATGGGCGATGGAGTTTATGGTGCACAAGCTGCTTGTAAACACTGGTACAATAAAGATTGTAAAAGTTTAACTCGAATGCAAGCTGCTGGAATTGCAGCTATTTTACCTAATCCAAGAAAATTCAAGCCTTTAAATTCTTCTGCATATATTAGTAGAAAGAAGAATAAAATTGCTCGATACATTCTAATAACTAAACTTAATTATTAATTTGAAAACCGTATTAATAACTGGTTCTTGCGGAGGCATTGGAAAACAAACCGCTTTACACTTTGCTAGAGAAAATTGGACGGTGATAGCCACAATGCATATTTATAAAGAAGTTGAAGAATTTAAAAGGTACTCGAATATTTATACCTATGGTTTAGATGTAACTTCTACAGAGAATATTGAAGTTGCTAAGCAACAAATTCTTAAGAATCACAAACAAATTGACACCATCATCAATAATGCAGGCGTAGGCTATAGAAGTTTTGTTGAACTTTCAGAAGATGAAAAAATTAATATGATTGTTAATGTCAATTGGTTAGGCGTAGTTAAAATATGTAGGGCTTTTATCCCTGTATTGAGAGATCAAAGATTTGGACAAATTATTAATATCACTTCTATTGCTGGATTAGTTAATTTACCACTAGGCAATTTTTATCACTCAACTAAACAAGCTGTAGAAAGTTTTTCTGAATGTATGGCTTATGAATTGTATCCTTTTCATATAAGTGTAGCAACTGTTCAGTTTGGAAATGCTCCAACCTCTTTTCAGAAGAATGTAGCTATTTGTCAACAAACTGAAATTTGTTCTTATAATAACTTAATGAATAGAATTTCAACACTTTTAGAAAAAAAATCATCCGAAAACAAAGAATTACCAGAAAAAATTGTTGAAAAATTATACCAAATTGCCGAAAATCCAAATCGCTGTTTTAGACGATATACCATTGGGTTTGATGCTAACTTTATGAAAATTCTGAGAAGAATTACTGGTTATAAAATTTTCAATTCTATCATTAGAAAAAAAACCCTAGAAAATTAACATCCTTTTATCGTAACATTTTTTTTTCTTATAACACATATATAAAAACTTTTAAAATAGAGAAAATGATCGCACATGAAATAGACTACCATATTTATGGTGAAGAAATGCAATATGTAGAAATTGAATTAGATCCACAAGAAGTAGTAATTGCTGAAGCTGGTGGTTTTATGATGATGGAAGATGGTATTAAAATGGAAACCATTTTTGGAGATGGAAGTCAACAACAAGGTTTTATGGGTAAACTTTTATCTGCGGGAAAAAGAGTCTTAACAGGTGAAAGTTTATTTATGACTGCTTTTCAAAATCAAGGAATAGGAAAGAAAAAAGTATCTTTTGCATCGCCGTATCCTGGAAAAATAATCCCAATTGATTTAAGGGAATACAATGGAAAATTTGTCTGCCAAAAAGATGCCTTCTTATGTGCTGCTAAAGGAGTTACTGTTGGAATTGAATTCTCAAAAAAAATTGGCCGTGCTTTATTTGGAGGTGAAGGATTCATTATGCAAAAAATTGAAGGTGACGGCTTAGCTTTTGTTCACTCTGGAGGAACATTAGCAAAAAAAATACTAGCACCAGGAGAAATCATGCGAATTGATACAGGTTGTGTAGTAGGTTACTCACAAGATATTGATTTTGATATTGAATTTGTAGGTGGTATTAAGAATACTATTTTTGGAGGTGAAGGTATGTTTTATGCAACTTTACGAGGCCCTGGAACAGTATATATCCAATCATTACCCTTCAGCCGATTAGCTGGTAGAATTTTAGCTAATGCTCCACAAAATGGTGGTGGAAAAGAGGAAGGTAGTATATTGGGAGGAGTTGGTAGATTATTAGACGGAGATAACTTTTAAAAAATAAGCCCCAAAAATTAGATTTTTTTGGGGCTTATTTTTTTATTTATCTTAATCTTAATTTTTATAGTAAATTCAATATATAATCAGGGAATATTCCAATGATCAATAATAGAACCGTAGCCACTATTCCCACAATATAATATTCAGAATGATTTGCTAAGACATTATCCTCTGATTCTTCTCTTAAATACATAGCAATGATTACTTTGAAGTAGTAATAAATTGCTATCATAGAATTGATAATGGCAAAAAGAGCTAAACCTAAATAACCATCTGTTACAATTTGACTCAAAATAAAGAATTTACCAAAGAAACCAGCTAATATTGGAATTCCTGCCATAGACAATGTTGCTACAGTCATGATAAAAGCCATAATAGGTGATCTTTTTCCTAATCCATTAAAGTTTTCAATCTTACAATTATCTTCTTTTTTAGTTACAAATAAAACTACTGAGAAAGCAGCTAAACCTGCAATGGCATATGAAACTGTGTAAAACAATAAGTTGTTTTGAGAATTTTCAACATTCAATAAAGTCATCAACATAAATCCAGTATGAGAAATACCTGAATAAGCCAATATACGTTTTAATTTTCTTTGACGTAAAGCCATTACGTTTCCAAAAAACATAGTTGCAATAGTAACTACAACAATTACTTGCTTGTATTCATCATACATGTAGGTATTTAAAATGCCAACTAATTTGAAGAAAGCAGCCATAGCCGTAACCTTTGCTAAGGTACTCATTAATGCCGTAATCTGAGTTGGAGAACCTTCGTATACATCTGGTGCCCAAAAGTGCATTGGAGTAGCTGCTACTTTAAATAACATACCAATAGTAATCATGATAACTCCAATATAGAACCAATATTCAGTTGTAGCAGACATAGAAGCTTCTTTTAAAGTAGGCACATCAAAAGCACCAGTAGCTCCATATAGCATAGCTATACCAAATAATAAAATTCCAGAAGCAAAAGAACCCATTAAGAAATATTTCATTCCGGCTTCATTACTTTTAACGTTTAATCGGTCACTTCCAGCTAAAACATATAGTCCAATAGATAATACTTCAATTCCTAAAAAGAACATTGAAATATTATTAAAAGTCACCATGGCAACAGCCCCAGATAATATAAAAACTTTAATAGAAATAAAGTCAGATATTTTAGAGCTTTTCGCGTAGCTAGGTGCGCTTAATAAAATTAATAATCCCGTTAATAAGATGAATAAACTTGAAAATACTTTTCCAAAATCATCTACAAAAATCATAGATTCATATCCTGTAATAACAGGTAAATTATCAGTAAGATTTAAACCAAATAAAGCTAAAAGCGCCACTATGGTTACTGGAATAATTATTTTTCTAAGATTAAAAATCTCAAATAGTAAACAAAGTATTCCGATTCCTACTATAGCAATTAATGTACTCATTTCTTAAGGCTTCTTAGTTAATTTGATTTAAAATTGATTGTAAACTTGGTTCAATTAAATCGATAATTGGTTGAGGAAACAATCCAAAAAAGATTGTTACTCCAACAATTACGATTAATACAATACTTTCCGAAATTGATATATCCTGAAAAGGTTTTGTGCTTTCACCTAACATACTTTTTTGGAACATACGTAACATATAAAACGCTCCTAAAATAATAGTTGTTCCTGCAATTACAGCATACCATATATTCACTTTAAATAAGCTGTATAATAAATTAAATTCACCAATAAAATTAAAAGTAGTTGGTAAAGCAACTGATGCTAGTAAAACAATTAAGAATAATGAAGCAAAACGCGTTGCTTGAATTCTTATTCCTCCCATCTCGGTGATATTATAAGTTTGATATCTAGAATAGATAATTTCAACTATATAGAACAATCCAACAATTACTATTCCGTGAGATAACATCTGTAGCACAGCACCCTGAAATCCTTCATAAGTTAAAGAATACAAACCGGCAGCAATTAATCCAACGTGTGATAATGATGAATAAGCTAATACCTTTTTGATGTTTTTTTGTTTCAATGTTAAGATTGCACCATAAATTACACCAATTATGGATAAAGTTACAATGATAGGAACATGAGCTTTTGCAGCTCCATCAGATAACGGTAATTGCCATCTTAAAACACTGTATAATCCCATTTTTAACATAATACCTGATAATAACATGGTACCAATAGATGGCGCCTTACTATATGTGTTTGCCTGCCAAGAATGAAAAGGTACAATTGGAATTTTAATAGCATAGGCTAAAAAGAATGCTAAGAAAATGTACGTTTGTTCTGTGCTAGTTAATTTTAAGGCATATAATTTATCAATAGCAAAACTTCCACCTTTCGTGTATAAATAAATGAAAGCTAACAACATGAATAATGAACCAGCAAAAGTATATATGAAGAATTTTAAAATTGTTTTTCTTCTTTCTTCTTTATCACCATTACCCCATCTTAATGCAATAAAATAGATTGGTATTAAAGCAATTTCCCAAAATATATAATAAACAAAACCATCTGCAGCTAGGAATGTTCCTGCCATTGCAGCGCCCATAACTAAAATTAAGCTATAGATTGCTTTTTCATCTTCAAATTTAGTAACAAATCCTGATGCAATAATTAAAGGCAACAATCCTGTAGTTAATAATAACATAGCCATTGATAAACCATCAACATGTAAAGCAAAATTGATCGCTGGTTTTGTTAACCATGGTAAATCAACATTCCAATTTTCACCTGCTAAATATCCATTTAGAGCCATTACAGATAATCCTAAAGCAGCAATACTTGTTAGTAGAGCTAATTTAGAGGCTAACTTGTTTCCTGAAAAGTAAGTAACAATAGCACCTACTAATAAAACCGTTAATATAATCCCTATATTCATTTCTAATTATTGACGATTTACAAATAAATAAAATAAAAATCCGCAGATACCTAAAATAAAGGCAAATAAATAAATACCTATATTTCCATTCTGTATTCTTTTACCTTGTAAAGATAAAGCATACGTAATATCTCCAAATCCAAACACAAGTTTAGAAACGAATTTTTCCACATATTTTTTAAAGAAGCTTGATGCAGCATAAATTGGTTGTACAATACTAGCCATATAAATTTCATCTAAATAGAATTTATTAGCTAATATTTTATGTAATCCAACAACTTTATCATCAGCTTCAGGTACTTGTTTTTTACTAATATACATGCTATAAGCAATTCCAATACCTATTAAAGCACCAACAGTTGCAATTCCCATTAACATATAAGCAGTTCCATCTAAATGATGTGCTTCATGTGCTTTAAATAATGGTGCTAAGTAATGACTTAACCAATTGCTTCCTGGTAAGTTTATTGCCCCACCTAATGTTGCCAATGCACCTAAAATAATTAAAGGAATGGTAATTAAAGCTGGACTTTCATGTAAATGATGCTTTTGTTCTTCTGTTCCTCTAAATTCTCCAAAGAAAGTTAAATATAGTAATCTGAACATATAGAAAGCAGTCATTATTGAAGCAATTGAGCCTAAAACCCATAAAATAGAATTATGATGGAATGCCGCCATTAAAATTTCATCTTTTGACCAAAATCCTGCAAATGGGAAAATTCCAGCAATCGCTAAAGTTGAAACCAACATTGTTGCAAATGTGATTGGCATAACTTTTCTTAACCCACCCATGTTTCTCATGTCTTGTTCCCCATGTAATGCGTGAATAACCGATCCCGAACCTAAGAATAAACAAGCTTTAAAGAAAGCGTGTGTTATTACGTGGAAAACAGCAACTTCATAAGCACCTAAACCTAAGGCTAAAAACATTAATCCTAACTGTGATACCGTAGAATAAGCTAATACTTTTTTAATATCATTTTGAACTAAACCAATGGCAGCTGCGATTAATGCCGTAATAACTCCAACAATAGCAATTACAGATTTTACATCTGGGGTTAATTCAAATAAGAAATTCAAACGCGTAATCATAAATATACCAGCAGTTACCATCGTTGCTGCGTGAATCAATGCAGAAACAGGTGTTGGACCAGCCATGGCATCAGGTAACCAAGTATATAAGGGTAATTGAGCAGATTTTCCTGTTGCACCAATAAATAAACATAAAGCAGCAACAGATAATAGAGCAGGAGTAATACTATTTTTACCTAATGCAGCTTTAATTTCCATGAAATCTAAAGTGTTTAAGTAAAAACCTAAAACAAAAATTCCGATTAAGAAGCCCAAATCACCAATACGGTTCATAATGAATGCTTTTTTAGCTGCATCATTATAATCTTGGTTTTTATACCAGAATCCAATTAATAAATACGAACATAATCCTACACCTTCCCAACCAATAAACATGATTAATAAGTTGCTACCAGCTACTAAAACAATCATGAAGAAAACGAATAAGTTCAAATATGAAAAGAACTTGTGCATGTTTTCATCTTCATGCATGTAACTAATAGAATATAAGTGGATTAATGATCCAATTCCAGTTACGAATAGTAACCATAACACAGATAATTGATCAAATAGGAAATTAAAATTAACTTTGATTTTTCCAATAGAAAACCAATCTGCTAAATGAAATTTAGGAAGTGTATCACCTGCATTAATTTGAGAAAATAAGCATACCGTACACAAAAAAGATAAAACAACAGCCAATGTACCAACAATACCTGAGCCAGTTTTACCTAAAGTTTTACCGAAAAAAGTGTTGATTAAAAAACCAACTAACGGCGCAAATAATAAAAGTAAAATAGTTGTATCCATCAGGCGCTTATCCTTTTAAATTTTTTAAATTATCAATATCAATATTACCAATGTTTCTAAATATTGAAACCAAAATTGCTAAACCAACAGCAACTTCAGCTGCTGCAACAGCCATCGTAAAGAATACGAAAACTTGTCCAGAAGCGTCTTGGTGATAAGAAGAAAATGCAACTAATAATAAGTTTACTGCATTTAACATAATTTCAATAGACATGAACATGATAATGGCATTACGTCTATATAAAATACCGAAGGCACCAATACAAAATAGCAAAGCTGCTAAAATGATATAATTTTGGATGCCAATTTCTTGTAATACGTTCATAGTTATATTTTTTCTTCTTTTTTAGAAATTAATACTGCACCAATCATGGAAACTAATAATAAAACTGAAGCAAATTCAAAGGGCACTTGGTATTCATTTAATAATACCTTACCTAAAACTTTTATCGATTGAAAATCTTCACCTGTGTTAGCATAATCCATAACTTCTGGTTCAGCTGATTTTAAAGCAGCAATTAATACTACTCCTAAAATACATGCAGAGATCAAAGCGGCAAAAGAAACCCATTTTGGTTTTGATACTTCATCTTCTTTATTTAAGTTCATTAACATCAAGGTAAATAATAATAATACCATGATGGCCCCAGCATAAACAATTACGTGAACAATTGCTAAAAATTGCGCATTGAATAACACGTAATGTCCGGCTAACGAAAAGAAACACACTACTAAGTATATAGCACTATGAATTGGGTTTTTACTAAAAACAGTTAGGAAAGCTGTTCCTAATGTAATGGCTGATAAAATGTAAAATATAATCTCTAACATAATTAATTCAAAGTATTAGATTGTGTATTCATTTTAGCCATTTCTAAAGGCATTACTAATTTATCTTTTCCGAAAATAAAATCTTCTCTATCATAATCAGCATTGGCGAATTTTCTTGATTTAGTTAAGTAAATGGCTTGTTTAGGACAAGCTTCTTCACATAAACCACAGAAAATACAACGCAACATGTTGATTTCATAGATTTCAGCATATTTTTCTTCACGATACAAATGCTTTTCTTCAGGTTTGCGTTCTGCAGCTTTCATTGTAATCGCTTCGGCAGGACAAGATAATGCACATAAACCACAAGCTGTACATCTTTCTCTTCCTTCTTCATCACGCATAAGCATGTGTTGACCTCTATATACTGGACTAAATTCTCTTACTTGTTCTGGGAATTTAATCGTTATTTTTCTTCTAAATAAGTGTTTTAGAGTAGTAAATAAACCTTTGATAATAGTCCAAAGATAAATCTTCTCTAACCAAGTCATTTCTTTGTTAGAAACCACTTTTTTTCTTCCTGATAATGATATTTGTTCTACTGACATAATCACGAATTATTTAAATAATACCATTACTACTCCAGTAACAATAATGTTCACTACAGCTAATGGAATTAATATTTTCCAACCTAAATGCATTAATTGATCATATCTAAATCTTGGAATTGTCCATCTTACCCACATGTAAAAGAAGATAAAGAAACACAATTTCATAAATAAAGATAAAAATCCAAGTAAAGCTGCCGTATTCATTCCCCAATTTTCAGTAACCCATGCCATTCCTGGGAAGTGATATCCTCCTAAGAAAACAATGGCTAAGATGGTTGACGAAATAAACATATTTGCATATTCAGCAAATAAATAGAATCCCATTTTCATTGATGAATATTCTGTGTGATAACCTCCAATTAATTCCGATTCACATTCTGCTAAGTCAAAAGGAGTTCTATTCGTTTCTGCAAATGAACAAATTAAGAATATGATGAATGCAACGGGTTGGTATAAAATATTCCAGCCATTTTCTGCTTGATAAACAGTAATTTCTTTTAATGATAAAGAACCTGTCATCATTAAGATAGCAATCATTGATAATCCCATAGCTACTTCATAGGAAATCATTTGTGAAGAAGCACGAACGGCTGACATTAATGAATACTTATTATTAGAAGCCCAAGCTCCAATCATGATTCCATATACTCCAATAGATAATACACCAAAAATGTATAATACTGAAACATCAATATCAGTTGCTTGAAGTAATACTCTCTGTCCAAATACTTCAATAGTATCTCCCCACGGAATAACAGCACTTGTAATTAATGCTGTACTCATAGCAATTCCAGGTCCTAATATAAATAGGAAACGGTTTGGTGTATTTGGGAAAAATTCTTCTTTTGTGAATAATTTGGCTCCATCCGCTAAAGGTTGTAATAAACCTGCCCATCCTGCACGGTTTGGCCCAATACGATCTTGTAACCAAGCGGCTACTTTACGTTCAGCCCATGTTGAATACATGGCCATTAACATTGTTAAAGCAAAAACAGTAACAATGATTACACTTTTTTCTATAATAAATGCTGCTTCCATTAGTTTTCTTCTTTTTTAAATGGAACTTCAGTCATACTAATCTTCTTGCGATCTTCTTCGCGACCAAATAAAATTTGAGCTTCTGTATTGATCACTACTTTATCTAATTTTCTTGTGTAATTATTTTGATTGATAACAGAATCTTTTTCGAATTTTTTAGGTCCTTCAATAACCCAGTCAGAAACTTCTTTTTTATCGTAACGACAAGTATTACATATAAAGTTTTCTACTTCTCCGTATTGATCTTTTCTTCCTGTTACACGTTGGATTTCATTTCCAAACATCCAAACAGTTACTTCGCCACAACAACCTGGAGTCGTACATTCCCTATGTGCATTGAATGGTTTATTAAACCATACCCTTGATTTAAATCGGAACGTTTTATCTGTTAATGCACCTACTGGACAAACATCAATCATGTTTCCAGAGAATTCATTGTCAATTGCTGCTGAAACACAAGTAGAAATTTGTGCATGATCACCACGATTTAATACTCCATGAACTCTGTTGTCAGTTAATTGTTCAGCAACTTGTACACAACGTTGGCATAAAATACAACGATTCATGTGTAATTGAATTTTATCACCAATATTTTCAGGTTCAAAAGTTCTTTTCTCTTCGATGAAGCGTGTTTTTGCTTTTCCGTGTTCAAAGCTTAAATCTTGTAAATGACATTCTCCTGCTTGGTCACATACCGGACAATCAAGTGGGTGATTGATTAATAAAAATTCTGTAACCGCTTTTCTTGCTTCCGTTACACGCTCAGAATTTTTACTATTTACTTCCATTCCGTCCATACATCCCGTAACACAAGAAGCTACAAGTTTAGGCATAGGTCTTGGGTCTGCCTCACTTCCTTTGCTTACTTCAACTAAGCAACAACGACATTTTCCTCCAGTACCTTTTAATTTCGAATAATAACACATGGCTGGTGGAACTAAATCGCCACCAATCATACGAGCAGCTTGCAGGATGGTTGTTCCTGGTTCTACTTCTACGCTTTGTCCGTCTATGGTTACTTTCATTGTTATTTTTTTGTTTGAATAGTTTCAGGTTTTTAAGTTTCAAGTTATTAAAACTTGGTACCTGAAACTTGAAACTAATTAAACTGTTTGATTACTTACTAAGTGACGAACTTTTTCAAAAGGTTCGTGCACAAAGTGATCTCTATTTTTTATTTTTTCTGGGAATCGAATATGGTATTCAAATTCTTCTCTAAAGTGACGAATTGCAGCAGCAACTGGCCAAGAAGCAGCATCACCTAATGGACAAATGGTGTTTCCTTCGATTTTACTTTGAATGCTTAATAACAATTCTATATCTTCTTCACGTCCGTGTCCATTTTCGATACGGTGTAAAACTTTCTCTAACCAACCTGTTCCTTCACGACAAGGTGTACATTGTCCACAACTTTCATGATGATAGAATCTTGAGAAATTCCATGTATTTCTAACGATACATGTCGTATCATTATAAACAATAAATCCTCCTGAACCTAACATAGAACCAGTTGCAAAGCCACCATCAGATAACGATTCATACGTCATTAAACGATCGTTACCAGCGGCTGTTTTATAGATTAAATGAGCAGGTAAAATTGGTACAGATGAACCTCCAGGAACTAAAGCCTTTAAAGGTCGGTCGTCAATCATACCGCCACAATATTCATCAGAAT
>CAYNNB010000051.1:0-16027 GCA_964398425.1 uncultured Flavobacterium sp.
CTATTGGAGCTGCAATTCAAGGAGGTGTTTTAACTGGAGATGTAAAAGATGTATTATTATTAGACGTGACACCTTTATCATTAGGAATTGAAACTATGGGTGGTGTTATGACTAAATTAATTGAAGCAAATACTACGATTCCAACAAAGAAATCACAAGTATTCTCAACCGCTGCAGATAACCAGCCATCAGTAGAAATCCACGTGTTACAAGGAGAACGTCCAATGGCTAATGACAATAAAACAATCGGTCGTTTCCATTTAGATGGCATTCCACCAGCGCAAAGAGGTGTACCTCAAATTGAAGTTACTTTTGATATTGATGCTAACGGTATAATTAAAGTTTCGGCAACAGATAAAGGTACTGGAAAATCTCATGACATTAGAATTGAAGCCTCTTCTGGATTAACACAAGAAGAAATCGAAAAAATGAGAAAAGAAGCTGAAATGAATGCCGAAGCTGATAAAGCTGCTATGGAAAAAGCTTCTAAATTAAATGAAGCGGATAGCATGATTTTCCAAACTGAAAAACAATTATCTGAATTTGGTGACAAATTATCAGAAGGTAATAAATCAAATATATCTGCTGCCCTAGAAGAATTGAAAAAAGCTTACGAAACAAAAGATATCGCTACAATTCAACCAGCATTAGATAAAATCAATGAAGCTTGGAAAGCAGCTTCTGAAGAAATGTATAAAGCACAAGCAGAAGGTCAAGGTGCTCCTCAAGCAGAACCAACTAATGAAGGTAGTGATTCTACACAAGATGTTGATTTTGAAGAAGTAAAATAATTTAAATATCACGTAAATTTTTTATAAACTAGTGTTTATAAAAACTAAAATAAGAAAAAACCGAGTTATTTTTTTAACTCGGTTTTTTATTTTAAAATAATTTGTATATTGAAAAACCAATTTCTAACAAAGAAAAACATGAAAAGCCTACTAATTGCGTTACTTTTAGCTTTGATTCCTACTGCAATATTTGCTCAGAAAGCAAAAAACAAGATAGGTTCTTCTTCAATTACTTCAACTTTGGCAACGTTTGAAAACTTAAAAGCAGAGATTATTACTGAAGAAGGTAAACAGAAATTGGTAATTATTATTGATAATGCAGGTAAAAAAGAAAATGTCATTTTAAAAGAGTTAATTACTAAAGACAAGACTCAATTTCCAATGAATGTCAAAATTAATAGTTTTACTGTAAGTGGAGTTAAATTGTATCATTTTAGTTATACTGAAAATATTAAAACAGAAACTAAATTAAAAAAAGAGGACGCTCTTGTTACTACTAATGAAATTTGGGATTTTTCTTCTACAAAAGTAAAAATATTGAGTAACATTCAAACCATAAGTAAAATCAAAGAAACTGTTTTTTTAGATAAAAATAAAACCGCGTCTGAAGAAGTTGAAAAAACAAGAAAAGAAGGGTTTGAGTTCACACTAACTAAGGATTATGAGGTTATTTTATCGACTAAAACGCAAACAAATAAATATAAATTCAATCCAATTACAAGAAGATACGATCCTAAAAAATAAAACTCCATACTTAATTTGGAAAAAGAGTAGCAAGCAATTGTTGCTCTTTTTTTTATGCACGCATAGTATTTTTTTATATATTTGATAAAAAATATTCTCATGAATAAAGCTAAATTAACAGAATTACTTTCTATTCATCATCCTATCATAATGGCTCCGATGTTTTTAGTTTCTAACACCAAAATGGTTATTGAGGGGATGAAAAGTGGGATTGCAGGCTGTATACCCGCTTTAAATTACAGAACTATAGATGAATTAAAAGCTGCTATCAAAGAATTGAAAGCAGCAAAAGTGGAAGGTGGTAGTTATGGTTTTAATTTGATCGTTAATAAATCTAACATTAAATACAAAGAACAACTTCATGTTTTGTGTGAAGAAGGTGTTGATTTCATCATCACTTCATTAGGAAGTCCGGAAGAAACTATTAGAGAAGCACATAAAGCAGGTATAAAAGTGTTTTGCGATGTAACCAATTTACATTTTGCAAAAAAAGTAGAGTCTTTTGGAGCAGATGCATTAATTGCTGTAAATAACCAAGCAGGAGGTCATAGAGGAAACTTTGATCCAGCAACTCTAATTAAACAATTAAATGAAAACACCTCGTTACCTATTATTTCAGCAGGAGGAGTTGGTACAAAAGCTGATGTTGATCAAATGCTACAATATGGTGCTGTAGGAGTTTCCGTTGGAAGTCCATTTATTGCTTCAATCGAATCTAATGTTTCAAATGAATATAAACAAGCTTGTGTAGATTATGGCGCCAAAGACATTGTTATGACTGAGCGAATTTCTGGCACCCCTTGTACAGTAATCAATACACCATATGTTAAGAAAGTGGGTACTCAACAACCTTGGATCGAACGCCTCTTGAATAAAAATAAATCTTTAAAAAAATGGGTGAAAATGTTTCGTTTTTACATAGGTATGAAAGCCACTGAAAAAGCAGCTACCGAAGTAACTTACAAAACAGTTTGGGTAGCTGGACCAAGTATTGAACATACTAAAGCTATTTTACCAATTCAATCTATAGTTCAACAGTTAATCAAAAACTAAATAAAAATCGAGTCAATTATGTACTCGATTTTTATTATATTCAGCTGTTTAATTTATTTCATTTGGATTTTTTAATTTATTTCATATTATTAGCATTATTAGCTGAAATCGTAGGCACTGTAGGTGGATTCGGTTCTTCCATGTTATTTATTCCTATTGCTAGTTATTTTCTTGATTTTCATGTTGTTTTAGGAATTACAGCTCTTTATCATGTTTCTAGTAATTTATCTAAAATTTATTTTTTCAGAGAAGGATTTGATAAAAAAATTATTTTATCTATGGGAATTACTTCTGTATTTTCAGTTTTAATTGGTGCCTATTTAAGTCAATTTATTTCTGGAGCTCATTTAGAAGCTATTTTGGCCGTATTTTTAATATCACTTAGTGCACTCTTATTAACTGTTCGCACACTTACTATTAGACCTAATACTACTAATTCTGTTTTAGGGGGTCTTGTTTCTGGTTTTATTGCAGGAATTATTGGAACTGGTGGTGCTATTAGAGGAATGGTACTTTCTTCTTACAACCTAAAACCAGCGGTTTTTATTGCTACCTCTGCTATCATTGATTTTGGTATAGATCTTAGTAGAAGCGTTGTTTATGCAGGAAATGGATTTATACATAAAGAGCATTTATATTTAATTCCTATTTTAATTGTAGTTAGTATTGTCGGGACATATATTGGTAAACAAATTGTTAACTTACTCACTGAAAAACAATTTAAAACTATAGTTCTAGTACTCATTTTAATAACAGGCGTTTTTACATTACTTAAAAACAAAACTCTATTTCTAAGTATTTTTGTTTAAGCTGTATAAACTTAATCTCTTAATAAAAAGGTAGTCTTACTTTTTAAATTTTCCCTTTTTAAAGTTATCTGATTTTATAACTTTACCTTTATCAGAAATGAGTAAAGCAGAATAATTGGGAAAATTTTTTAATAACTTAAGCCCTAGATCTTCTCCTAAAACCATAATAGATGTGCTCAATCCATTTGCAGTTTCTGCACTTGGTCCAAAAACCGATACACTACAAAGTCCTGCCGTAGGCCAACCCGTTTTAGGATTAATAATGTGACTGTAACGTATTCCATCAATTTCCACAAACTTTTCATAATTACCTGATGTAGTTACAGCCCAACGATATAATTTATAAATTCCAATAAAATCATTAGTATCAAAAGGATTAGTAATCCCAATACTCCAATACTTTCCATTTTCTTGTTTACCCCAAGTTGTCAAATCACCCGAAGCATTAATGATACCAGCCTTTACTCCTTTATTTTCTAGAAGTTCCCTAGCTTTATCCGCGGCATAACCTTTACCTATGGAACCAAAACCTATTTTCATTCCTTCTTTTTTAAGAAAAATGGTTGATTGAACAGTATCAACTTCAATCCAATGATAATTTACCTTCTCTATCGATTTTTTTATAGCTTCATCACTAGGTTTTTCAGTCATTGATCCATCAAATTTCCAAATTTTATCCATAGCCACTATACTAATATCAAATGCACCTTTAGTTCTCTCGGAAAATTTTAAGGCTGTTTGTGTCAATCGGATAACTTCTTGATCTACTTTAACTGGTTTTTTTCCAGCATTTTTATTAATCTCAGCAACTTGTGTATGTGGTCGCCATTCAGAAATTAGATTCTCTATGCGGTCTATTTCGTATATCGCATCATCAATATACCTTTCAGCACTTGCAGAATCATTAGCAACGACTGTAATATCAAAACGGCTTCCCATCAAAGTTACCGCTCTGTGTTTTTGTACTTGAGCTGTTCCCAAATAGTTGCTAATCATTAGTAAAAAAACAAAATGCCTCATCAATAACAGTCTGTTAAAATTTGACCATTTGTTGTATAAAAATCAACATCTTGTCCTAACTTATCATGACAAATTTGACTTAAAATAATTTTTACATCTTTCATCATAGCCAAAGAACCACAAATCATGATTACTCCATTATGATTTAACGTTTCAACAATTAATTTTGTTTGTTTTTCCAGCAATTGTGTTACATACTCTTTATTACCTTCTCTTGATAATGCCAAGTGAAAGCTAGATATTTTTTTAGTCGCCAAATAATCATTCATTTGTTCAACAAAATTAGTAACTAAACTTGTTTTTTGTCTAAATCCAGCGAAAAGATGCAATTCTTGGCCTTTGTTTTGACTAATCATACCAATAAAAGGTGCAATACCCGTTCCATTAGAAATTAAAATAACAGGTCTTCTTGAGGGCAAGTGAAACGTTGGATTCTCCATTATTTTAGCTTCAATTTCAGCACCAAGTGTCAACTTATTTAAAAATCCAGAACCTAATCCATTTTCATGTAATTTTACAATTAATTGAACTTTATTATCTATTTTACCGATAGAATATATTCGCTCTTCTCCTTGATTCCCTGGATATATAACCAATAAATCTCCTGATTTAAAAATAGCTCTTTTTTGAGGTTTTAATTGAATAATAAACGTTTTACCTTCTGCTGTAGTATCTGACTTAGCGATTACCTTAAACCGTATCAATTTTTTATTCGTTTGAAAATAATAAGCAGGTGTTTCACTAAGTTGAAAAGTACTTTTCTGATTCCAAGCCTTAATCCATGTTACCAATTCAAGTGTAGACTTATCATTAATGGTATGAAGTGGTAGGATAGTATCATTCCAAGTTTGCTTTTGTAAATTTACTTGAACTTCTTTAGCAAAAGCACAAAAATCAGGATAATTCTTAGAACCAAATCCTACTACAACTGTCTTAATTTTTCTATCAATAACTGTTTTTGAGAGAAGATTCAAAAAAATATTGGCATTTGAAGGAGCTTCACCAGTTCCATGAGTTGAAGTAAAAAATATAAAATGAGTTGCATTAGGAAAACTTTCAAAGCGATTCATTTCCGCAATAAAAACCTTTTCACCTGCTTTTTCCCATTGTTTTTTTACCAAATTAGCAAATCCCAATGTGCTTCCGTTTTCTGAACCTACCCATAAAACAATTGTACTCTCTTCTTTAGAAAACAAATTATGAATTTTATTTCTCATCCGCTTCCAAGACATAGTGAAACCAGAGCCAATAAAATAAAGGATACTCAGTGCGGTAATTCCTAAAACCATAGCCCAAATTATGTGAGTTCGACCCGTGTGTAAATCTAAAGTCACGGTTTGAAGAAGTAACGTTTTTGGATACTCTACTTCGCTTAAAACTTGACCATTAAATTGATTAATTAGCAACGACCTATCTTTCAACTTCAATTGATAATACTCTTCTACATCCTCGGTGAAAGGAAAAACTATTTTTTGTACATCCTTTAAATGTATTATTTGAAAAGATTTAAATTGATCAATATCTATAACCTTAATAGCTTCACTTCCTAAATTTATTTCGGATTGTTGTTCTTTAACTTCACCCCAACTATTTAGGCGGTACATCATCATCCACGCCCCTGTCAAAGCAATTATAATTATAGGAATCAGAAAAAATCTCCCTAAAATAACATGCCAAAACGTCCAACCTTTTTCTCTTGGGATTCGAGTTAAAAATCTGCGAAATCCATTTTGCCTTTGAGAAATCAATAACGCTCCTGTAATAGCGATTAAAAGCAACAAAAATGCGCTAATCCCCATGATAATTCTTCCTGTTTCATGCAAAAAAAGAGAACGATGTAATGAGGTAACCCATTGTATCCACTCACTTTTCTTTTCGGGTTTTCCTATGATATTACCAGTATTAGGATTTACATATGCTTCCACTTCATTACCTTCTAAATCAAGCGCCTTGATAAGTACAAAACCATGAGTGTCTATCTCGAGTTCACTAATTTCTAAAAAATGTTTTTTTAGTGTTGGAATTACTTTCGCCAATGTTAGCGATTCATAGCTATCATAGTTTATCGGCTTGAATTGTTGTTTTACCTCATCTGCGGCTAGAATAATTCCTGTTATTGAAGCAATAAATATAAAAACAGCCGCTAAAGTAGCTAAAAGTAAATGTGCATATCGCCAAATTGACAAGGTCATGAATTAAAATTACATTTTACTTAATTTAACAAAACGAATATACCCTTTACCTTCCACTTTTTCCATAGCAGTGGTAGTATTTAATTCAATTTCAGCATCTGCAATGTGGTATTTTTGATTCTCTACAGCTGATTCAAATCTAATTTTGTATCCTGAATTCCATTTACTATCTTCAATTTCGAAAATAGTTACACTACGATCACCACCTGCAACAGAAGCGCCTGTTTTAGCATCTACTTTTTTCTTTTTATTATAAAACTTAAACCACTCTTTTAAGTCTTTGTACCATTTTTTATCATCTCCCATGACATATAATGTTTTTTCATATTGCCCTTTTGGATTGATTAATGATACTACTATGTAAGCGCCTTCGCCCACATAATTAGACATTTGCAACATACATTTATACTTTGAAGTTTGAGCTGTTGCTTGATTAGTAAGTAGAATAAATACTGTACTTAGAACGATATATTTAATATATTTTTTCATTTTATTTTAAAAAGTCAATATTCACTTTATTTTGAATTAATACTTCATTTTCTTTAGCTAAATCATAAGCCGTTTCATCTAAATCTGTTTTAATAGATTTATTGGCATTCAAAGATAATAGGTATTTTAAAATAACATCATCTTTTGCCACTAAAGCAGCCTTATGAAGCGCTGTAAGTCCTTCAACATTTCTAGTATTAATATCAATGCCAAGTCCTTCTAATTTTTTAATCAATTGTAAATCATTTTTTGCTACTGCAATATGATACATAGTATTACCATCTTTAAATGGTTTATTTAAAACTAATCCATTATCTTTCAATAACTTTATTTTATCTAAAAAATCATCATTTCCTCCTCTTGGTGCTTTATAATTTTGTACTAAATGATAAGCTAAAGGTTGCCCTTCTTGATCTAAAACAGTACTATTTGCTCCATATTTGAGTAATGTAGAAATAATTTCTACTGATCCAGACTTAACAGCTTGTGTTAAAGGCGTTTCTCCTTTTTTATTTATACTATTCACTAATACATTTTGCTCTAACAAATAATTAACTAAAGCCAGGTCTCTTCCCGAAGCAGCATAATGCAATATCGTATTTCCATCACCATCTGCTGTTTGTAGGGCTACCCCTTTGCCTTTAAAATAAGTAATAATAGGTAATTGATTCTCTTTTTTGGCTAGGAGATGTAAAACCGACTCTTGATTTTTAGATAAAACAGTAGGTTTTATTTTTAATTCATCAACTAAATATTGAAAAATCTCAATTGAATTAGCACTTCTTCTTGTTCCTTCTGCTGCAAAAAGCAAGGCACTTGCAGTAGGCTTAACTCCTTTACTATACAAGGTTTTTAAATTAGTAAGATTGCCTGTTCTTGCTGCATAATCAAAAAGTGTATTCCCTTCTTGATCGACATCTTTAAACGACAAACCTTTGGATATAAGATAATTAGTAATATACAAATCTTTATCACTTGCTACAGCTAATAAAAGTAAATTAGCTCCGTTTTTATACTTCTTTTTAATATCTAGACCTGCTTTAAAATAGGCTTCAAACAAGGCTTGATTATTTTGTCCATTACCCAAAGCGAAAACTAACGGCGTATTGCTACTAGTATCTTCCCAATAAATATTTGCTCCTTTTTCAATTAAATATTCTACTAATTCTACATTTCCTTTACTAGATGCCCAATGCAAATAAATTCGTCCATCATGTGTTACTTTATTAACTTCATTACCTTTATATTCAACTAAATATTTGACTACATCATTGCTAGCACCATTATTAATTGCTAAAGTTACTGGGTCAAAAGCAGAAGGATTCAACGCTGTAGGATCGTTCCCTTTCTCTATTTCTAATTTAACTGTAGCTACATCTGGATTTTTTTTCCAAAAATTAGGATCTAGCAAAGAATTTACTTTTTGTGCTGATGATAGTACCACAAATAAAAGCGAAGTAATAAGACTTATTTTTTTCATTATGCTTATTTTTATTTATATTAATTCTAAACAAAGCAAAGGTATTAATAAATTTCAGGTAAAAAAATGATTTAAAGTATTTTTTAAAACCAAATTAAAGTGTATTTTTAGCATAGTAAAACATCCCAAAAATGGTAACAATTGAAAATTATTTAGATTCACACTATATACATAGAAGTAATTGGTTACGCGCAGCCGTTTTAGGAGCTAATGATGGTATTATTTCTATATCTAGTTTAGCTATTGGAGTAGCAGCAGCAAGTAGTACAAGAGAACCAATTATTTTGGCTGCAGTTGCTGGTTTAGTCGCTGGTGCCTTATCCATGGCCGCTGGTGAATATGTTTCTGTCAGTTCACAAACTGATACAGAAAAATCAGATATTGCTAGAGAACAGCAAGAATTATTAGAAAATCCAGAAGGTGAGTTACTAATTTTAGCTCAAATATACGAACGTCGAGGTTTAAAAAAAGAAACTGCTCTTCAAGTAGCAAAAGAATTAACTGAATATGATGCTCTAGGGACTCACATCCGTGATGAATTAGGGATTAACGAAATCTCTCAAGCCAATCCTATTCAGGCAGCACTAGCCTCTGGGGCAGCATTTACTGTTGGAGGATTACTTCCAATGCTGGTTACTTTATTTGCACCGGTAGAAAAAATGGAGTATTTCTTATATGGTTTTACTTTATTATCTCTCATCATTTTAGGAGCCTTATCAGCAAAAACAGGAGGAGCTAGTATTACAAAAGCTATTTTACGCGTCACTATTTGGGGAACTCTTGCTATGGGATTATCTGCCTTTGTGGGCAATTTATTTGGTGTAAAAGTTTAATTTTTTTATTGACTACATTTGCAGCACTGAATTCTAAATTATGATAACTAGTTTAACCATTTTTCTTATAGTACTCAATGCACTTTTACTACTTGCCTCCTACACCTTTTTTTCAAAGTGGCAAAAAGCAGAAGCGCGAAAACAATCGATGGAACAAAATTATCACCATTTGGAAAGCAAAATTAATTCTTTAAAACTTCAAAATTTAGAATCTAGATTAAATCCGCATTTATTTAAAAACACACTTAATTCTATTCAATCCCATGCTTATCAGACCTATCATGCATTAGATAAAATGTCAAATGTCTTGGATTATATCTTATATGAAAGTCATAATAAATTAGTTACTCCTCAACAAGAAATTGAATTTGCTCTAAATTTAATTGAGATTTATAAAATCAAAATAAGTCCTTTATTTGAATTAAAGGTAAAAACAAAAATTGATGAATCTGACCACTTTTATAATCAAGAAGTTGTTGCTCCATTAATTACAATAGATTTAATCGAAAACGCTTTTAAGCATGCAGACATTCAAAGTGCTGATGCGTTCATTAGTATAACTTTTGAATTTAAAAACAATACCTTATCTTTGGCTGTAGCTAATAAAATTTCACAGAAAATCCCTTTGAAAAAGCAAAATAGTGGAATTGGTAGTGAAACTTTAGAAGAGCGATTGAAAATTATTTATCAAGATACCTTTCAATTAGATCGCTACACTGAAAATGATAATTACTTTGCCCATTTAAAAATTAACTTACTTGAGTACAAAACTAAAATGCTTGCTACTAGATGATGAGTTACCTGGATTAACTTATCTTAAAATGCTTTGTGAACAAATAATAGATATAGAAGTTGTTAAAACTTTTAATGATCCTGTTTTGTTATTAAATGAGCAATCGTTTTTAGATTATGATTTTTGTATTATGGATATTGAAATGCCTAGCATGAATGGTTTACAAGTAGCCAATCTTTTAAATGGAAAACCTGTCATTTTTACAACAGCTTACAAAGAGTATGCTGTAGAAGCTTTTGATTTAAACGCTATAGATTATGTACAAAAACCAATTAAAAAAGAGCGTTTGCAACAAGCAATTGAAAAAGCAAAGCAACGAATTAGTACAAAAGAAGAAAAAAACTACATTCAATTAAATACCAACAAAGGCAAAACTTTACTTTTCTTTGATACTTTAGCTTACATTAAAACGTCCTCAACCGATAGTAGAGATAAAATTGCTATTTTACTTAATGGAGTTGAACTTGTACTTAAAAACATTTCTTTTGAAAAGTTATTAGAGCTTTTACCTTCTCAGGAATTCGTTAGAATCAATAAACGCGAATTAATAGCACTCAAAATAGTACATGTTTTTTCTTTCGATGAAATTACCTCAAATCTAAATTCAAAAAATGGAAATCCAATTCGTTTTCAACTGAGTGAAATATTTCGACCTGAGTTTATGATTAGAATTAATAGCTGATCTATTTCGTTACAACATTTTCCTGTTTTATTACAATTGTTGGTTAATAACATACCTTAACTCCTTTTAATAACACTTTTCTAACGAAATTTGAATCAACTATTAAAATGAAACTGTATGTTAAATTTCAAGAAAAGTTTATTTTATTTCCTATTAATTGGTTTTTTTTCAGGGATTATGTATTGGTATCTAACCATTGGTGTAGCTCTTGAAAAAGGGCGTCATATTTTGACTCAATCAACAGGAAAATCTCACTTTATGGAGTTCACGGACTCTATGATTCATAATTTAACTCATCCATTGGCAATTTTATTAGCACAAATAGTGACTATTATTTTAGTTGCTCGAATTTTTGGATGGGTTTGTAAAAAAATAGGACAGCCTACAGTAATTGGAGAAATTCTAGCTGGAATTATTTTAGGCCCCTCTGTCATTGGTATGTATTTTCCTGAATTTACAGCGACACTTTTTCCTAGTGAATCTTTGGGTAATTTACAATTCCTAAGTCAAATTGGACTAATTTTATTCATGTTTGTTATTGGCATGGAGCTCGATTTAAATGTGCTAAAAAACAAAGCTCATGATGCTGTGGTGATTAGTCATGCCAGCATTATTATTCCCTTTACTTTAGGCATTGGATTAGCTTATTATATATACTTAAATTTTGCTCCTGAAGGTGTAAAATTTACATCATTTGGACTTTTTCTTGGTATCGCAATGAGTATTACAGCATTTCCTGTTTTAGCTAGAATTGTCCAAGAACGAGGTTTACAAAAAACCCGTCTAGGCACTATTGTTATTACTTGTGCTGCTGCAGATGATATAACTGCTTGGTGCATTTTAGCTGCAGTAATTGCTATTGTAAAAGCAGGGTCATTTACAAGTGCGCTTTACATCATTGCTTTAGCTGCTTTATATGTTTTATTCATGATTAAAATTGTGAAACCTTTCTTAAAACGTGTAGGTGATTTACATAATTCTAAAGAAAAACTGAGTAAACCCATTGTTGCAATTTTCTTCTTGACTTTAATTATATCTGCTTATATGACAGAAGTAATAGGTATTCATGCTCTATTTGGAGCTTTTATGGCAGGTGCAATTATGCCAGAAAATATCTCATTTCGAAACATATTTATTGAAAAAGTAGAAGATGTTTCTTTAATCTTGTTACTTCCTTTATTCTTTGTTTTTACAGGATTACGAACCGAAATTGGCTTATTAAATGATCCTTATTTGTGGAAAGTTACAGGTGGAATAATTCTAGTTGCTGTATCTGGAAAATTCATTGGAAGTGCATTAGCTGCAAAATTTGTTGGTCAAAGTTGGAAAGATAGTTTAGTCATAGGAGCTCTGATGAATACAAGAGGACTAATGGAGCTAGTTGTTCTAAACATTGGATACGACCTAGGTGTTTTGAGTCCGAAGATATTTGCAATGATGGTAATAATGGCCTTAGCTACAACCTTTATGACTGGACCTGCGTTAGATTTAATCAATTGGATTTTCAAAAGTAAAGCAACTGAAGTGCCACTAGAAATAAGTAATATTAGTAAGTTTAAAATTTTAATTTCATTTGGTACTCCAACATTAGGGACTTCATTACTTCGATTAGCTAACGGATTAACCAAAAAGATGAATAATAATGCCGCCTTGACCCTAATGCATTTGGCTCCTACAAATGAAATACACCAATACAATATTGAACAATATGAACAAGAAAACTTTGCTCCTATTGTTGAAGCCTCTGAGAATGCTAATCAAAAAATAACTACACTATTTAAAGCTTCTAGTGATATTGAAAGTGATATTTCAGAAGTAGCTAATAAAGGTGACTATGACTTATTATTAATTGGTGTTGGTCAATCTATTTTTGACGGAAGTCTTTTGGGTAAAATCTTAGGGTTTACAACGCGTATTATTAACCCTGAAAAATTATTAAATCAGGTTACAGGTAAAGAAAACTTATTTGAAAATGGTCCATTTGATGATCGCACACAAGATATTGTCTCTAAAAGTAAAATACCTGTTGGAATACTAGTAGATAAATCTTTTAGTAAAACAGACACAATTTACATTCCTATTTTTAATCAAGAAGATGTGTTTTTGTTAGACTTTGCCCAAAAATTTATAAAAAATGATGATGCACAGGTTATTATTCATGATATTGGAGGATTTATTAAACAAAATGCACAAGTCAAAGAGCAAATTCGTTCCATTGAACAAATGGCTCCTAACCATATTGCACTAATTCATGAAAAAGTAATGGATAAAAACTTTTTAAAAAAACAAGATTTAATGTTAATTGGAATTGACAGTTGGAAAAAAGTGTTAGACTCTAAAAGTCTTTGGCTTTCTGATATCCCTTCAACACTAATTCTTAAAAATAATTAAAAAATTAAATCCCGATTGAATCGGGATTTAATTTTTATTTTCTAATAAAGGAACAAATCGAAATTCCCCAAATTCATGTTTTTCAAATTGGGTTTCATTTTTCCTAATAAGTAATGTCATTATTTGTTCTTTATCTCCTAATGGAATAACCAACCTACCTCCTATTTTTAATTGAGCCATCAAAGGTTGTGGTATAATTGGTGCGCCAGCGGTTACAATTATACTATCAAACGGAGCAAATTGTGGTAAGCCTTTATAACCATCTCCAAAGGATAAATGTTTTGGTCGAATATTTAATTTAGGAAGTAATAATGACGTCGATTTAAACAATTCATTCTGACGTTCTACAGAATAAACTTTTGCACCCATAGTAACTAAAACAGCCGTTTGATAACCACTTCCTGTTCCAATTTCCAATACATTATCTCCCTTTTTTACTTCTAACAACTGACTTTGAAAAGCTACCGTGTATGGCTGAGAAATCGTTTGTCCGGCGCCAATAGGAAATGCTTTATCTTGATAAGCAAAATCTTCAAAACTCGAATTCAAAAATAAATGTCGAGGAATCTTTCGTATGGCTTCCAACACATTTACATCGGTAATACCCTTGTCTTGTAATTGTTTAACCAATTGATTTCTTAGTCCTTGATGTTTATTTGTATCTTTCAATTTGCGGGCATTTTTAGTTTGGTAAAATTAAAGCTTAATAAACAAAATCCAAGTACGATTTTCTAAAAACTTTTAAACTTTTACACTTCAAACTTTCAACTTTAATTGTATTTTTGTTCAAATTAATTTTTATATGCTGAAAGTTGGTGTTTTAGGTGCAGGTCACCTAGGAAAAATACATTTACGATTATTAAATCAATCTGAAAAATATGAATTAGTTGGCTTTTTTGATCCTTTTGAAGAAAATGCCCTAAAAGTAGCCGCTGAGTTTGGATATACTAAATTTGATTCAATGGAAGCTTTGATTGCGGCTGTTGATGTGGTTGATATAGTTACGCCTACTCTTCAACATTTTGATTGTGCCAAATTAGCTATTGAAGCAGGAAAACATATTTTCATAGAAAAACCAATTGCTAATACAGTTGAGGAAGCTGAAGCCATTATAGCCTTAGCGAATAAACATGGCGTTAAAGGACAAGTGGGACATGTAGAGCGTTTCAATCCTGCATTTACTGCCGTTAAGGATAAAATTAAAAATCCAATGTTTATCGAAACCCATCGTTTAGCCGAATTTAATCCTAGAGGAACCGATGTACCCGTGGTTTTAGACTTAATGATTCACGATATAGATGCTATTTTGAGTGTGGTGCGTTCAAAAGTGAAATCGGTAAATGCAAGTAGTGTTGCTGTAATTTCGGATTCCCCTGATATTACCAATGCACGAATAGAATTTGAAAACGGCTGTGTGGCTAATATTACTTCGAGTCGAATTTCCATGAAAAACATGAGAAAATCGCGTTTCTTTCAAAAAGACGCCTACATTTCTGTAGATTATTTAGATAAAGTATGTGAAGTGGTTCGAATGAAAGATGCCCCTGAAGTACCGGGTGATTTTGATATGATTCTACAAAATGCAGAAGGAATAAAAAAACAAATCTATTTTGATAATCCTGGAGTGCAATTAAACAATGCTATTTTGGATGAATTGGAAACTTTTGCTGACGCCATCAATACTAACACACAACCCATTGTTACGCTAGAAGACGGAACTGAAGCCTTACGAGTAGCTTATATGATTATCGATTCAATGGAGAAATAAATTTTAAAAACAAACACATAAACAGAATATGAAAACAATCGCAGTAATTGGAGCTGGAACCATGGGAAATGGAATTGCGCACACTTTTGCACAATGTGGATTTCCAGTAAAATTAATAGATATTTCTGAAAAATCTTTAGAAAAAGGTATGGCAACTATTGCTACTAACTTGGACCGTATGGTAGCTAAAGGTAGCATAACAGAAGAAGACAAACATAAAACTATTGGCAACATCATTACTTACACAGACATTAAAGACGGTGTGGTTGGTTGTGATTTAGTGATTGAAGCTGCCACTGAAAATGTACAATTAAAATTCAACATCTTCAAACAATTAAGTGAAGTTTGCGACCATAATACTATTTTAGCAACCAATACTTCATCTATTTCTATTACTCAAATTGCCGCAAATGTAGTTCATCCAGAGCGTGTCATTGGAATGCATTTTATGAATCCGGTGCCAATTATGAAATTAGTTGAAGTAATAAGAGGCTACAACACTTCTGATGAAGTGACTAAAATCATCATGGAATTGTCAAGTAAGTTAGGTAAAATTCCAACAGAAGTGAATGATTATCCTGGGTTTGTGGCAAATCGTATTTTAATGCCAATGATTAACGAAGCAATTGAAACACTTTACAACGGTGTAGGTGGCGTTTATGAAATTGATACGGTTATGAAATTAGGAATGGCGCATCCAATGGGTCCGTTACAATTAGCCGATTTTATTGGATTAGACGTATGTTTATCTATCTTAAACGTAATGTACGACGGATTTAAAAATCCAAAATATGCTCCATGTCCTTTACTAGTAAACATGGTAATGGCTGGTAAACTAGGGGTTAAATCTGGTGAAGGCTTCTATGATTATTCAGAAAGTAAAAAAGCAGAAAAAGTTTCAAAACAATTTTCGAAATAAAGTGAAAAGTGATTAGTAATTAGTGAATAGCTAGTTACTAATCACTAATTACTAATCACTCAA
>CAYNNB010000052.1:0-14658 GCA_964398425.1 uncultured Flavobacterium sp.
ATTATGACAATACAAAAGGTTATGTGGAAAACTTCATGCGTCTAATGTTTGAGTTACCTACAGGTCCTTATAAAACCAATCAAACAGTTATCAATGCATTAGATAAATTGTTTATTCTACACGCAGATCATGAGCAAAACTGTTCTACTTCAACAGTAAGAATTGTTGGTTCTTCTCACGCTGGACTATTTGCGTCAATCTCAGCTGGTGTTTCAGCATTATGGGGACCTTTACATGGAGGAGCTAATCAAGCTGTTTTGGAGATGTTAGAGCAAATTCAAAAAGACGGTGGTGATGCTCAAAAAGCATTAGCTAGAGCAAAAGATAAAGAAGATCCATTCCGTTTAATGGGATTCGGACACCGTGTATATAAAAATTTTGATCCAAGAGCAAAAATCATTAAAAAAGCAGCAGATGAAGTGTTAGCACAATTAGGAGTTGATGATCCTATTTTAAATATTGCTAAACAGCTAGAAGAAGCGGCTTTAGTGGATCCTTATTTTGTAGATAGAAAATTATATCCTAATGTGGATTTCTATTCAGGAATTATCTATCGTGCACTTGGAATTCCAACAGATATGTTTACCGTTCTATTTGCTATCGGACGTTTGCCAGGCTGGATTGCACAATGGAAAGAAATGCGTGTGAATAAAGAACCTATCGGAAGACCACGTCAGGTGTATACAGGATATCCGTTACGACCGTTTGTTGATATGGATAAAAGATAAAGTAATGAGCCTCGAGAAATCGAGGCTTTTTTTTAGACTTTCTTTCATCTCGACTTCCTCAATTTAAAAAAATGAACTAAATGAATACAACAAGTTAATCTTTAGTTTATTTCTTTAAGTTTTAATGCTAATAAATGCACTGTTTCAGTACCGAGAAAAACAAATTGTAAAATAAATAGCAATTTACTTGACAACCCCTATTATCAGATTGTATATTTGCAAGCTAAATTTAGACAAAATCTAAATTCTAATTTCTAAATTCTAATTTTAATATGAAATTATCTAATTTTAATTTTAATCTACCAGAAGAATTATTAGCTGAGTTTCCTGCTGAAAACAGAGATGAATCTCGCTTAATGGTAGTGCACAGAAAAACAGGAGAAATCGAGCATAAAATGTTCAAAGACATTATCGATTACTTTGATGATGGTGACGTGATGGTGTTGAACAATACCAAAGTTTTTCCAGCAAGATTATATGGAAATAAAGAAAAAACAGGTGCAAGAATTGAAGTTTTTTTGTTAAGAGAATTAAATGCAGAGCAACGTCTGTGGGATGTATTAGTAGATCCAGCACGTAAAATTAGAATTGGGAATAAATTGTATTTTGGTGATGATGATTCATTGGTAGCTGAAGTAATTGATAATACAACTTCTCGTGGAAGAACATTACGATTTTTATATGATGGTTCTTATGAAGAATTCCGTCTAAAATTAGTAGAGTTAGGTGAAACGCCAATTCCTAAATACATCAATCGAGATGTGACTCCAGAAGATGCAGAGCGTTATCAAACAATTTATGCCAAAGAAGAAGGAGCCGTTGCAGCTCCAACAGCTGGACTACACTTTTCTAAACATTTAATGAAGCGTCTAGAAATTAAAGGAATTAATTTTGCTGAAGTAACACTGCATGTGGGACTTGGTACTTTTAATCCAGTTGAAGTGGAAGACTTATCTAAACACAAAATGGATTCAGAGGAAATGTATGTTACACAACAAGCATGCGATATCGTAAACCAAGCTAAAGTTAATAAAAAGAAAGTATGTTGTATAGGAACAACTTCTATGCGTGCCATGGAAAGTTCGGTTTCTTCAATGAAAACATTGAATCCTTACGTTGGGTGGACCAATAAATTTATTTATCCTCCCTACGATTTTAGCATTGCCGACTGTATGGTGACTAATTTTCATACACCAAAATCAACATTATTAATGATGATTTCAGCGTTTTGTGGTCATGATTTAATGATGAAAGCATATAAAGAAGCAGTGGAACAGAAATATCGTTTCTACTCTTATGGAGACGCCATGTTAATTTTATAAAATACAGTAATTGATATAAAATCTCACTTCTAAAAAGTGAGATTTTTTTTTGAATAAGTTCAAAGCTTCCTGTTTTATCTTTCATAACTTTTTCAATACTTTTACAAAACCAAAAACAAACACTATGAACTTTATAAATTCGCGTGAATTTGCAAAACAATTAGATGCTCAAGATGAATTAGCAGCATATAAAAACGAATTTATTTTTCCACAACATAACGGGAAAAATGTTATTTATTTCACAGGAAATTCTTTAGGCTTGCAACCTAAACGTACCAAGTCGTATGTAGATGAAGTAATGAATGATTGGGCAGATATGGCAGTAGAAGGTCATTTCTTTTCAAAGAAACCTTGGTGGGATTATCACGAAAGATTCTGCGGACCACTAAGTAAAATTGTTGGGGCGAAACCATCTGAGGTAGGTGTAATGAATACATTAACTGTTAATCTACATTTATTAATGGTGTCTTTTTACCAACCAACAAAGTCGCGTTTCAAAATTATATGTGAGGAAAAAGCATTTCCATCAGATCAATATATGTTGCAGTCTCAGGTTGCTTTTCATGCCAAAAGTTTAGGTTTTAATCCGTCAGAAGCTATAGTAGAAGTAAAAAGGCGTGATGGACAATTGAATATTTCACATGATGATATTATAAAAACTATAGAAGAAGTAGGAGATGAATTAGCCTTGGTTTTAATTGGTGGTGTTAATTACTATACTGGTCAAGTGTTCGATATGGAAACAATAACAAAATCGGGGCATGATCAAGGAGCATTTGTAGGATGGGATTTAGCTCATGCTGCTGGTAATATTGAAATGCAATTGCATGATTGGGGGGTAGATTTTGCTGCTTGGTGCAGTTATAAATACATGAATTCTGGACCAGGAAATGCTTCAGGTTACTTTGTTCATGAAAAGCATCATAAGAATAAGGAATTATCTCGATTTGCGGGTTGGTATGGACACAATAAAGAACGTCGATTTTTAATGGAACCAACATTTGATCCTGTGGAAGGTGCAAATGGATGGCAAGTGAGTAATTTGCCAGTTTTATCATTAGCTCCTTATCTCGCTTCAGTTGAAATGTTTGAAGAAGTAGGTATGGAAAAATTAATCCAAAAACGAAATCAAATTACATCTTATTTGGAATTTATTCTTCATGAAATTGATAAAGAGGTAGCATCTGCAGAATTTGAAGTGATAACGCCCGCTAATCAAAATGAAAGAGGCTGTCAATTGTCTGTCTATTTGCATGGTCAAGGAAAAGAATTATTCAATTCACTTATGCAAAATGGAGTAATAACAGATTGGAGAGAACCCAATGTTATTCGATTAGCTCCCGTACCATTTTATACTTCATTTGAGGATATGTATGATTTTGGTCAAATACTAAAAAAACTTATTAATAGTAAAGCTTAATTTTAAAAATGACTAAACAACAAAAAATTGAAAATTTTGATCCATCGCAGCCTGGTTTAGCTGATGCTACTGTTTTTGGATTGCCTTTTACAGCTGAAGAGAGTGAAATTATTGTAGTGCCAGTTCCATGGGAAGTGACCGTGAGCTATGGTGCAGGTGCTTCTGAAGGACCAGCGGCCATTCTAGATGCTTCTTTTCAAGTAGATTTATTACATCAAGATTTTCCTGAATTATGGAAGTTGGGAATATATATGGATGAGGCCCCAATTCACTGGGCAAAGAATTCTGCAAAGTATAAGGATTTAGCCCAACCCATAATTGAAGCTTTAGAAAACGGGGAAGATGTGTCTACTTTTCCTGCGCTTCAATCGGATTTAGATAAAATTAATAAAGTTTGTAGAGACTTGCATTCTGAAGTAAAAGAGCGTATTCAATTTTGGTTAGATAAAGGTAAAAAAGTTGTTTTGTTAGGAGGAGATCATAGTACACCACTTGGTTATTATGAAGCCTTAGCAGCCCAGTATTCTGATTTTGGAATTTTACATTTAGATGCACACATGGATTTAAGAATTGCCTATGAAGGGTTTACTTATTCGCATGCGTCAATTATGTACAATACTTTGCAATTACCTCAAGTGTCAAAAATTGTCCAAGTAGGTATTCGTGATTTTTGTGAGCAAGAAGTAGATGTTGTTAAGAAGTCAAATGGACGAGTAAAAGTTTACACTGACTCAGATTTGAAAAAAGAACAATTTGAAGGTAAAACATGGAAGCAACAATGTGAAGAAATAATTGCACAATTACCTCAAAAAGTGTGTATTTCTTTTGATATAGACGGCATGTATCCATGGTATTGTCCTAACACAGGTACGCCAGTTCCAGGTGGATTTGCTTTTGAGCAAGCAACTTATTTATTTAATTTGTTGGCTAATTCAGGTAAAGAAATTATTGGATTTGATTTGGTTGAAGTAGCGCCAGGTGAGCATGATGATTGGGATGGAAATGTGGGGGCAAGAATGTTATTTCATATGTGTGGTGTTTTAGCTAAAAGTAATCGAATGAATGTGGGTCAACGTGTAGAATTTTAAACAAGTTTTATCCAGTAGTGTGATTTTGTGAGAATGTTATTTGTGAAAACAATTCTAAATTTTGTATCTATTTTAGAAATAAAAAGGATAAATTTGCATAACAAGATTTACTACAATGCAAACGCCAAAAAAAATCGCAATAGTAGGTTCTGGTTTAGTTGGAACCTTATTGGGAATTTATCTTAAAAGAAGAGGACATACGGTACATATATTTGATAGAAGTCCAGATATCAGAAAAATTAATTTTTCAGGTCGTTCAATAAACTTAGTTTTATCAGATAGAGGGATAAAAACACTCAAAAATGTAGGTTTAGAGGATGAAATTCTAGGAATTGGAATTCCAGTTGAAAAAAGAGCTATTCACACAGGCACAGATAGAGTAACCAATCAGTTTTATGGTTTAGATGGAGAGGTTATCTATTCCATTTCTCGGGGTTTGTTGAATAAGAAAATGGTAGATTTAGCTGAACAAGCAGGGGTCGAATTTTTCTTTGAAAGTAAAATTTGGGATGTTACGCTTACTGATGCGACTCTACATATGGGAGAAGAGGAACGAGGCGAATGGACTGAGTTGAAATATGATTTAGTTTTCGGAGCAGATGGGGCTTTTTCAAGAATTAGGCACCGTATGCAAAGACAAAGTATGTTCAATTACTCACAAGAGTTTTTAAATATTGGATACAAGGAATTAAATATTCCAGCTAATTCTGATGGTTCACACAAGTTAGATGAAAAATCTTTGCATATTTGGCCAAGAGGAAACTTCATGTTGATGGCATTAGCTAATTTAGATGGAAGTTTTACGTGCACTTTGTTTATGCCCCATGATGGAGAAAATTCCTTTGAGTCATTAAAAACAAAAGAACAATTAGTGGATTTCTTTGCACAGCATTTTCCCGATACTAAAGAAGTAATTCCAAATTTAGTCGAAGATTTCTTTAAAAACCCTACGAGCTATTTAGTAACTATGAAATGTTTTCCATGGACTTATAGTGATAAGGTCGCTTTAATTGGAGATGCGTGTCATGCCATTGTACCTTTTTATGGTCATGGGATGAATGCTGGATTTGAAGACATAACAGTCTTAGAAGAAATGATGGAGAAATATGGCGATGATTGGGCAAATTTACTGAATGAATATGAAAATTCAAGAAAACCAAATGCTGATGCTATTGCTGAATTGTCTTATCGCAATTTCATGGAGATGAGCGCAAAAACCGCAGACACAAGGTTTTTATTGCAAAAGAAAATTGAAAAATGGTTTTCAGAAAAACATCCTGATAAATGGATTCCGTTGTATTCACGAGTTACCTTCAGTCATCAACCTTATTCCGAGGCTTTAGCTGAAGGAGATAAACAAAATAAAATCATGGAAGAAATATTAAATATGGAATCTATTGAGGAAATCTGGGATACTGAAGTAGTAGAACACAGAATTTTAGAGTTATTAAAATAATCAATCAACCTTCAAAAAAGTTATTTTGAAGGTTTTTTTTTTGAATGTAATGGATCAGGTTAACTTTAAACATAATTAGCCGTTCGTAATTACAGTTTTTAGTTTGCATTACGTACCTTTGCAAAATAATTACTTAGATGTAGGATGCCAGTTTTAAAACCTCTATATAGTATTTCAATATAAATGATGGCACGAATAGGTAAAGTTAAATGATTAAATAAAATAGAATGCACAAAGCAGGATTTGTAAATATTATTGGTAATCCCAATGTAGGAAAGTCAACCTTAATGAATGCCATGGTAGGCGAGCGTTTGTCAATTATAACAAGTAAAGCACAAACCACGCGCCACCGAATTTTTGGAATTGTAAATGATGAAAACTATCAAATAGTTTTTTCAGATACTCCTGGGATTATCAAACCAGCTTATGAATTGCAATCTTCTATGATGGATTTTGTAAAAACAGCTTTTACAGATGCTGATATCCTGATTTATATGGTAGAAGTTGGAGAGAAGGAATTGAAAGACGAGGCTTTTTTTAATAAAATTATAAATGCAAAAGTCCCCGTTTTATTATTGCTAAATAAAATTGATAAAACCAATCAAGAACTTTTAGAACAACAAGTTCAATTATGGAAAGAAAAAGTGCCTAATGCCGAAATTTATCCTATTTCAGCATTAGAGAATTTTAATGTAGAAAATGTTTACAATCGAATAATTGAATTACTGCCTCAATCACCACCGTTTTATCCTAAAGATCAATTAACCGATAAGACAGAACGTTTCTTTGTAAATGAAACCATTAGAGAAAAAATTCTTTTGAATTATGATAAAGAAATTCCTTATTCTTGCGAGGTGGAAACAGAAGAATTCAAAGAAGAGGAAAATATCATTCGGATTAAATCAGTAATCATGGTGGAACGTGAAACACAGAAAGGAATCATTATTGGGCATAAAGGATCAGCTTTAAAAAAAGTAGGCATCCAAGCTAGAGAAGATTTGGAACAGTTTTTTGCAAAAAAAATCCATTTGGAATTATTTGTAAAAATCAATAAAGATTGGCGAAACAGCGCTTACCAATTGAAACGTTTTGGATACAATCAAAAATAAAAAAATCCCGATTATTTTTACATAATCGGGATTTTTTAGTTGATTATTTTATTAAATTCTGCTTCTAATTCTTCCATTTGACCATAGCCATTTTCTCTTGTTTGTCTTCCAATAAAATAAAGTAGTACCCAGCAAGCCAGCATAAGTCCCATTACAATCAAGTCTGTAGTCACTGGTTTTTTTAGAGTAAAATTGGTAAACGCAAACATTGAAAAAGTTAAAAAGACACCTGCCAAGATAAAATGCAAAAATATAAAAAACGTCCATAAGGTTTGAGCAGGACCAAATAATCCACGAATATGGGTTCCCTGTTTGTCACTTCCATCTAAATCCTCTAGCTCAATAGTCAAATGAGGAGACCAATAGCGATGTTTCTCTCCAGAAACCGTAAATTGAATATGATTGCCTCTAATTTTCATTAAAAAATCGGTTGACATCACCTTTTTATAAGCCTCAAATTTGGCTCTCACTGATTCTTTACTTTCGGATACATTCTTGTAAAAACGTAAACGAAGGCGAATGTCATTTTGTGCTTCCATGGGTCGTTCTATTTAAAATAGTGCTCACAATATAGTAAAAAAATTGATATTACAAGATTTAGTACTACCTTTGCCCATTAGTTGAAAATAAAATTATGAATAATATTGTAGCCATTGTAGGGAGACCTAATGTAGGGAAATCCACTTTTTTTAACCGTTTAATCAAGCGTAGAGACGCCATTGTTGATTCAGTGAGTGGAGTAACACGTGATCGAAATTATGGAAAAAGTGAATGGAATGGAAAAGAGTTTTCCGTGATTGATACGGGTGGTTACATCAAAGGTTCAGATGATATTTTTGAAGGCGAAATTCGTAAACAAGTTGAATTAGCTATTGATGAAGCGGATGCCATCCTGTTTATGGTAGATGTAGAAGAAGGTATTACTCCTATGGATGAAGAAGTAGCAAAGCTGTTGCGAAAAGTAACTAAGCCTGTAATTTTGGTAGTTAATAAAGTTGACAGTGCTAAAAGAACCAATGATGCACTAGAATTTTATAACCTAGGACTGGGTGAATATTTTGCTATTGGGGGGATGAATGGTAGTGGAACGGGAGACTTATTAGATAAACTAGTAGAAGTTTTACCTGAATTACCACAAGTACAAGACGATGAAAATCCATTACCGAGATTTGCTGTAGTAGGAAGACCTAATGCAGGGAAATCATCGATTATCAATGCGTTGATTGGAGAAGATCGATTTGTGGTAACTGATATTGCTGGAACTACTCGTGATGCAATTGATACTAAATATAATCGTTTCGGATTTGAATTTAATTTAGTTGATACTGCGGGTATTCGTCGTAAAGCAAAGGTAAAAGAAGATTTAGAATTTTATTCTGTAATGCGTTCGGTAAGAGCTATTGAGCATTCAGATGTTTGTATTTTAGTAATTGACGCTACTAGAGGATTTGAAAGTCAAGATCAAAACATTTTCTGGTTGGCTGAAAAAAATAGAAAAGGAATTGTAATCTTGGTGAATAAATGGGATCTAATTGAAAAGGATACTATGACTGCAAGAGATTATGAAAGAAAGATAAGAGAAGAAATCGCCCCATTTACAGATGTGCCAATTATCTTTGTGTCAGCCAAAGAAAAACAACGCTTGTTAAAAGCATTAGAAGCCGCAGTTGAGGTATTTGAAAATAGAAAACAAAGAGTAGCAACTTCTAAATTTAATGAATTAATGTTGCCTATTATCGAAGCTTATCCACCACCAGCTTTGAAAGGCAAATATATTAAAATTAAGTATTGTATGCAATTACCCACACCAACACCTCAGTTTGTGTTTTTTGCTAATTTACCTCAATATGTAAAAGACCCCTACAAGCGTTTTATTGAAAACAAATTAAGAGAACATTATAATTTTAGTGGTGTACCTATTGATATTTATTTTAGACAAAAATAAAAATTAACATTTTGTACAATAAATTTTATGAAAAGTAGTTTTAATATTGCATTAAAATTACTTTTTTTATTTTATATTATGTTTAAAACCTTGTTAACTGCACTCATTCTGTTGAGTTCCTTTGCTGTGTCAGCACAAAATCAATTCATCTTTAAAGGGAAACTAATTGACAACACCTCAAAAGCTCCTTTAGAATCAGCTACAATTTATTTAACCCGTGAAAAGGATTCTGCCGTAATTGAATATACTATTTCAAATAAAAAGGGGGAGTTTGAACTTAAAGTGACTCCTCAAAACACTGCCTGTACCTTAAAAATTGCCTTTCTAAAGCTTGAAACATTTACTAAACGTTTTGAAACAATAAAGGCTGATTTTGATTTTGAAACTATAGCTTTAGCTCCCAAAGACGCTCAAATTGAAGAAGTAGTGATTAATGTAGAAGCGCCACCCATTCGAATAAAAAAGGACACCTTAGAGTTTAACGCGGCTTCTTTTAAGTTGCGTCCTGATGCCAATGTGGAGTCTTTGTTGAAACAGTTGCCAGGTGTCGAGATTGATGCTGAGGGTAAGATTACAGTAAACGGTAAAGAAGTGAATCAAATATTAGTAAATGGTAAACCTTTCTTTGATAAAGATGGAAAAGTAGCGCTGCAAAATTTGCCTTCAACAATGATAAATAAAGTTCAGGTAACTGACACTAAGACCAAGAAAGAAGAGAAAACAGGAGTCGCGGCTGCCTCTAACAACGCTAGTATCAATTTAACCATTGATGAAAAAAAGAATAAAGGCTTTTTTGGGAAAGCAATGGGAGGTTATGGTACAGATGAAAGATACGAATCCAGTGGGATAATCAATTATTTTAAAAATAAAACCAAATTGAGTGTTTTAGCTTCGGCAAATAATATTAACTCGGTTGGATTTTCAATGGATGAAGTGTTTGACAATATGGGAGGGGGTAGGAACGGTGCAAAATTATGGGTAAATAATGACGGAAGTTACTGGTATAACGGACAAAATTTTGGTTCAAGTACAGGAATTACAGAGTCTAATTTAGTTGGGATAAATTATTCAGATGAGTATTTTAAAAAAATGGACTTCTCAAGTAGCTTTTTTCATTCTGGAACTAATAATAAGAATTCCAATAAAACCAATAGAACTACATTACTCCCTACAGGTACTTTCATCACTAATTCAGCTTCAAATACAGAAACGGATACTAAATACAACAATGTAGATTTTATAGCCGATATTAAAATAGACTCTACCTTTTCCATTGTGTTCGAACCTAAGATGAGTCAAAATAATAGAAAAAATTATAGCGACTCTAAAAGTGCTTCATTGGAAAACGGAATATTGTTGAATGACTTTGATTCTAAAAATTATGTAGAAACAACCAATACTGTTTTTCAAAATACAACAACCATAACCAAAGCTTTTCGTAAAAAAGGAAGAAATATCTCTTTGGAAATAGATAATGAAAATAATTCTAATGATGATAATGGACAAACCAATTCTAGAACTAATTTTTATCAAAGTTCCCTTCCTTCCGATATTCGAGATCAAATTAGTACATCTAAAACGAAATATGATAACTACGCTGCTTCCTTTGAATATATGGAACCCATTACCGATTCCTTGTCGATTAAATTAGGAACCACTTTGGATTATAAATGGAACAAAAACACCAACGCAACTTTTGATTATGATCCCATAACTAATGCGTATACTTCCACAAATGATTTGTTGACAATGGCATATCAGTCTAAAACAAATGAGTTTTCTACTTATGCGGGAGTAAGTATGAATAAAAATAAGTACAATTTTAATATAGAATTAGGTACAACCTCAATCACTAATACTAATAACTCTGAATATTTAGGGACAGCCACTCGATTAGATAAAAGTTTTATGTTACCCAAGGCTAATGTGTATGGAAGCTATAAGTTCAATAAATCGGAAAGTCTTTGGGTGAATTATTATTTGAATTATAATGTACCAAGTGCAACCCAGTTATTACCAATTCAAAACTTATCAAATCCTTTAAACACAATAACAGGAAATGCTGATTTGAATATCAATAAAACACACTCTGTATATTTTTCTTATAGAAATTATGATTTTGCTACTCGTTCAGGATACGGAATGTGGTCGGGCATAAATTACAATGAGTCAGAAGTAACTTCCATTTCAGTATTTGATGAAAACAGAAAACGAAACACAACTTATGTAAATGTGAGTGGAACTCATAATGCTTGGTTAGGAATCTATTGGAATAAATCAATTAAGAAAGAAAAAATAAATTACCGTTATGAGTTGAGATTGAATAACAATTTAACTTATGATAAAGGTTTTGTAAATGGACAAATGTTTACTAGTTCTTCTTATGCGATTACACCTACAGCTCGTTTTACTTTTGATTGGACCGATAAAATAACCATATCACCAAGCTATAATTTCAATAAGCAATTCATTAACTACACAAATTATACTATCGATAAAACAAATTTTTACACCCACAAAGTAAACCTTCAGTTAACAACTTTTTGGCCTAAGAAGTGGACTTTCGGGAATGATTTTGGATACAATTATAATTCTAATTTAGGAGCAGGGTTTAAAAAAGATTTTTACTTATGGAATACTAGCTTAGCCTATTCGTTTTACAACGATAAGTTTTTAGCAAAAGTTAAAGTATATGATTTGCTAAATCAAAATCAAAGCAACAGAAGAACTGTAACAGAAAATGCTATCACTGATGAAGAAAATTTTGTTTTGAAACGCTATGTAATGTTTTCTCTAACTTATAAAATTCAAATGTTTGATAGTAAAGACAAAAAAGAAAGTAGACGTTTTATGATGATGTAATAAAAAAGGGTTTTCGAAAGAAAACCCTTTTTTATGTTCCTGTTTTTAATTTTTATTTAGTTTTAGATGTAATGTCAAATAACGGATGACTTGATATACTCCACTGATGAAATTTGTTCTTTCATAAAGGATAAATTGATGAAAGCTAACCTTTTATTAATTTTTGTGTGTTAGTTTATTTTAGATGATTCAACTTATAGGAATAGATTAAACCCTTTTAGAAGCGAATAAACAATATGTCAAAAAAATTAATGACATATCTTTTTGTAATCTGCTATCATTCTTAAATAAGGTGTAATTTGAATTTCAGAATCTAAATTATTTAACAATATGTTTTTTTCATAATTTTTAATTGTTTTGTCATTTTTAATTTCTTTCTTTTTTGTTTTTTCTAGTTCTTCAATATCAAAATAGTTCGAATCAAAGTTCCAAATGTTGTTTTCATCTACATTTTGTTTTATAAATTCTGGACAGTTTTTGAAAATTTCAATTAAACCTCCTGACCATTTGTTAAGTAACTTTGTCTTACTAAATATATCAGCAAAATTATAATCCATGACATTTATAGCTAAATTGTCTTTAGGGTTATTTAAATAAATCATAGTTGCAATTTTTTCAAAATGACCAGATGGATTACCGTTTGCCCCTTCTGTTTCTTCATATATGTCATAGGAGAATACATTTATAATATCTTGTGAATAGAAAGGTAACCAGGCTTTCTTTTTCAAATCTTTTATCGTTCCGTCTGAATTTACAGTTGCTAAATCCATAAGCTTATAATAACCGAAATTAACCCCGTCTTCAATAATTTTTACTTCAATGATTTCATCACTAGTTAGATCAATTTCTTTTTGATCTAGTTCTTTTTTAAAACTAAATGATTTGTCAGATAAATTCAAAGCATCAATGGGGTTCGATGAAAATGCATTTTTAAAATTGAAGCTTAAAGCTTTATTTTGGATGAAACCATAAATGTATCCAATTTCTTTGGTGCCATTTCGATATGTAATTTCAGCTTTGGTATATTTCGCGGAAAAATCAACTTTTAAAAATAATAAATTAATTTCATTTAATTTTCTAGAGCCTATTATTTGCGAGTTAATAAGTGTTGGAAAAAGTAATAGGATTAAAAAAAATTTTTTTTTAAACTTTTCATTAAATAGAATCATTTTTGTTGGATATAAATGTGTTAAAACTTGATTGTTTTTTTTGTAAGATATATAAAACAATATTAGACTATGAAAGAACACTACCGTCTAACGAACAAATATATAAAAATTATAAGAAAAAATATTTTATTTTTTAAATTGTAAGATATTTTATTAT
Organism: uncultured Flavobacterium sp.; assembly: GCA_964398425.1. Lineage (GTDB taxonomy): Bacteria > Bacteroidota > Bacteroidia > Flavobacteriales > Flavobacteriaceae > Flavobacterium. The sequence continues at coordinate 13,257 of CAYNNB010000052.1, forward strand.
TATGTGTAAAAAAAGAATATGTAATGTTATATGATTTTGTTAATGTAAATATTTTCAAGAGTTTCCTTCTAATAGATTAGTAGTAACCCGTTGGGTGTAAAAATTATTTAATTTTTAATATTATTTATTGGTCTATCAAAGACGAATTTATTGATATATTGAACCAAAGTTAATGCTGTAATTTTTGCTAATATTCTTGTTTTAAAACCTTCAAAAGTTTTAGCATAATTGTTTTTAATTCACAATTCAAAGAACTTATAACTTCTAAAACTCTTAAATATTTTTTTACTATATTTGACTAAGATGTTGTTTTGTTTTGCGGTATTAAAATTTTGAATTTCAGCATCTTGAGCAATATCTAATCATTTTTTTACTTAAATAATTACACCCAACAGGTTAAAAGAACTTTTCCCTATTTTTAATCCAGTGAAAAATTCAAGTTACTAATCCAAGAAAAGTAACTGCTTTGCTTTTACAAAAAAGTATTTGAAAGCAATCTTAAATTTTACATTTTAAACTACATTTAAAAACTAAACTTCTTTAGCTCTCTGAGTTTATCGAAGAGAAAAGAGGTTTTTTTGGGAATTATTTTGATAAATTATTTTTTAGAAGAGTGTTGCAACAGTTACCCGTGTTAGCGGTTCGGCTTTTTGTTTTCCCAAGTTTTTTTTGTCAATTCAAACCAGTCTGTAGGGTCGCCTTCATAGTCAAAAGTTTCTTTGAAGTCAAAGCCCAACTTAGTCAATACCTTTTTTGAATTTACATTTTTCGGGTCAGTTATAGCAAAAATTTTGTCAACATTTAAGTTTGCAAATCCATAGTCCAAAATTGCATTTGAAGATTCTGTCGCAAAACCTTTTCCCCAATGTTTTCTCTTAAACCTATAACCAAGTTCGTAAAAGTTATTGTGATTGTTTAAAGGTTGATTGAAATATTTTAGTCCAGACCAACCAATACACTCATATGTCATTTTGTCAACTACAGCCCAACGAGCAATTCCATTTTCTTTGTATTGTACTTTAAGCATTTCAATGACTTTTTGTATTTCGTCAATTGTTTTTACTGGACTGTTTTCGATATATAAATGAACTTCTGGGTCAGAGTCCATTTCGAATAAATCATTTTTGTCTGTGTATTCTAATTCTCTTAAAATTAGTCTTTCGGTTTCTATTAAAATTTTCATCTGTCAGTCGTTTCTTTTTTTCAGTGTCTTTTTTAAGCTGATCGCTAACGTCAGACCATGAAAAAACCCACAATCTTCAAAACAAATATAGTATAATATTTGTATACTTAGTTGTTTTTTCTTATATTTATTCATGTAACCTATTCAAGACATTTCATGCCATCAGCTCCAAATGAGTAGTTTAGAAGTTAAGATTGGTTGGGATAATCTTGTTTATTT
>CAYNNB010000053.1:0-3696 GCA_964398425.1 uncultured Flavobacterium sp.
AGAAACAATATAAAATTTTAAATAAGATAGCATTAGAAGTGGGAAATTTAGATGGTTTATTAATTATCATATTAGTAGTAATGTTTGGTCCTCCTTTAGCTTTAACACTAATAGGATTTCTTATTAAGAAAGAGTCACCTAATACTGCCAAAACATTTTTTATTTTTGCGACGCTCTATTTGATTGTAGGTTTAGGTATTTGCGGCTCAATGCTAACATGATAAAAAAACAAAGACCTGACAGGTTTAATAACTTGTCAGGTCTTTTTAATGTTGCTTTATTATATTTACACTCTTACAATAGTAGCACCTAATGCTCTTAAACGCTCGTCAATTCTTTCGTAACCTCTATCAATTTGTTCAATATTTTGAATGGTACTTGTTCCTTTTGCCGATAAAGCAGCAATTAATAATGAAATTCCAGCTCTAATATCGGGTGAAGACATGGTTGTAGCTTTTAGTTGCGATTTAAAATCATGTCCCATTACCACTGCTCTGTGTGGATCACACAACATGATTTTTGCCCCCATATCAATTAATTTATCAACAAAGAATAAACGACTTTCAAACATTTTTTGATGAATTAATACATCTCCTTTGGCTTGAGTAGCAACTACTAATACAATACTTAATAAATCGGGAGTAAATCCAGGCCATGGCGCATCAGCAATGGTTAAAATAGAACCATCTATATCGGTTTTAACTTCATATCCATCTTTATGAGCAGGAATATAAATATCATCTCCTTTTTGTTCTAATGTAATACCTAATTTTCTAAAAACATTTGGAATCTGACCTAAGTTTTCCCAGCTAACATCTTTAATAGTAATTTCACTTCTTGTCATAGCAGCTAAACCAATCCAAGAACCAATTTCAATCATATCCGGTAAAATTCTATGCTCACATCCACCTAACGAATCTACACCTTCAATAGTTAATAAGTTAGATCCAATACCTGTGATTTTTGCACCCATTGAATTCAACATTTTACACAATTGTTGTAAATATGGTTCACAAGCGGCATTATAAATTGTTGTTGTACCTTCAGCTAAAACAGCTGCCATCACAATATTAGCAGTTCCTGTTACGGACGCCTCATCTAACAACATGTAAGTCCCTTTTAATTTACCTTTAGATTCTACTCCGTAAAAATGTTCTTCTTTAACATATCTAAATTTCGCTCCTAAGTTTATAAAACCTTCAAAGTGAGTATCTAATCGACGACGACCAATTTTATCTCCCCCTGGTTTAGGAATAAATCCTTTTCCAAAACGAGCTAACAAAGGACCCACAATCATTATTGAACCTCTTAATGATCCACCTTCTTTTTTAAAAGCATCTGTTTCTAAATAATCAACATTTACTTCATCAGCTTGAAAAGTATAATCTCCAGGTGCATTTTTTTTAATTTTTACACCTAAATTTCCTAACAATGCGATTAATTTATTAACATCAATAATATCTGGAATATTCGTAATTCTAACTTTTTCTGAAGTCAATAATACAGGGCATAAAACTTGTAACGCTTCATTTTTGGCACCTTGTGGCTGCACATTTCCTTTTAAGGGCTTTCCGCCTTCAATTTTGAATGTTCCCATTTAGTTATTGTTATTTTTTCTGTTATTATTTTTTTGATTCTGATTTTGATTATTTTTTGGCTTAAAATTTTTATTGCTATTGTTAGAATTATTTCTTTGCCCTTGATTTTGATTGTTTTTTGAAAAAAACTGCGTCTTGTTAGACTGTTTTTTATTTACTTTCATCAAATTTTGTGAGGTAGACAATTCTTCATCTGTTTTCAATAAATTTAATTGTCCATTAGATAACTCATATAAATGTTCAAAAATCACTTCATCGGTAACAGTTTCTTTATTCCAACTTAAGTAACTTTTTTTCATATGATTTGCAATCACAATAATTAAAGCATTTTTTAATTCGCTATCTTCCCACTTGCAAGCCACATCAATCATATATTTGATGTTATTTCCATAAAAACGATATTTAGGAAAGTTTTGAGGATAAGGTAATCGATCTGGTCTTAATGTTATTACCTCTTTGGTTGGTATAGGATAGGGTGAATCTACATCTATTTTGAAGTCAGACATAATAAATAACTGATCCCATAATTTGTGTTGAAAATCGGGTACATCTCTCAAATGAGGATTTAACGTTCCTAATACTGAAATAATATACTTTGCACCTTTATTTCTTCGATCTCTATCTTCAATCTTAGTTACTTCGTCAATTAATTTTTGAACATGTCTTCCATATTCTGGAATGATTAAATGTTCACGTTGTGAATTGTATTCTAAATGTTGAACCGATTCCTCTGATTTATATGTCATGTTATAAAGATATAATGCCTTCTATAGTTGATAATTCTTGGTATTTTTCTATCACGTGGTCTGCGTCTTTCATCACTACTTCAATAGAAACACTTGTATACTTACCTGTTTTAGAAGAATGTGTTTCAATAACTGCGCCTAAATTATCAAAAGTTGTTTCTATTTTTTCAATTTTTTCTGTATCAGTAGGAACAATAAACTTATACAAATAACTTGAAGGCCAAGAGGTTGACTCTTCTAATTCACCTTTAAGCCTAATGTAAAATTCTTCTGTTTTCTTATCCATTATTTTGAGTTTATAAAACTACAAATATACAGTTATAAACCGTTATTTGAAAATATAATATTAGGAAAGAAATAGTAAAGCTGTTTTAAATTTCAAAAAAATAGTATTTTTGGCCTTTTTAAGAGAGAAATGGATAAAAAAATTATATTATTGATTGGTGGTCCCAGTTCTGGTAAAACAACATTAATCAATCATTTACAAGAAGAAGGTTTTATTTGTTACCCCGAAATTTCAAGAGAAGTTACTTTAAAAGCTCGAGAAAAAGGTATTGAACAATTGTTTTTAACTAATCCAATGTTGTTTAGTGAAATGCTGTTAGAGGGAAGAATTGAACAATTTGAAAACGCATTAAAAGAAGAAAAAACAGTTTTCATAGATCGTGGAATTCCTGACGTTTTAGCTTACATGGATTTCATTGGTGATGTTTATCCTGAAAAGTTTATCGAAGCATGTCAAAAATATAAATACGATACTATTTTCTTACTACCACCATGGGAAGAAATTTATACCAGTGACAGTGAAAGATATGAAAGTTATGAACAAGCAATGCAAATACATGACTTTTTGGTAGATACTTACACTAAATTTGGTTATGATTTAATTGAAGTACCAAAGGTTTCTGTTGAAAATAGATATCATTTTATAATCGATCATTTATAGATTAAATTTATGAATAATGCTTTAGAAGTTTTAAAGAAACATTGGACTTACGACACATTTCGTGAACCACAAGAAGCTATTATTCAGAGCCTTTTAGAAGGTAATGACACTTTTGCCTTATTACCTACTGGAGGAGGAAAATCTATTTGCTTTCAAGTGCCTGCTTTACTCAAATCAGGAATTTGTTTAGTAATCTCTCCGCTAGTAGCCTTAATGAAAGATCAAGTTGATAATCTTAAAAAAAGAGACATCAAAGCACTTGCATTAACTGGAGGCATATCATGGGAAGAAACTGGGCAATTAATAGATAATTGCATGTATGGGGGATATAAATTTTTATATGTATCTCCAGAAAGATTACAACAAGATTGGATACTAGAGCGAATAAAGCAATTACCCATCAACT
>CAYNNB010000053.1:3796-13936 GCA_964398425.1 uncultured Flavobacterium sp.
GAAAGATTACAACAAGATTGGATACTAGAGCGAATAAAGCAATTACCCATCAACTTTATTGCTATTGATGAAGCTCACTGTATAAGTCAATGGGGACATGATTTTAGGCCAGCTTATTTAAAAATTGGACAACTTAAAGAACACTTTAATGTACCATTTATTGCTTTGACTGCAACAGCTACTGAACAAGTGCAAAAAGACATATGTGCTTTACTAAAACTAAAAAATGTAAAACTATTCAAAAAATCTTTCAACCGACCTAATTTAGGCTACCATGTTATTTACACAGAGGATAAAATAAATAAACTAAAGCAAATTTTTAATAAAAATCCTCAGCCCGCTATCATATATGTGCGAAACAGAAGAGATTGTTTAACATGGAGCAAACAATTAAATGATTTAGGGTTTTCTACAACTTACTATCATGGAGGATTAAAACCAAAGGAAAAAAACAATAACATGCAACTTTGGCTTGAAGAAAGGGCGCTAATTATAGTTGCAACCAATGCTTTTGGTATGGGAATAGACAAACCCAACGTAAAAACAGTCGTTCATCTCCAGTTACCAGAAAACCTTGAAAATTATTATCAGGAAGCAGGAAGAGCAGGAAGAAATGGCGAAAAAGCCTTTGCCTTGCTCCTAACTCACGATTTTGATATTAAAATCACAAAAGAACAGTTTATCAATGTACTTGCTGATAAAGCTTTTTTGAATAAAGTATATCATGCATTAAATAATTATTTCCAAATTGCTTATGGTGAAGGCATTAATGAATGGTTCATTTTCAATCTACAAGCTTTCTGTTTAAAATACCAATTACCTGTAACTAAAACATACGGCACAATACAATTTTTAGATCGTGCTGGCATATTAACGTTTTCTAATGAAAATAATGACAAAGCCCAACTTCAATTTTTAATTGAGAGCAGAGAAGTAGTTCGATACATTAGTTTGCATCCTAATGAAGAAATAATTATACAAACCATTTTAAGAACATACCCAGGAATTTTTGAACAAATTACAGCAATAAATACTTTTGCAATTGCGAATAAAACAGGTAAAAGCGAAGAGCAAGTCATTCAAATACTTGAAAAACTAAAAAAATTAGAACTCATTGATCTTTATTTATTTTCTAATGATAGCAAAATCATTTTTAATGAACCTCGAGAAGATGATTATACAATTAACCGAATAGCCAAACAACTACTTATACAAAACAAAGTAAAGATTGAAAAATTCCAATCCATGCTTAATTTTGTTCATAACAAAGAAACGTGTAAGTCAGTTTTAATTTCAACATATTTTGGAGAAGCAAACGCTTCTTCTTGTGGAATATGTTCGAGTTGTAGAAAAAAAGAAACTTCAAAAATCAGTTCAACTCCAAATACTATCATTGAACTTTTAAAAGAAGAAGCCAAATCATCACATGAACTTCAAAATCTATTAGAAATAAACACGGAAGACCTTATCTTTGCCCTACAAACCTTATTAGAAAACGACCAAATTTTCTTAAATCAACATAAAAAATACCAATTAAAATAATGGAAAAACTAAGAATTATTTTCATGGGTACGCCAGATTTTGCAGTAGGTATCCTTGATCAAATATATAAAACAGGTTATGATATAGCCGCTGTAATTACAGCGCCAGACAAACCAGCAGGAAGAGGTCAAAAAGTAGCGATTAGTGCAGTTAAAGCCTATGCATTAGAAAAGGGATTACCTATTTTACAGCCAACAAATCTAAAAAATGAAGCTTTTTTAAATGAATTAGCTTCATATCAAGCTAATTTACAAATTGTGGTAGCCTTTAGGATGCTTCCAGAAGCAGTTTGGAAAATGCCAAAATATGGAACATTTAACTTACATGCTTCATTGTTACCTCAATACCGTGGAGCAGCCCCAATAAATTGGGCAATTATTAATGGCGAAAATGAAACAGGAGTAACAACTTTTTTTATTGATGACAAAATAGATACCGGAGCCATAATTTTGAGTAAAAAAACAACTATTGCTCCTAATGAAAATGCTGGAATTTTACATGACCGCTTAATGAAATTAGGAGGTAGTACTGTTTTAGAAACTTTAGAGTTAATCGAAAAAGAAAAAGTAAATCCTATTATTCAAAATGAAACATCAGATTTAAAAACAGCCTATAAATTAAATAAAGACAATTGTAAAATTAATTGGAATGCCACTGGTGAAACAATTTATAATCAAATCAGAGGTTTATCGCCATATCCAGCTGCTTGGACATACATAAAAGATGAAGGACAAGAATGGAATGTGAAAATTTATGAATCTGAATTTATACCTGAAATTCATCAAGAGGAAAAAGGCAGGATCCATTTAACCAAAAAAGAAATGAAAATCGCCTTAACAGATGGGTGGTTGAAAGTGATATGTTTACAATTTCCTGGCAAGAAAAAAATGCTAACACACGAGTTACTAAATGGTATACAACTTAGTCAAAAAGCACTAGTTTTATAAAGTTAAACTCTAAAAATAATTGTTTTTTATCGATTTTATCAGCTCTTTGTCGGAAATATTGCTATTTTTAAGAAAAATACTTGTAAATATTTGCTCAATTCAATCATAATTCTAAATTTGTATTAGAAAATTAAGTTTAACCCAATTAAAATAACATTAATTATGAACAAATCAGAATTAATAGATGCAATGGCAGCTTCAGCTGGTATTACAAAAGCAGCGGCTAAATTAGCTTTAGAATCATTCTTAGAAAGTGTTGAAGGAACACTTAAAAAAGGTGGAAGAGTTTCATTAGTAGGTTTCGGATCTTGGTCTGTTTCAAGAAGAGAAGCTAGAGATGGTAGAAACCCTCAAACTGGTAAAACTATTAAAATTGCTGCTAAAAATGTAGTAAAATTCAAAGCTGGTGCTGAATTAGAAGGTGCAGTAAACAAAAAATAATTAAATATAATTTTTTGAAAATAAAAAACCTCTCAAATTGAGAGGTTTTTTTTGTTATTTATCTAAAAAATTTGGTTTCTTAAAATTATTTTAGTATTTTCAATGAAAAATAGGATTTTATGATATCGATGTTACCTAAAAAAGGTTGTTTGATTTTGGCAGAACCATCTATTTTAAATGACATTTCGTTCAACAGGGCTGTTATATTATTAACTGAACACAATCTGGATGGTAGTGTAGGTTTTATAATGAATAAACCTTTATCCTACACTATTAATGATTTAATTCCAGAAATAAATGCTACTTTTTTAATTTATAATGGAGGACCTGTAGAGCAAGATAATTTATATTTCATCCACAATGTACCTGAACTTATACCTGAAAGTGTAGAAATTTCTAATGGTATTTACTGGGGTGGAAATTTTGAAATGACCAAACAACTAATTAATGAAGGAATTATTAAAAAAGAAAATATACGCTTTTTTTTAGGTTACACGGGATGGGAAACTGAGCAATTAGAATATGAATTAGAGGAAAATGCTTGGATTATTATAGAAAATGAACTTAAAGAAAAAATTATCGGGAAAAATAGTCAAGATTTCTGGAAAGAAAAAATGAGTGAATTAGGTGGAGAATACCTACTCTTCTCTAATTCTCCCGAAAATCCTTCTCTTAATTAATGCTTTGATTCAATATTTCAACTAATTGAGTTGCAAAGTCTGTAACATATTTCTTTTTTCTATATTTAGTAATAGGTTGAATACCTGATACCACATTAGTCAAAAATAACTCATCTGCTTTTTGTAAGTCAAAAGGAGAAATGGATCTTTCTTCAATAATGATCATCTCATTTTTTTGCAATAATTTGATAATCTGTTTTCTCATAATACCATTTTGACAACCATCAGAAATAGGCGGAGTCACTAGTTTATTCCCTATTTTCATAAAAAGATTAGACTGAATAGCCTCAACTATATTTTTTTCTTCATTAATCAACAAACAGTTAGAATATTCATTTTCCCTAGCAAATATACCTGCTAACGAATGTATCATTTTATTATTTGTTTTTATTGTTGATAACAACTGCTTCGTTAAATGAAAATCTTTAAACAATTCTACTTCATAAGGTTCCGAATAAACCTGATATTTACTTGATGATAAACTTTGCGCTGTAATCACAAATTCAACATTATTCGAATCAGGGGTATAAAATCCGCTACCTATTCTAAAAACAGTAATCCTCACTCTAGCATTGGAGAAAGAAACCTTAGCCATCAAGGATGCTACTTGCTCCTCTAAAAATTCCATAGTAAAATTCATAGGAATTTCCATTCTACAAATTCGCATAGCAGCCATTAATCGCAAATAATGGTCCTCTAAAAAAAGAAGGGTATTATTGCTAACTTTTAGTGTTTCAAAAACAGCGTCACCAAACAGAAACCCTCTGTTAATTTCAATCATTTGAGCACTTTGCTCTACAAGTTTTCCATTATAATTAATCATAAAAAATCCCGATAAAATCGGGACAAATATACTTCATAATTTAAACTAAACCGAACCAATTACATGTTTTAAATCTGAAATTAGGTTTTCCCACAATAATTTTGACTCATGTAACTCATCTGGATCTGAAAAATCAGTCACTATCAAAGATACATCTTGGGTAATCTCATCCACTTGAATTTTCATTTCAAAAAAATATTCAGTATCGTTTCCATCCTCATCTAGCCACCTAAACTTAACTTTCTCCCCAGATTTCTTAGAAGCCAATTTTGCTTTCTCTTCTGAATCATCCCAAATAAAAGTATAAAACTCCCCTCTCGAATTCACATTATCAGCGAACCATTCTGACAATCCCGAAGGAGTCAATATGTATTGGTATAAGAGTTGTGGAGAAGACTGAATAGGAAATTCTAATTCATATTTAACTTTTTGCTTCATTTTTATCTATTTTTAGCTTTAGTTTATGCTTTAAAAATCTAGTAAAATTTGTTAATTAATTAATTAATAACAGTTTAGATTAATCAATGACAAACCATTTAAATTTTTGGTAAAATATAAAAAAAGTTGAATTAATTACACTTTTTTTTAAAATATTTTTCAACACAAAAAAAGTGTATTTTTTTTTAAATATTTTTTGGAAACTATTGAATAAGTTCTATATTTGCACCCGCATTGAGACAGATGCAAGACCAATAAAATGGCGAGGTAGCTCAGTTGGTTAGAGCGCAGGATTCATAACCCTGAGGTCACGGGTTCAACTCCCGTCTTCGCTACAAGTTTTTAAAAATAAAAAAGTTAGATTTTAAGCAGGATTAGAGTAATTTAATCCTGCTTTTTTTATGCCTAACTTTTTAGGATATTTGCAAAGTTAAATTGTTTTTGAACACGTCTTGAAAGAAAAGAAAAAATAGCTTCTTTTTATTTATCAATTTTATCCTAAATTGCCAAATAAGAATTCACAACTACCCTATTATTAATATCTTTTAAACATACAAATTCTTTTAAATGTTTTTGCCCGTTGTACTCAAAAAAGATATTAATTAAAAATAAGAAAACCAGCCTTCTTACAAACTGATTTTTGTGCTTTATTTAGTAGCTACACGAAAGGATTCGTACATAAGAGGGAATATTGTTATTAAATTAATACCTAGAAATCAATTGTTTAATACTTAAATTAGGTTTCAAATAAACAGTCTGTGAATACTGTTTGATTATTTTCTTTTTTAAAAGCTAAATAACCTCCATGTACCTCAATAATATTCTTAGGAAGTGTCAATCCAATACCCGCTCCTTCCTTTCGTGTTGTGAAAAATGGAAGAAAAATTTTATCTTCAATTGCTATCCCTATTCAGGTATCAGTAATGATTAAATAATCTCGTTTCTCTTTAACATCAATACATATGGTAACTTCTTTCTTTTCATTTTCATCAAGTGCTTACATACTATTGGCTAAAAAAAATACTTGACTTTTTTTCATAAAAAACCCCCAATAGTGTCTAACTGTTTGGGGGCAATGCAATTTGCTAGCTTTTTTTAATTATAATTTAACTGCTGTCTTTTTTACAATCTTAGCGATTCGCTTAGATAAATCACCCATTAATTCAGTTAAAGCACTATCACACATAGGCAAAATCTTTTCAGGTGATAATACTGGAATGCCTTTAATCATAACTCCTGTCTTCTTAGAATTTTCTCCTTCAGAAAAAGCAAACACTTTGTTTCCTTGCTTGTCATACAAAGCCAAACGAGTTGTTGCTCTAACCTTAACTGTAGCAGTACCTCCTACTCCAAAGCCTTTCACCAAATCAAAATTAATGGAAACAAACATTACACCATCCGCTTTTTCAGCAAATAATTTAGCCATAGCTATTTCATTCGCCTGACCCATAAATCCTTCATAAATATATTTGTATTTCCCAAATAACAAATAATCTCTAGCCTCATATTTTTTTAAATCATATTTAGGTTGAAATTGAGCATAACCTTCAGATTCACACACTTCATTTTCTGAAAGTAATTCAAAAGGTAATTCTTTAGCATATTCATTAAAAAAAGTATCGTGATATTTATTTAAAATAGGAGTCAAATTAAAGTCAGGGTTATCCCTTAAATTAAAAATCTCCTTTATCAATTCTTCTGAGCCAATACCTAAATCAGAAAAACCAACTACCTTGTTAGCATAAAAGGTAACTACTGCCACTTTTTTCTTTTGTGCCATACTAAATTGTGTCACTAACATGAGCAATAACACAAAAAAACTACTTTTTTTCATTAAATCTATTTTTAAAATTTTTCAAATATAATTAATTAAATAAACTTTTTTTCAAAATAAATTAAGTAAAATAACCTGTAAAATATTTACTTTATTCTTTTTTATACTTTTTACTTTTCTTCTCCTTCACAAACAACCCAGCGGTATATTTCTCATACAACTCAAATAAAAACTCCATGCGTTTGGCTTCGCTAGTGAAGGTTTGTTTGCTATAGGCTGCATCAACGGCTTTGTCTAATTCGTTGTGGGCTTTTACTAAAGCGGGTGGCATGGTTAATGGATTGTATAAATCTGCTAATGAACTAGTAGGGAAAGAAGCTCTAACATCTAAAACAGTTTGTGCTTTTTCTTTTATCGTTTTTATTTGCTTTTCGGATGGGTTTTCTGGCTAAGCATGGTTGAATTAAGAATTCCAAAATGAAATAAAGTTGCATCTATCATATTTATAAACTTTAACTTTAAATCTTTCATTTTCTCTAAAAAAATGTGTCTTTTTGTAAACAATAACATTAAATACAAAAATGATATTATTGTTAAAACCGAGCTAACTATTGCTTATAAACATATAAATCAATTATTACCCCCCAATTCCACTAATAAAAGTTTCCACAAAATCATAAATCTTTCCTATGATTCTTTCTGATGTAGTTGCTCTTTCTTTTAGGCTTGGACGTTCGTTTAACATACCTATTACATCATCACGCATAGGTTTCTTTTCAGTGAAAATATAATCGCCAATAACTCTTTCTAACTCCTGGGATTTAAGGTTTTCTTCCTCTACTAATTTATCAATTGCTTTCCTTTGTTCTAGTAACCAATACTGCTCAAAAGCTTCTGGAATGGCATCAGAATCTTCAACTAGCGGTAAATTGTTATTAATGAATTGTTCAATCAATTCTCGTTTGCTTCTTAATTGGGTTTCACCTACTAAAGCATCTACAATTTTTTGTTTTTGCTTTTCTTGCTCTTCAACTGGAGCGTCTTTTAATTTCGCAAGAAGCTTTAAAATATAACTAACATTAATTTCATCACGGTGAATTAATTCCAATTCAAAATCGATATCATCCAAAATAGAAACCAATTCTTTTTGCTGATGAACTTTAGTCTTATCGTGTAAATCCAAATATTTACTCTTGTAATCTTCGAATGACTGTTCTGTCATGGACAAATCCGAAAAATCAAATTCTGTAAACGTATTCAATACGTTCTTGATACGCATTAATTCACGAAAAGCTTTTACAAAATCAAACTCTTCTTCTTCGCTTCTTAATTTGTTGACACTGTCAACTGTTGGAACAATTTTCAATAATTCAATAAAAGCTTCATTGAATTTTTGTACATATTCTTCATACGGCGCAATGATAATATCTTCTTTGGCGTTGATGTTTGAAAACAACGCAATCGCTTCATCAGTCGCGTGCTTTAAGTTTCTAAAACAAACAATATTCCCTTGCGATTTCATTTCATTTAAAATACGATTGGTTCTAGAATAGGCTTGAATCAATCCATGGTATTTTAAATTTTTATCTACATACAAGGTGTTCAAATGCTTACTATCAAAACCTGTTAAAAACATATTAACCACTAATAAAACATCAATTTGTTTGCTTTTTACTCGCTTGGCAATATCATTGTAATAGTTGTAAAAGGATTGCGAATCGTTACTGGTAAAATTAGTCCCAAACTCTTTATTATAGTGCTTAATATAATTTTCTAAAGTATCTCTAGTATGTTCCGATTTATATTCTAACCTTGGCTCAGCTACTTGTAATAAATCCTCTTCTTCATCTTCTATGATATAACCTTGTGTCTCTTTATCGTCTTCATTGGCTTGATAAGAAAAGATAGTAGCTATTTTTAAATCATGCTTTCCTTCAAGTCTTTTTTGATAGAATAAATTGTAATATTCAATTAATGTGGGAACACTCGAAACACAAAACATAGCCGTAAACTCTTTGTTATGTGTTTTACGTTTATGGTTTTCAATAATATAATCCGTAATGATATTTAAACGTTCGGGAGCATTCATTACTTCTGGCTCATCAATCGCTTCAATTTCAATATCTTCAATATGATCTTTCTTCTTAAACGTACTGATGTATTCAATGGAGAATTTTAATACGTTTTGGTCTTTAATGGCGTTGGTAATAACATATTTATGTAAACAATCTTCAAATAAAGTTTTAGTAGTTCGTTTGCCATATTCATTTTTACCAGCGTTTTCTTCAAATATAGGAGTACCAGTAAAGCCAAACATTTGACTTGATTTAAAGAAGTTTTTTATATCATCATGCGTTTTACCAAACTGACTACGGTGACACTCATCAAAAATGAAAACCAAACGCTTATCTTGTAAACGTTCCATTTCGTTTAAATACTTCTTTTTAGAAATAGCGGTATTTAACTTTTGAATGGTTGTAACAATCAACTTGGTTTCATCTGCCATTTGTTTTACTAACGACAGTGTATTATTCGTACCGTCAATACTGCCTTTACTAAAACTGTTAAACTCTTTAGTAGTTTGATAATCTAAATCTTTTCTATCCACCACAAAAACAACTTTATACACTTCGGGTAGATTCGTTAAGATTTGTGCGGTTTTAAAAGACGTTAGTGTTTTTCCCGAACCCGTTGTGTGCCAAATATAGCCAAACTTAGTGGTGGTTTTTACCCTATCTATAATAGCTTCTGTGGCATAAAATTGATACGGACGCAATACCATTAATATTTTTTGTGATTCGTTTAAAACAATGTATTTCGTTATCATTTTAGATACATGACAAGGTTCTAAAAATACATTGGTAAAATCAACCAACTGGGTAATTAAATTATTCTCCTTATCTGTCCAGTAAAAAGTTTGTTTAAACGAACGGGCTTGTATCGGACTATTAGCGTAATACTTGGTATTTACTCCATTACTAATAACAAACAATTGGATAAATTGAAACAAACCATGACCTGCTCCATACGAATGTCTTTCATAACGATTCGTTTGATTAAACGCCTCTTTTAATTCCAACCCACGGCGTTTTAACTCAATTTGAACTAAGGGCAACCCATTTACTAAAATAGTAACATCGTAACGGTTTTTGTGTGTACCATCCATCGTTACTTGTTGCGTAACCTGAAATTCATTTTGACACCAATGAATTTGATTGATTAACTCAATAGTTTTAGTTTCTCCTTCATCATTAGTATATACCACACGTTCGCGTAATAATTTAGCTCGTTCAAAAATGTTACCTTTATTAATGGCGTTTAAGATTTGCTTAAAATCATTAGGGCTAAACGTAACTTTATTATGAATTTCCAACTGCTTTTTTAAATTGGCTAACAAGTCGTTTTCATCTTTGATGATGACCTTTTGATAGCCTAATTTTTGCAATTGCAAGACTAAATTATTTTCTAATATTTGTTCGGGTTGTGATGTCATTT
>CAYNNB010000054.1:0-13796 GCA_964398425.1 uncultured Flavobacterium sp.
TTTCCTGCTAAGTTTCCAAAATTATATTAATTAAAATAGAAATATTAAAATAGGAAGTAGTAATTTTGCTTCCTATTTTTTTATGTTTTAAATCGAAACAATATGTCGAATATTTATATAGGATATCATTTTACCATTGAACCTCTTGAACTTGGTTCAGAAATATTAATTGCTGAATTAGGAGAAACTGCCTTTGAAAGCTTTATTGAAACAGAAACGGGCGTATCTGCTTTTGTTCAAAAGGATTTATGGACTGAAGATATTTTAAATGATATCTATATTCTTGAAAACCCTGAATTTAAAATCAATTATACGTTTGAAGAAATTGAACAAGTCAATTGGAATGAAGAATGGGAAAAGAACTTCTCTCCTATTGATGTTGATGGAATTTGTCATGTTCGCGCACCATTTCATGAAGCAACAAATGCCACTTATGAAATTGTAATTGAACCAAAAATGAGCTTTGGAACGGGTCATCATGAAACCACACACATGGTTATTCAACATTTACTAGAATTAGAATTAACCAATAAAAAAACAATGGACATGGGTTGTGGAACTGCTATCTTAGCTATTTTAGCTGAAATGAAAGGTGCCCAACCAATTGATGCCGTAGATATTGATAATTGGTGTTATTTAAATTCTATTGAAAATACAGAACGTAATAATTGTAAACATATTTCTGTATATGAAGGAGATGCTACTTGGTTGAAGCAAGGTCAAAAATACGACTTGTTTATTGCTAATATTAATAGAAATATTTTATTAAATGATATGACAAGTTATGTAAATTGCATGAATGATAATGCTACTTTATTACTTAGCGGATTTTATACAGAAGATATTCCTGCAATTCAAGAATGTTGTGAAAATTTAGGATTAACTTATCTTTCAAAAAAAGAACGCAACAATTGGGTCGCATTAAAATTTGAAAAAAAATAGTATTTTTGCATTATTAATTTTAATCAATTAATTATGAGTACATTAGAACAAGTTCAGGAAGAAGTATTAGTAGAGGAAGCAGTTGGAATCAACAATGAAATTGTTTTATATAATGATGATGTAAACACCTTCGATCATGTTATTGAAACCTTGGTACGTGTATGTGATCACACTTGGGAACAAGCTGAACAATGCGCTATTTTAGTGCACTACAAGGGAAAATGCACTGTTAAAACGGGTGAGCTACCTAAACTCAAGCCTCAATGTTCGGCATTATTAGATGCTGGATTGAGTGCTGAAATCATATAAAAAAAGTCCCAAATAGATTTGGGACTTTTTTATTTTGTTATTTTACCAACAGCACAACTAATATAAGATTTAGCTTTATCAGTTAAACTATTGCGCTCACCATCTTCTGGATAACCTAATTCTGCTAATGTTTTTTTTACTACGTCTAAAGTATGAACTTCAGAATAATCAAAAGTCACTGAATCATCCTCTACACCAACTATTACATTAGATACATCGTCTAATGCAGTTAAATTCTTAGTAATGGTTGAAGCACAACCACCACACTTCAAATTTTGTATATGTACTGTCGTTTTCATAACTGCTTAATTTAACAACATAAAAGTACAAAAAAAAGAAGTATTAAAAACTAACATATATCAGGTTTCTAAATTAATGAGGTAATTTATCCTTAATCATTCCATAAACATAAGTACCCAATAAAGCCCCAAATAAAATAATAGCAATCGATTGCATACCTGTTCCTAATAAAATAAAAATTGGACCAGGACAACACCCTACTATACCCCAACCTAATCCAAACATCGTCCCTCCTACTATATATCTAAAAAAAACACGATCTTTATCCATAATTTGGATAGGAGCCCCTTTAATATCTTTAACCTCTTTTTTCTTGATTAAATAGATACCAGTAACACCTACAAAAATGGCAGTACCAATAATTCCGTACATATGAAATGACTGAAATTGAAACATTTCATAAATGCGATACCAAGAAATAGCTTCAGCTTTGGTTAATACAATTCCAAAAACAATACCTACTACAAAGAATTTAAACAATTTCATTTTAACCAAAAATTAAAGGAATTAAAAAATGAGCTGCAATTAATCCGCCAATGAAAAAACCAATAACAGCAATTAACGAGGGAATTTGCAAGTTACTCAATCCAGAAATAGCATGCCCTGAGGTACAACCACCAGCATAAGGTGTGCCAAAACCAATTAAAAACCCACCACCTAAAAGTAATAAAAATCCTTTCCATGTCCACATTTGCTCAACACCAAAAATAGCATCAGGTCCTAACTTACCATTAGGTGCATCAATGTGTAAAGATTGTAATTGTTTTACTGTAGTTGGATTCAACTGAAGTACTTGCTTAGAATCCATCATAAAATGATAAGCAATAAACCCACCAACAATAGCTCCTAAAACTATAGCTAAGTTCCAACGTTGCTCTCTCCAATCAAAATTAAAATAAGTACTTTGTTTTTTAGCAAGTGTCATGCTACACAAAGTCCTTAAATTTGATGACATGCCAAACGTTTTTCCAAAATACGTAAGCACTAACATGATTAATCCTATTAACAAACCTGATATTGACCAATGCCAAGTACCAAATAATACATCCATATTTATTATTTTTGTACAAAAATATAAATTCAAAACTTCAAATGTAACATTTGTTACAAAAGAATTAACATTAAATTAAAATTATGGGAAAAATTAAATTAGAAATATATTGGGGTTTTTATCTAGC
Source organism: uncultured Flavobacterium sp. (assembly GCA_964398425.1). GTDB lineage: Bacteria > Bacteroidota > Bacteroidia > Flavobacteriales > Flavobacteriaceae > Flavobacterium. The sequence goes on from CAYNNB010000054.1 coordinate 2,730, forward strand.
TTTTACATTTATTTTATGGTCTCAACTTGAAAAATGGCTGGGTTTTCATAGTGATAAACTTTTTATACAACCTATCTTTTCTATTTTAATTACAATTCCTTTTTCAATCCTATACTACAGAGCTTTATACTTAAAAAAGAAAAATGATTATAACAATCAAATTACTTTTCAACAATCATTTATTTCAAGTTTATTCATAACTGGTGTATTTGCTTTATTTCTACCAGCAGCACTTTATTTTTCATTAAAATATATTTCTCCTGATTTAATGAAAAATTTTATTCAAGCCTCAATTAAGTCAGGAAAGATAACTTTAAAAGAAGCAGAAGCCTACTATAATTTTAAGAGCTTACTTCTAATGAATTATTCTTCGTTATTACCAATTGGTATAATTATTGGATATCTTGTTTCTAAAAAAAATGCATCAAAAAAATAACTAAAATGAAAAAAATAATTCTTTTTGGATTGATTTTGTTTAACATTGCTTGTATAAGTACAAAATCAACAATTCAAAACATTAATGATAAAGCGATAATGCCAAAAATCATTGGAGATCATTTTGATATTAAAACCATTGCTAATGAAGGAAAATATGGTTTTCACCAAGATTATCCCGTTAATTTAGGATTTTATAAAACTGAAAATGCTAATTTAGCAAATGTAAAACGTTTCTTTAATGGTATTACTTCAAAAGACGGTGAAAAACTATTATTCAAGCGAGTAGACACTTGTTGTCCTTATCCATCAAAAAACAATTCAGTAGGAGTAGGAACGCTTGAAATTTATGAAGTTTGGATTGAAGGTAAAACAGAAAAATGGTTATTATATCTTAATTTAACCGATAAAGGAGAAGTACTTTGCCCAAAAGGTTTTTTACCCAAAAAATAAACAAATTATGTAACCTTTAGAACATTCGTTTTAAAGGTTTTATTTTATCTTTGCACTACAAAAAATAGAGAACATGAATTTAAACAATATACCTCAAATTAAACATACAAATAGTGGTAATTTTTTTGTCCTAGCTGGTCCATGTGCCATTGAAGGTGAAGAAATGGCCATGAGAATAGCTGAAAAACTAGTAAATATTACCAATCAATTAGAAATACCATATGTTTTCAAAGGTTCTTTTAAAAAAGCTAATCGCTCTCGTGTAGATAGTTTTACAGGTATTGGAGATGAAAAAGCTTTGAAAATTTTACAAAAAGTTTCTAAAGAATTTGGTGTACCAACAGTGACTGATATTCATACAAATGAAGACGCTTCATTAGCAGCTGAATATGTTGATGTATTACAAATTCCTGCTTTCTTAGTTCGTCAAACCGATTTAGTTGTAGCTGCTGCTAAAACAGGAAAAACGGTAAACTTAAAAAAAGGGCAATTCATGAGTCCTGAAAGTATGCAACATGCAGCTCAAAAAGTAATTGACTCAGGTAATGAAAATTTTATGATTACAGATAGAGGAACCATGTTTGGTTACCAAGATATGATTGTAGATTTTAGAGGGATACCTACCATGCAAGAATTTGGAACTACTGTTTTAGATGTTACTCATTCACTTCAACAGCCCAACCAAACTAGTGGTGTTACAGGAGGAAGACCAGATAAAATAGAAACTATTGCCAAAGCCGGAATTGCTGTTGGTGTAGATGGCATTTTTATTGAAACCCACTTTGATCCTGCTAATGCTAAAAGTGATGGAGCAAATATGTTACATTTAGACTATTTCGAAGGTTTAATGACTCGATTAGTAGCCATTCGAAAAACAATTAATCAATTTTAAATACTTATTTTTTTAAATTCTTATGAAACAATCATTACTAATGGTTGTACTATCTTTTTGTGTTTTTTCACAGTACACCTTTTCGCAAGAAACAGTTGAAACACCAGAAAAATACACGGCTCATAACAAAGGTAAATTTTACATTTTCTGGGGAGGAAATAGAGAATCCTATTCAAATTCGGATATTCACTTTAAAGGAGAAAACTATGATTTTATTGTAACTGATGCTGTAGCACATGACAAACCTAAAGGATGGCATTTGGATTATATTAATCCTGGTAGAATGACTATTCCACAAACAAATTTGAGAATAGGTTACTTTATTTCAGATCACTACAATATTTCAATTGGATTAGACCATATGAAATATGTTTTTACACAAGATCAAATAGCTAATGTAACAGGATATGTAAATTTACCAAGTACTGATGAAGGCTCAATTTATAATGGAAATTACAATAACACCCCAATAAATTTTCAAGAAAATTTTAATCCTGACACTGACGATACTTCACCACCTCCATTCTTAACATTTGAACATACTGATGGATTAAACTATATCAATACAGAAATTTCAAGAGTGGATGATATTTCTTCTAAAATATTCAAATCATGGAACAGTGATAAAGTACAAATTAATTTAACTGAAGGTTTAGGAGCAGGTGTTTTACTTCCTAAAACAAATACTAGACTCCTTGGAAAAGAACGCTATGATGAATTTCATCTAGCTGGTTATGGTCTTTCAGCAAAAGTAGGTCTAAATTTCACTTTCTTTAAACATTTCTTTATACAAACCGAATTAAAAGGAGGTTACATTGACATGAATGATATCAGAACTACAAAATACACCTCTGATAGTGCTTCTCAACACTTTTGGTTTTTACAACGTATTATCAGTTTTGGAGGTATTTTCAAAATATAGGCAATAAAAAACAATCTACTGAAAGCGTGAACTTTGTTTCACGCTTTTTTTTGTGCTTATCAATTAATAATACTTTTTTTTAATTAAAGAATGATTACTAACACAACTTCTTTTGTTCTACTTAAAAAAGATGTAAATTTGATATTCACGAAACAAATTGAATTCTAATTTATTAGAAACACTTCAAAAAAAATATTTTGGAACAAAAAGTAGAAAATAAATTTTGGCAATACGATAGTTCGTATTGGTTAGAACAACTAAATAGTAATGAAGAAGGATTATCGCAAGCAGATGCTACTAAGCGAATTTCGAAAAATAACAACGCTCTTAAAAATCGTTCTGCTTTACAAAAAGATATAATGCTTTTTGTCAACCAATTTAAAAGTCCGCTCATGTTAATGCTAATCGGAGCGGTAATTATTTCTGGCTTTTTAGGTGATACCTCTGAAGTTTTTATCATTTTATTCATTGTTTTGTCCACCGGTTTGCTTAGTTTCTTTCAAGAACGAAATGCGGGTAAAGTAGTAGAAAAACTCCAAGCCTTAATTGCTATTAAAACAACCGTTTTTCGAGATGGAAAAATAACTAAAATTAATGCTAATCAAATCGTAGCTGGCGATATTATAACCTTAACCGCTGGGGATATGTTACCCGCAGATTGTATTCTTTTAGCAGCTAATGAACTTTATGTAAATGAATCCTCTTTAACAGGAGAATCCTATCCTGTAAGAAAAGAAATAGGAAAATTAAACGAAGAAACCGAACTAAGCAAGCGAAGTAATTCCTTATGGGAAGGGACAAATATAATAAGCGGAGAGGCTAAGGCACTAGTAATTCAAACAGGTGAAAACTCATTATTTGGTCACATTGCAAAAAGTGCCTCAATAGCCGTAGAATCAACTTTTGAAAAAGGTATTAAAGATTTTGGCTATTTCTTAATGAAAATTACATTAGTTTTAGCTCTTTTTATTTTGATTGTAAATCTTTTGAATCAAAAAAGCATCATGGAATCTGCTCTATTTGCACTTGCTTTAGCTGTAGGTATGGCTCCCGAATTATTACCAGCCATTGCAACAATAGCCATGAGTGCTGGAGCAAAAAAATTACTAGAAAAAAAAGTAATTGTCAAAAAATTAAATTCCATACAAAATTTAGGTGAAGTTAATTTACTTTGTACCGATAAAACAGGAACCATAACTGAAGGAAGTATTAAAATAGCTGGACTAATAAATTATGTTGGTCAAGAAAGCGAATGGGTAAAACAACTAGCTTTTTGGAATGCCAGCAATGAAACAGGTTATACGAATCCTATTGATCAAGCGTTGAAAAACATAAAAGTTGAAACTAAAGATCCGGTCACTAAAATAGGAGAAGTTCCGTATGACTTTATTAGAAAAAGATTAAGCATTGCTATACAAACAAATTCTGAGCAACTACTAATTAGCAAAGGTGCTTTTTCTCAAATTAAGAGTATTTGTAGTAAAATTAGAGACGAAAACAATGAAATTCAGCCAATTGCTTTATTTGAAGAAAAAATAGAACAGCAATTTCAACAATTTGGAGAACAAGGATATCGAGTAATTGCTATTTGTTACAAATCTATAACAACTAATTCTATAACAAAAGAACTTGAAATAGATATGATTTTTGCTGGCTTCATTTTAATGCTCGACCCTGTAAAAAAAGGAATTACAGAAACAATTAATGAATTACACCAACTTAAAGTAGGTTTAAAAATAATCACTGGAGATAACAAAAATATTGCCATATCGATTGCTAAAAATATTGGAATAGAGAATCCAATAATACTTACAGGTAAGGAACTACTAAATACTAATACAGAGGCTTTGAAGCAATTGGTAAAAAGAACACATATTTTTGCCGAAGTAGAACCGCAACAAAAGGAACGTATTATTTTAGCATTAAAACATTCCTATACTGTAGCCTATATGGGAGATGGAATCAATGATGTCGGTGCAATCAATGCTGCAGATGTTGGTATTTCTGTTGATAACGCTGTGGATGTAGCTAAGGAAACTGCTGATTTTGTGTTAATGGAAAAAGAATTAATTGTAATTGCTGAAGGAATTAAACAAGGACGAAAAACCTTTGCCAATACTATGAAATACTTATACATCAATACTGGTGCTACTTTTGGAAATATGTTTAGTGTAGCTGTAGCGTCATTGCTTCTCCCCTTTCTTCCAATGTTACCAAAGCAAATATTACTTACTAATTTCTTAACTGATTTTCCCTATCTAAGTGTTGCAAATGATAATGTAGATTCAGATGTTTATAGCAAACCTGGCAAATGGAACATTAAAATAATTAGAAATTATATGGTTATTTTTGGAATACATAGTTCCGTTTTTGACATTATAACTTTTATAACTTTATTTTATGTATTAAAAGCAAAAGAAGCTACATTTCAAACAGGTTGGTTTATTGAATCTGTACTAACAGAATTGTGTATTTTATTTATTATTAGAACCCATCGTGCTTTTATAAAAAGTAAGCCTGGAAAATATTTATTCTTACTTAGTATACTAGCTTTAATTCTTACTATTACTTTACCTTATTTACCCATTGCTAAAGAAATAGGACTTACCCCATTACCATTAAAAAACGTAGGATTCATGTTAGGAATAATCCTTCTCTATATTCTTACTGCAGATATTTTGAAGGTTTGGTTCTTTAAAAAATATAAACAAACTTAATAATTAAAACAAAAGAGATGAACAATTTATTTTTTGATTTTACGGTTGATAAAACGGCTAAAAAAGTATTCATCACCCGTGATTTTAACGCTCCTTTATCTTTGGTTTGGAAAGCTTTTACTAATGCTGAGTTACTCGATCAATGGGTTGCTCCTGCCCCATTTACTGCTAAAACAAAAGAAATGAACTTTGAAGAAGGTGGCAAACGCTTTTATGCTATGATTAGTCCGGAGGGAGTTGAACGTTGGGCATTACAACAATATATAAAAATTAATCCTACAACTTCATTTTCAATGTTTAATGTTTTTACAGATGCAGAGGCGAATCCTGAGCCAGCAGGGTCTTATTGGGATTATACTTTTAAGGAACAAAATAACGGCACACAAGTACAAATTGAAATATATAACGAATCTTTCGAACGTATGGAAAGTTTACTAGAAGGTTTCAAAATAGGTTTTACAATGACTTTAACAAATTTAGATGATGTATTAAATTCATTTTCAAACACATAAAAAACAATGATTAAACAAGAAATTGAATGTTATATCAGTAGTTTAGAAGTTAATAAAGGTAGAGAAATACAGCTTTTACACAAGCTTATTGTAGAGGCTGCACCACAAGCTAAGCTCTGGTTTTTAGAGGGTAAAAATAGCCTTGGCAAAGTAGTAGCAAATCCTAACATTGGTTATGGTTCATGTACTTTGCCATTAGCTGGTGGTAAATCTAAAGAATTCTATAAAATTGGACTAAGCGCAACTTCCAAAGGGATTTCTGTTTATATAATGGGGATTAAAGACAAGGAATATCTATCTAAAACTTATAGTTCTAAAATTGGAAAAACAAAAATAACAGGTTATTGTATTCAATTTAATAAACTAAAAGATATTAATGTTGAAGAATTAATTTGTGCAGTTAAAACAGAACTTGAAAGTTGAAAACTAATTTTTGATATTATAATTAAAAGCTATGAATTAAAAAAACAATTCATCCAACAAAGCATCGGTTAATTGACGATTTGTTTGAGATTGCCAAACTTTACTCGCTTTTGGAAAACCTGTTCGACAGTAACCTTGCTTATTTTTGAAATCCAACAAAGCATGATAATAATTATTGATAGACAAAATAGCTTTGGTCTTATCTTCTGTCCATAGTATTTTAACTAAGCATTCATCATTTGTATTTACTACATCTTTTACATTATATATGTGAAGAGCATCCAAGACTATTAATTCTTCATTTATAGTATCAATAGCATAAAAGTAGCCTGTTTCTCCATTATCTTGAAAAACTACACAATTGCCGTTTTCTACTTCAGATTCAATACTTGTAGTTTGTCCTACATTTAATATTTCCTCTGTATAGATCATTAATTTTACTTCATTATTCATTTTTTTAATTTTTAAAATAATAAACCCCTAACTTCAAGTTTCAAAATTAGGGGTTATTTTTGTGTAATACTATTTTTTTAATGACTTCCTTCTACCTCGATACTATCAACATCTATATTTTGTTTTTTCAGCATACCTTTTACTAGAAAAGCAAACAACGTTAAATAAGCAAAACAAAGAACAGCAACGATGTAAGATTGATGAATCCCTATAATATCGGACAACTTACCTTGAATTGGAGGAATGATTCCACCGCCCAAAATCATCATGATTAAAAACGCTGAACCCTGAGAAGTATATTTACCAAGGCCAATAATAGATAAACTAAAAATAGCAGGCCACATAATACTACAAGCTAATCCACCCGATAAAAAAGCATAAATAGCTACTGTCCCAGTTGAACATAAACCTATAATCATAGCTGTTAATCCAAATAAGCCAAAGACCATTAATGTTCTAGCTGGTTTATCTTTACTTATGAAAAAAGCGATAATTTGAATTAAAACACAGATTGCGTACCAATATAAAGGTTGCATGTCTTTACCAGAAATAATATTTACGCCTAATATTATTCCGAAAGCTACTAAAGGAATAATGATTAATGCCATACTTTTAGCCCTACCTTTTAGATTAAATACGCTAATAGCACCAGCCCAGCGGCCTATCATCAAACTTCCCCAATACATAGAAATATAAGGAGCAATATTTGAAGACTGTAATTTTCCAAACTCTTTTAATTTTAATAATTCTCCTAAATTACTTCCTATAGCCACTTCTACTCCTACATAGACAAAAATAGCCAACATTCCCAATACCAACTGAGGATATTGCATGGCTCCCCAACCATTTGCATTGACTTTAGCAGAACGATATGAAAACAAAATACCAATAACAACTACTGCTAAAGCCAACATTAAAAATCGCATACGATAAGCCTCTAAATCGGCCATAGCTTGAACATCTAAATTAGTTACCTCATTTTGATACGTTTTAAAAATAGGCACAAAACAAGCCGCTAATAATAAAGTCATTACAATTAATGTTCGTAAAGCTTTATTTGCTTTTTCAATAGGTTCTGTTACTACTCCTGTTGGTACTTTTTTAGAAAAATAAAACAACCCCGCAGCTGCTATAAATAATAACCCAACCCCAACATACAACATCACCACTTTATTCAATGCTAATGCTTTAATTTGTTCATCTGAGACAGAAGTTGCGGTACCAAATAAAGCTAAGGCTACTACAATTGGCCCAATAGTAGTTCCAAATGAATTAATTCCGCCTCCTAAATTCACTCGGCTTGCACCAGTTTTAGGGTCACCTAATAAGATTGCAAATGGATTAGCTGCTGTTTGCTGCAATGAAAAACCAAGTGCTACAATAAACAAACCTACTAACATGCCGTAATATACACTTGCTTCAACTGCAACAATCATTGCCCCGGCTCCTAAGGCAGAAAATAATAAGCCATAAACGATGCTTTTTTTATAGCCCCAAGTTCCCACAATATCTTTTCCAGAGCGATCGCCTAGTGCAAAAAGTAATAAAGCGCCAATATAATAAGCCGTGTAAAAAGCGAAATCTACTAATTGTGATTGAAATTGATCTAGTGAAAAATAGCTTTTACAAAAAGGGATAAAAATACTATTTCCAGCTGCAATAAAACCCCAAAAAAAGAATACCGTAATCAAGGTATACAACGCTGGATAATTCGTTTGTTTATTAGAATTCATTGGTTTATTTTTAGTTTGGTTAGTTAAAACAAATATAAACCTTTATTTATTCTGTCAAAAAAAAATATCCCGATTTCTCGGGATATATCATTTATTTAAGAGTACATATAACATACAAAAAAGTAATTGAAATATACTATTAGATATTCCGTTTGTATACATCACTCAATTATACTTATTATTCTTTACCTTCTACATAATTTTGCAAATACGCAAATCTAGGTGTCAATTTTCCGTTTTCTGTAATCTTACCTCGTTCTAAAATACCGTCTGCATCTTGGTTATAAAAGGCTGGTATTACATGCTTTAAAAACATTTCTCCAAAACCTTCACTGGCATCTTTAGGTAATTCACAAGGTAAGTTGTCCACTGCCATGACTACAATTGCTCCAGGATGAAAAACATCTACCTCTTTATGTTCACTCGGTAAATAACCATATAAAGGTTCTGCTATTGTGCTAGAACGCAACGTACAAGCTATAGGGCCGTCAATGTCACATGAAATATCTGCTACAACTTTAATGGAGCAAGTGGGTGAAGCCAACATTTCTTTTGACAAAATAATAGGAGCTCCATTTCCATAGAAATGACCCGCCATAAAAATATCTGACACCTCGGCAAAACGTCCAAAGTTACTTTCGTAGGCATCAGGATTAGTATAAAAGTCTTTTTTATCAAATGGCTGACCATCTTTACGCTTATTGTAATCTAAAACGTCAATGAAAGTATAAACGGGTTGGGCAAAAGTTTTAGTTAGATAGTCATCAGGGGAAACTTGTTTCACTTTCATTGCGTCTAACATTTCTTTAGCTCCATGTGCTACTTTTCCAGAACCAGTTAAAACAATTTTAAGCGGAGGTAGCATTAATTTACGTAATTGAGCAATTAAAGCTTGTTGATCAGGAAGCGTTTCAGCTTTTGGCAACTGAAATAACTCGAACTTAATTCCAAAAGCTCTGAATCCATTGTAAGCACCAACAATTCCTGCATAACGTCCAAAACCTATTAACCGTTTATTATTTGCATCAACAATGGTTTCGTGGTCTAATAATTCTATGTTTTTTGCTAAAACTGCTTGAAGTAATTTTCGATTATAGGCTTGTTTTTTAATGGTGTGTGAAAAGAAAAAATATTTTTTATTTGGAATTAAAGCATCAACAGGGACTTCTTTTACGCCAAGTAAAATATCACAATCTGAAACATCTGTAGTAACTGTTATTCCTTTTTCTTCATAGCTCGCATCTGAAAAAACACGAATATCTGAAGATTCTACTACGATTTCAGCCTGCGGAAAATGATGCTTCAACGTAAGGATTTCATCTGGGGTAAAAACCACACGTCTGTCAGGTGGATTTTTTCTTTCTTTTATGATTCCAAACTTCATTTTGTTTATAATTTTATTAGTAAGTTAGTTTGTTTGCGTTACAAATATAGCATTTTCAATGGTAAAATGTTATATTTTTAGCTTTTGAACCAGTCTTAATTACATTTTTTAAGACTCTATTCCAACTTACACAAAACATTGTTTTTAAATTAAAATTTTAACAAAATAGTTGCGATTATTTAGATCTAAATCCCATTCGATAGGTATATTTTCAAAACAAAAGAGTTGATTTCCACCTAATTATCTAAATAAAAGTAGAAGAAACGTTGGTTTTATTTATTGGATTAGCTGTTCTTCAATTTCCATTAAATTACCAAAAAACAAGTGAATGAAGTTACAGGAAGTACAATTAAAATGAAATAACGAACACCATTAAAGTGAGAACATAAAGCACTTATGCTCTAGGCTTATTGACCCCTCTATCGTAAAGGACAATACTCCCTGCTACGGCTACATTAACGCTTTTTTCGGATTTAAATTTAACCAAGTAATGGCATTTTTCCATGGCAGCTTTAGACAATCCATGATCTTCAGCACCCAATAAATATACACATCGCCTAGGATGATGAAATGTTTCTAAATCTTCTGCACGATCATTAAGTTCGACCCCTACTAAACGAGCACCTTTAGGTAAATGATTAAAAAAATCCTCAAAAGTATCATAATGGTAATAAGGCATAGATTTAACCGCATTATGTGTATCACATCCTTGTTTAGCATAGCGATTACCAATGGTAAAGATGAAACTAGCCCCCATATTTTGAGCCGTTCGCCAAAGCACACCTAGGTTTTCAGGTGTTTTTCCATTTTGTATTCCTATTCCGAAGTATTCGTTAATAAAATTATCATTCATGGCTGCAAAGGTATAAAAAAGTGGCCATTGCACTCGAAGTATATTTTAAAAACAGGAATAGATACCTAATTTATTAGTGATTGCAGACAGCTAATTTTACAATTGTGAATGTTTTACTGTTTTATGTGCGAGATTCACCTCTATTAGTTTGCATTTGTATTGCAAAGTACTTTCCCTTTTTTCATAGCCTTTTCAGGCTCTATTTATGCTTTAAAGTGAGCTTTGACTCGACCTTGAATAACACTACCCTTTATTACATAATTGTATGATCCCGCTCCTTTTTATTCTTG
>CAYNNB010000055.1:0-13063 GCA_964398425.1 uncultured Flavobacterium sp.
AAATATTTCTATAGCTGGTATTATTTTTTCTGGAGATGAAAATCAAGCAACAGAACATATTATTTTATCAAAATCTTCGCTTCCTATGTTAGGTCGCATTGAAAATGAACCTTATTTTGATGAAAATGTGGTGAAGTATTATGCGGATAAGTTTAGGGAAGTACTTTTACAGTTATAATTTTATTTAATTTCGATTTACAAATTGACTTTTATACCTTTGTATTTAATTCCCAATCTATTCTTGAAATGACGCTTTCCGAAAAAGACGCTTTATACAATTGGCATCCCTATAATCAACATCAAGTATTTTCTCAATTTCCTGCTATTGTAAAAGGGAAAGATGAATTTCTATGGGATGAACATGGAAAGGAATATATAGATGCCATAGCATCTTGGTGGGTCAACCCGTTTGGACATAGTAATAAAATAATTGCAGATGCTATTTGCCAACAATTAACAACTTTGGAACACGTGTTATTTGGTGGTTTCACACATAACAAAGTAGTGGAATTGGCAGAAAAGTTAGTTCAAATTTTACCTTCAAATCAACAAAAATTTTTCTATTCCGATAATGGTTCAACAGCAGTTGAAGTGGCAATCAAAGCCGCTATGCAATATCATTTTAATAAAGGAATTAAAAAAGATACCATTATTGCCTTTGAAGATGCGTTTCATGGCGATACTTTTGGTGCCATGGCTGTCAGCGGAATTGGTTTATTTACAGAAGCATTTAAAGATTCCTTATTAAAGGTTGTTCGGATACCTGTTCCAACCCAAGGAAAAGAAGAAGCAAGTAAACAGGCTTTAAAAAATGCCCTATTGGAACATAAGGTTGCGGCCTTTATTTTTGAGCCTTTAGTGTTGGGGGCTGCTGGTATGGTTATGTATGAAGCTTCTGTTCTTGATGAATTAATCAACATATGTAAGGAACATCAAGTTTTTACGATAGCCGATGAAGTAATGACTGGTTTTGGTAAAACAGGTTCTTTATTTGCTTCATTGGAATTGGAAAATAAACCTGATATGATGTGTCTTTCAAAAGCACTAACGGGTGGAACAATTCCCATGGCTATTACAACTTTTACTCAAGAAATATTTGAGGGTTTTATAAGTTCAAATACCAATCATGCATTTTTTCATGGTCATACTTTTACTGCCAATCCAACAGGTTGTGCAGCAGCATTAGCAAGTATTGCATTGCATGAAACAGAAGAAACTAAAAATAATATTTCTAGAATTCATCGTTTACATTTAGATTTTCAACATTATATACAGTCGCATTCTCGGGTAAAAACAACACGAGTTAAAGGAGTTATTTTTGCATTGGAAATAGAAGTTGAAGAAAAGCAAACGTATTATAGTGATTTTAGAAATAAATTATATAATTATTTTATTGCTAGAGGCGTAATTTTAAGACCTGTTGGAAATATTGTTTATATTCTACCACCCTATTGTATTTCGAATGAGAGTTTGAACAAAGTATATCAAGTGATTGAAGATGCTTTAAATGAAGTAACATGTTAAAAGAACCTATTTATATTCAATCTTATGCTTCAATTTCAGCTTTAGGAACAGATAAAGAAGAAATTTGGAATAATTATTTAACTAATAATCATTTGTTTACAGAAATGAATATTAGTGAGTTATCTTGTTTTGTTTCTAAAATAGATCAAGACAAGGAAGTAGAATTGTATAAAATACTAGATTCTGATTCTAAATACAAGCATATAGATCGTTCTGTTTTGTTGGCTTTGTTTGTTAGCAGAAAAGCCGTTCTGGAGTCTACTATAAATGATCAATTGATGGGAATTAATTTTGGTTCTTCACGTGGAGCAACCGAATTGTTCGAGAAGTACTATGACGAATTTAAAAAAACAAAACAAGTTTCTACCTTTACTTCTCCAGCAACAACATTAGGCAATATTTCAAGTTGGGTTTCTCATGATTTGCAATTACAAGGTCCTGAAATTTCTCATTCTATTACTTGTTCTACGGGTTTACATGCGGTTCTGAATGGTATTGCATGGTTGCAAGCAGGATTTTCTTCAACTTTTTTAGTGGGTGCTAGTGAGGCTTCATTAACACCTTTTACCTTAGCTCAATTAGCTGCTTTAAAAGTATATTCGAGATCCAATGATGAATACCCTAATAAGGCTTTGGATTTTTCAAAGAAATATAATTCAATGGTTTTGGGAGAAGCTGCAGTAGCTATGATTCTTTCAAAACAAGCTGAAAATGCTTTAGGGAAAATTATTGGAATTGGATATGCGACAGAAGTTTTGAGTAGCGGAACATCTATTTCAACAGATGCATTATGTTTTCAAAAATCGATGCGAATGGCAATTAATGATTATGAATTATCTTCAATAGATGCCATAATTATGCATGCTCCGGGCACCATACAAGGAGATCTTACAGAGTTTCATGCCATACAGTGTCTTTTTGGTGAATCTATTCCATTAGTAACTTCAAATAAATGGAAAATAGGGCATACCTTTGCTGCTTCAGGATTGTTAAGTATCGAATTGGCTTTGTTAATGCTTCAAAAACAAGTGTTCATTTCTTCTCCATTTTATACTCAAAAATTAGATAAACCTTTAAAACGAATTTTAGTTAACGCTGTTGGTTTTGGAGGAAATGCAGTAAGCATATTGATTGAAAAAAACCTGTAAGTAAAATACTTACAGGTCTAAAATTATAGATTAAAATTTAATCCAAAAACAATATTTCTACCCATATTATAGATTCCATCTGTTTTTAAACGAGATAAATGGGGAATATATTCTTTGTTTAAAAGATTAGTTCCAGAAATAAATAGCTTAAAGTTTAACTTTTTCAAAACTACATCTGTTCCAATTCCTGTTCCAATTAAAAGATAATCATTCGACTTTGTTTCAAAAACACTCACCTTGTTTTGAGCAATGGTATAATTCGCTTGAATATAAAAATAAGCATTCTTAAAAGTTGTATTTAAATTGAAATTAGCTTTAAAATTATTTTTCCAAACATTTGCGGGAATTAAAGGCAAATTAGCTTCTCCTCTTTGTTGACCTACAACCATTTCGTAACTACTTGTAATGTGCAACCAATCTAAAGGATGTGGATGTAAATGAACTCCAGCCTCACCTCCAAATAAAGCTGCATTATTTTGTACATAATTAAATACCACATTCCCGTCAATTTCATCACCAGTTGGTTGAATAAAAATGTAATTATTGATATGATTATAAAATCCATTTATAAAGAAATCAAAATGATCTTTGGTAAAATCAATATTTAAATCTATTTGAACATTTTGTTCGTTTTTCAAGTTTGTGTTTCCAATTTCATAACGGTTACTTCCTTCATGCACTCCATTAGAGGTTAGTTCAGATAAATTTGGTGCTCTAAATCCAGTGGCAATATTTAAGCGTGTCAACCATTGCTCTGACCATTTTGACTTAAAACCAATAGCACTATTAAAGCTTTTAAATTTTCTATTTACAGTTGGGAAAAAACCTTCTTCTCCTTCTGTCCCAAAAGTTTCTGTTTCTACTTTTCTATGGTCATAACGTATTCCAAATTGGAAAGTATGCTTATTTAAATTAACTTGTGTTGTAGCAAATATGCCAACATCATTTAAAATTGCATTTGGAATTAAACGCTCTGCTCCAAAATTACTATTTTTTTGATTTAACCCTTGTACACCTATAATTGACTCGAATTTTCCAAAATTTGGTAAATAATAGCGTAGATTATAATTAAATGTTTTTAATTTCATATATAATGCAATTTCTTCAGCGCCTTCCAATTCTTTTCTGTTATTAAAAACATAGCCAATTGAGGATTCGAATCTTGATTTATTAAAAAATACCTTTTGGTTTAAACTCAGTATATGATTGTCTATTTTTTGGCTAGGATATAAAGGTGTTCTAAAGTATTTGTTTTCTATGCCTTCTTCAGGTAAACCTAAATTTAAAGCATTGTAATTATACCTTAAATCGACAGTATAACGTGATGTTTCATACGCTGTTCCTAACTTAATATCTTTTTCAATAAACCTTGTATTAACCACTGTTTCCCCATTAGGAGTTTTATAATCACCATGAGTGGTATAATTATTTTGTAAAAGAAATTTAAACTTATCTGCAGAAGATTTAACCCCAAAAGAAGTATTAGATCCTTGAGTGTTACTGTGAAAAACTTGATTTAATTCAATGGTTGTTTTTCCGTTTGCAGCATATTTTTCAGGATTAAAATACAAAACACCTCCCATTGCATCAGATCCGTATAAAAGTGAAGCTGGTCCTTTAATAATTTCTACACTTTCAATTCCGTTTCCATTTAATCCTAATCCATGCTCTTCTCCAAATTGTTGGTTTTCTAAACGAATCCCTTGTGCATATGTTAATACTCGATTTCCACTTAAACCTCTGATTATTGGTTTTCCAATTGAATTTCCTGTTGATAATTGTGTAACACCAGGATTTGTAGCTAAAGCTTCGGAAAGATTAACCACACCTTGGTTTTGTATGTTTTTCAAGACTAAGTGATCTACTTTCATTACATTCTCTTTTTGTGTTTTATTAAAAACGGTTGATACAATTACTTCATCAATATGATGATTTTGAGAATTTAATATAATTTCAATTGTTTTGTTTTCATCTTTTGTGATTATAACGGTTTCGGATCTAACTTCGAATTTGTCTTTTTTGAAAATTAATGTCCATTTTCCAATAGGTATGTTTTTAACATTAAAATAACCTTTTTCGTCAGATTTTGTATGAATATTAGCGTCTGAAATGGAAATTTCAACATTTGAAATTAAGTCATTGTTTTGATTTTTTATTGTTCCTGAAATAGAATTTTGAGCAAAGCCCACAAGTGTATAGCTCATCAAAAAGATGAGAAAAATATATATTTTCATTTTTAAGTAAATTATTAGTAAATACAATAAATAAGTTGGCAGGCTTTAATTAAATCATAAAGCCTACAAAAAACTACTCAACTGAGTAAAAGAAATACTAACGAAGAACAGGAGGTCCTCTATAAGAATAAGATAGAAACTCTTTTTCTTTTACAATTGATTTATAATGATCAATTAGAAAGAAATTGTGTTGCGGTGGTATGAATTTAAAGGAAAATATTTCACTTGATAAGAAAGCTGCAAATTCAAATTCACAAACAGGACATTCATCCTTTTGAGCAAAGATTTTTTTGTAGGTTGTTTGTTCTGTTTTATTAGTGTTAGAGCTATATAAGGAATGATCTTCTGAATGTAAAAAAATATGTAAAGATTGATAGCACACTACAAATAAAAGTAGTATGGACATAGATACAGATATTTTTAATTGACTCTTTAAAACATTCATAATGCGAAAATACTTCTTATTTTTAAAAAAATATCGAAAATTTAGTTAAAATAAAAATGCCAGAATTTTAAATTCTGGCATTTAAATTATTGCTTTTTTAGTTTTAAAACTATTGATTTTTTATCACCATTAGATTCTATAGTTAATATTTTTTTATATAATAAAAATTTTTTAACCTTAAATGAACTTGACTTATTAATATCAAACTCTAATTGTTCTCTTAATTCTTGTATTTCATTTAAACTATCAATTACAAATCTATTAGAATTTATTAACAAATTCAAACTATCATTTTTTACTTCCCAAGTTCCTTCTAAAATATTTCCACAATTTTTCATAAAAAAAGTTGAATCTTTTTCTAAAATTAAGGTAGAGCCTATACCCCAATAATCATATTTTCCAAAGATTTTATCAAAGAAAGTCTCATTTTTAGAGTTGTAAATACCAATAATTGTTTTTTTTTCAGAATTACATGACATAAAAATAAGAAAAATTAAAATAAGCTTTAAATTCATTAATATTTTTTCAAATTATTAGTAATAAAAAAATTTGATTTATTTGTAAAATAATTAACCTTGTCAATAATATACTGTATTTTGTCTTTAGAACTTTGATCTTGGTAAATCTCTTTTATATCATTAAGATATTCTATTAATTTAACATTTTTTGCACTATCAATCAAAATACTTGATGAGTTTGGATGCAATCTTAAATCATTTGACAATGGAACAACTTCATTTTCAATCAAGTCAAAAGTTCTAATGCATAATTCCAAATTTACATTTTCTAATGGTAAATTATCTGATAAAAAATAATAATCATCAATTACTTTATCTCCCCCTGAAATTACACTTAAATACGCATCTCTAAAACTATGTAAATCATCATCTATTGTGATAAAATCATAATTAAAAATTTCTGAATCTTCTAACTTTTCTTGTACTCTATTTTTTGCACAACCATTACCTCCTCCACCATTTGATCTGGTTCCACAAATATACATTCCTCCTTCAGTTTTACAAATATTTCCTTCTAATTTTGGACAAGGACTAGCACATTTATCTGCAATTGGAAGTCTCATACTTGACATTGTATTATATATTTTTTGATTTAATTCATCGTATCCATCTTTAAAAGCTATAAAATCCTTTGTAATAAATGTATATATATTATATTTTTGACTATTAAAAATTATTTTGGCTATATTATGTAAATCGTTTGTTATTAATGTAGTTGTTTTAAAATTAGAAAAATTTTTATTTTCTTTAACTTCATTAGAATTTTTATTAAAAATTTTTACATTATAAAAATTAGAATTTTTCTCAAATAAGAAGATAATAGATTCATTATTTAATTCAATATTTTCACTAATACTATTATCATTAATCTTATTAATTATTACAATACCTTTAGTTTTTATCAAATTAATATTAATCAAATTTAGATTATTGAAATTTTTCAATTCATTTATTGAGTTTAAATTTATGTGATAATATGAATTGTTCCCATTTTCATCATCAAATTTTTTTGATTCAAAATCAGTTCCATAAAACTTTATTCTTTCTAAAGAATAATTTCCTTCGCATGATTCACAACGAATTTCATTTTTTGTGCATGCAAAAATAAATATTGACAATAAAATTGTCAATCCGAAAAAAATAAAAAATGATTTTTTCATAAATAAATTATTGTTAAGTTTATAATAACTCAAATTTATTTTTACAATTAATTAAAAATTGAATTAAAATCGCTAATTTTAAGCAAGAAATTAATAATTTATGGAAATCGGGACAAAAATTAAACAATTAAGAGAAAAAAATAGATTGTCACAATATGAATTAGCATCTAAACTTGGAATAGGACAAACAACTTTAGGTTTTATAGAAAGTGGAGAAACAAAAAAATTGATTTTTTATTAATGGACAAAATATGTAAAGAATTTAATGTGGATTTTAAATATTTCACTCAAGACTCACAAACAAATAATATCTCAGAATTAAATGGAAGTATAAATAACCATGGAACCATTAATCTAATTTCTGAATCCATTTTAGAGCAAATAAAATCATTAATAGACGATAACAAACAAAAAGAAATTTTGATTGAACATTTAAAATCTGAAATTTCATCTTTAAGAAAATGATTGAAAAAAGAAAAATAGATTTAAGTAATAAAAATAATAATCTAAATGCCAAAATTTAAAATTCTGGCATTTAAAAATTAAAACTTACTTTTAATTACACCAAATTATTAGATATTAAATATTCTGCAATTTGAATGGTGTTAGTAGCTGCACCTTTTCTCAAGTTATCGGCTACAATCCACATATTTAAGGTATTAGGCTGACTTTCATCTCTTCGAATTCTTCCCACAAACACATCGTCTTTTCCTTGAGCATAAATAGGCATTGGATACGAATAATTGGCTAAATCATCTTGAACGGTTACTCCAGGTGTTGCTTCCAAAATAGAACGTACTTCATTAACATCAAAGTCCTTTTCAAATTGAACATTTATCGCTTCGCTATGTCCGCCTACAACAGGAATACGAATAGCGGTAGCAGTAACCGCAATTGTAGTGTCTGAAAGTATTTTTTGGGTTTCACGAACCAATTTCATTTCTTCTTTGGTATAGCCGTTTTCTTCAAACACATCACATTGCGGAATGGCATTTCTATGAATTGGATATTTATAAGCCATATCTCCTTGAATACCTTGGTACTCATTTTCTAATTGTTGCACCGCTTTTACTCCCGTTCCTGTGATGGATTGGTAAGTAGAAACTACTATTCTTTTAATGTCGTATTTTGCATGTAAAGGCGCTAAAGCCATCACCATTTGTATCGTTGAACAATTGGGATTGGCAATAATTTTATCTTCTTTAGTTAATTGAGACGCATTGATTTCTGGAACGATTAACTTTTTAGACACATCCATTCTCCAAGCAGAAGAATTATCAATTACGGTTGTTCCGGCTTCGGCAAATTTTGGAGCCCATTCTTTTGAAGTATCTCCACCAGCAGAAAACAAAGCAATTTGTGGTTTCATTTCAACTGCAGTGGCTAAACCTACCACTTTATATTTATTCCCTTTCCATTCAATTTCTTTACCAACTGATTTCTCAGAAGCAACTGGAATTAATTCAGTTACAGGAAAATTTCTTTCTGCTAACACTTGTAGCATTACTTCGCCTACCATTCCAGTGGCTCCTACTACGGCTACTTTCATTTTTAATTAGTATTTAATAAGTTATGCAAAAGTATAAAACTTATGACTAACAAATTTATCTTATTTAGTTAATAATTCATAAAAAAACTGCCCTAAGGCAGTTTGTATTTATTTCACTACTGAATCTAATAGTTTAGTTAATTCTGGTGAAGATGGTCTTGGGGCATCCGCATTTACAATTTTACCATCTGGTCCAATCAAAATAAAGCGAGGAATTCCATTAATTTTATATCCTGTTACAAAATCTGATTTCCAATCTTTATCTGCTAAAATTTGTACTCCTCCTAGTTCTTTTTCAGTCACAAATTTTTTCCACTTTTCTTTATCTTTCATTACATCAACAGAAATACTTACAAATTCAATATTTTTTCCGTGGTAGGCTTCTTCCGTTTTTTTCAAATGAGGAATTTCAGCTCTACAAGGTCCACACCAAGTAGCCCAAACATCTACATAAACATACTTACCTTTAAAATCCTCTAACTTTATTATTTTTCCAGCTGTATTTTCATAGGCAAAAGAAGGAGAAACAGAACCATTTAATTTTCTAACTGCAAACGATTCTTTCATGTAACCTTCTAAACTTTTCAAGTTCTTCTCAGTATCTTCTTTTAATTTAGCTATAAAATTGGTGCTTAAATTAGTTGGAAATTTAGAATAAATATCATTTCTAACTTTATCCATTTCAACTTTCAATTCTGCTTCATCCTTAGATGCCATCAATGCATCTAAATTCAGTTGTTGCTCCTCTAAGTTCTTCTTTGCTAAATAATTATTTTCATTACTACCATTGCCTTTAAAGTCTAGTGTTTCGTCAAATTTAGAATAGTCTAGACTAACTTCTAAGTTTGAAGTATTGGTCAAATATAAATCGGCATATTGTTCTCCCGCATCTAGTTTGTAAAATCCTTCTGTAACATCAAAACTACCATGAAAGTGTCCTTTTTTATCAGCAACTATCATTTTATTAAAACCTCTACCTTTTACATAAATGGTGTCTGAGGGTTTGTTTAACATTTTTACTGTAATTTTAGCTTGTGCTTGAGCGGTTAAAGTAAATAAACCTGCTGCTAACGCAATCAATAGTGTTGTTTTATTTTTCATTTTAATAATTATTTTAATCATGTAAATATAGTTTTTTCTTTAAAACAAAAAGCAAAATTCTTGTTAAGATTCTTTTTTTTATTATCAGACAGTTTTTATATTTGTAAAATATTTTTTATATTTTTTTATCCCCATTGTAATTAAAAGTTGGATGAAATAAATTTGATGTGCAATATTTATGGATTTGAAATTTACTATTTTTTAAAATTATCCTACTTTTGCCAAAAAATAAGATAATGTACAGAAGTCATACTTGTGGTGAATTAAACGCATCACATATCAATCAGGAAGTTACTTTAGCAGGTTGGGTTCAAAAATCGCGAGACAAAGGTTTTATGGTATGGGTAGATCTAAGAGACCGCTATGGAATTACACAATTAATTTTTGATGAGAACAGAACAGAAAAGACTGTTTTTGAGAAGGCAAAATCACTAGGTAGAGAGTTTGTAATTCAAGTTAAAGGAATGGTGATTGAACGTGAATCTAAAAATAGAAATATACCTACAGGTGATGTTGAAATTTTAGTTTCTGAGTTAAATATTTTAAATGAAGCTCAACTCCCTCCATTTACTATAGAAGATGAAACAGATGGAGGAGAAGATATCCGAATGAAATACCGTTATTTAGACATTAGAAGAAATCCTGTAAAAAACAGTTTATTATTCCGTCATAAAGTAGCTATGGAAGTTAGAAATTACTTATCTAACCAAGGTTTTTGTGAAGTTGAAACACCTTATTTAATTAAATCCACTCCAGAAGGGGCAAGAGATTTTATTGTTCCAAGTCGAATGAATCAAGGACAATTTTATGCTTTACCACAATCACCACAAACTTTTAAACAATTATTGATGGTAGGTGGTATGGATAAATATTTCCAAATTGTAAAATGTTTTAGAGATGAAGATTTAAGAGCGGATCGCCAACCTGAGTTTACTCAAATTGACTGCGAAATGGCCTTTGTTGAACAAGAAGACATTTTAAATATGTTTGAAGGTTTAACACGTCATTTATTAAAAGAAGTTCATGGTTTAGAAGTGGAAAAATTCCCAAGAATTACTTACGATTATGCTATAAAAACTTATGGCAACGACAAACCGGATATTCGTTTTGGAATGCAATTTGGAGAATTAAATGAAGTAGCACAGAATAAAGATTTTGGAGTTTTTAATTCTGCTGAATTAGTCGTTGGTATTGCAGTTCCTGGCTGCGCTTCTTACACTAGAAAAGAAATCGATGCATTGATAGATTGGGTAAAACGCCCACAAGTTGGTGCATCAGGAATGGTATATTGCAAATACGAACAAGACGGCACTTTAAAATCTTCAGTAGATAAATTCTATGATCAAGAAGATTTAAAACAATGGGCTGAAATTACAGGAGCACAACCAGGCGACTTAATATTAGTATTATCAGGTCCAGCAAATAAAACAAGAAGTCAATTAAGTACTTTACGAATGGAATTAGGTAATCGTTTAGGCTTAAGAAAACCAAATGAATTTGCACCGCTTTGGGTAGTTGATTTTCCGTTATTAGAATGGGATGAAGAAAGTGAAAGATACCACGCAATGCATCACCCTTTTACATCACCAAAACCCGAAGATTTACATTTAATTACCGACAATCCTGGTGCTATTAGAGCAAATGCTTACGACATGGTGTTAAATGGTAATGAAATTGGAGGTGGCTCTATCCGAATTCATGATAAAGACTTGCAAGCAAGAATGTTTGAATTGTTAGGTTTTTCTAAAGAGGAAGCAGAAAACCAATTTGGATTCTTAATGAATGCTTTTCAATACGGTGCTCCGCCACATGGTGGTTTAGCTTTCGGATTAGATCGATTAGTTGCTATTTTAGGTGGCCAGGAAACTATACGTGACTTTATTGCTTTTCCTAAAAATAATTCTGGTAGAGATGTTATGATAGATGCACCCTCTCAAATTGATCTAAAGCAATTGGATGAACTTAATATTAGTGTGATTACAAAGAATTAATTTTTATAAATAGATAAGCGAACCTAAAAAGTTCGCTTTTTTTTATATAAAAACTTTTTTATTTCAATTAAAAGTCTATCTTTGAATCATTATTAATTATTATTACGCATAAAATGCAAAAAGGAACAGTAAAATTCTTCAATGAAACTAAAGGTTTTGGTTTCATAACTAACGAAGAAACAGGCAAAGACATCTTTGTACACGTAACAGGAATCAAAGGAGACAAATTAAATGAAGGAGACCATGTTAGTTATGAAGAAGAAGAAGGTAGAAAAGGAATTGTAGCAACTAATGTAGTCATCATAAACGATTAATTTATTACCTCATAAAAACGCTCTAATTTTTTAGGGCGTTTTTTTTACACTTTTACCAACTTATTTAGAATTGATTTAAATAACTGTTTTTTACCTTATTTAAACCTTTTAATTAAGGTTTTAATTTTGATAATACCTAGAGACAAATTATTTTTGTAGCTATTTTAAAATAGCATAAAAATGCAAACTTCTCAACACGATTTTATACCAATCCTAATGCAAGTACTACTTGCCGTTGGATTTGTTGGCGGTACTATAGTAATTTCTAACCTTTTAGGTCCAAAAAGATCATCTGCCAATAAAGATAAAAGTTTTGAATGTGGAATTGAATCGACAGGTAATGCTCGTATTCCATTCTCAGTTAAGTATTTTTTAGTAGCCATTCTTTTCGTTTTATTTGACGTGGAAGTAATTTTCATGTATCCATGGGCTGTTAATTTTAAAGACATGGGTATGGATGGTTTAATTAAAATGGGAATTTTCATGGTTCTACTACTTATTGGTTTCTTCTATGTAATTAAGAAGAAAGCATTAGTATGGGAATAAAAATTGCAAGAAAATGGAAAATAAAAATGTAAAAACAGTAGAAGCTCCCGAAGGAGTTCAAGGCGAAGGATTTTTTGCTACCCGTTTTGATCAAGTAATTGGTATTGCTCGAGCAAATTCCATGTGGCCCTTACCTTTTGCTACTTCATGTTGTGGAATTGAATTCATGGCAACAATGGCTTCACATTACGATATGGCACGTTTTGGCTCAGAACGTGTTAGTTTCTCACCAAGACAAGCGGACATGTTATTAGTAATGGGAACTATTTCAAAAAAAATGGCTCCTATTTTACGTCAAGTTTACGAACAAATGTCGGAACCTAAATGGGTTGTTGCTGTTGGAGCTTGCGCTTCTTCTGGTGGTGTTTTTGACACTTATTCTGTTCTACAAGGAATTGATAAAGTTATTCCAGTAGATGTATATGTTCCAGGATGTCCTCCTAGACCAGAACAAATTATTGATGGTATTTTACATCTACAAGAATTAGTGAAAAACGAAGACTTGAGAAGAAGAAATTCAGAAGAATATAAAC
>CAYNNB010000056.1:0-1800 GCA_964398425.1 uncultured Flavobacterium sp.
GAGATACCGGCTGCTAACTGGTAATCTTTATCGGCTTCTTCTTTAATAATGTCAACGATGTCATCAATGGTAATTCGACCTACTAAACGGCCTAATTCATCAATTACAGGAATAGCCTCCAAGTCGTATTTTTGCATGATACGCGCCACTTCCACATCTTTAGTATCGACTTTAACGTAATCGACTTTTTTGATAAAGACTTCACTAATTTGCGTCTTAGTAGAAGTTGTAAGTAAGTCTTTAAGTGACAAACGTCCTTTTAATCGATCTTCATCATCTACAACATAAATAGAATGCACACGGGTAACATTTTCTGCCTGATGGCGCATTTCTTTTACACAAGTTAGTACATTCCAATTTTCATTGACTTTTACTAACTCTTTTGCCATTATACCTCCGGCTGTATTTTCGTCGTAACGTAATAAATCGACAATATCTTTAGCGTGTTCAACATCTTCTAATTCGGAAATAACTTCCGCTTTTTTCTTTTGAGGAAGTTCTGCGATAATATCGGCTGCATCATCGGTGTCTAACTCATCCAATTCTTCTGCAATCTCCTTAGCAGATAAGGAGCGAAGAATAACCTCACGGACTTCTTCATCTAGTTCAAGAAGAATTTCGGCCGTTTTTTCAGAATCTAATAAGTTGAAAATATAAATAGCTTGTTCGTCTTGCAAGTCATTCATAATTTCAGCAATATCAGCAAAGTGAATATCTTGTAATAGTGTTTCTAATTCATGAGCTTTATTCTCTTGAATTAAATGTTCTATTTGTTCGATAAATTCTCTACTGATTTTAAATTCCATCGGCAGCTATTTTTTGGGTTAAAGAAATGAAATCCTCTACGGATAATTGTTCCGGACGCAGTGCAAAGATAGCATCTTCTTGTAATTTATCCGATAAATTCAAGCTTTTTAAACTGTTGCGAAGTGTTTTTCTTCGTTGATTGAAAGCTGTTTTAACAACTGTAAATAATAATTTTTCGTCGCAATCCAATTTATAATTTTCTTTACGACGCATAATCATTACTCCTGAATCCACTTTTGGAGGAGGATTAAAAACGGTTGGCGGCACTGTAAACAAATATTCACAGTCATAAAACGCTTGTGCTAGTACCGATAAAATGCCATACACTTTACTCCCTTTTTTAGAACAAATACGTTGTGCCACTTCTTTTTGAAACATTCCAGAAAATTCAGGAACTTGATCACGCATTTCTAAAGTTTTAAAAACAATTTGAGTAGAAATGTTATAGGGGAAATTACCAATTATAGCAAAAGGTTCCTCTTCAAAAACTTCTTTTAGATTATACTTTAAAAAATCTTTAGAAATGATATTGGGAGCTAAATTAAGATAATGCGTTTGTAAATATTCTACGGATTCCGTATCAATTTCGATTACAAAAGTTTCAATAGGTTTTTCTAACACATATTTAGTTAAAACACCCATTCCAGGACCAATTTCTAATACTTTTTTATATCCAGATAAAGACAAACTATCAGCGATATCTTTAGCGATACTTTCGTCAGTTAAAAAATGTTGTCCTAAATGTTTTTTTGCTTTTACAGACATGAATTAGTTTTTACGAGTAAAGAATTCATCTAAAACTTCTAATTCCGTTCTAAATGCTAACATTTTATCTCCAAACATACGCGCACCTTCCTCTCGTAAACGAGGAGCATGATACGTATAATAATCGTCTAATTTTTGTTTAGAATCTGTAAAATATTGAATTGAATAAGTTGTACCACCCATTTCTTCTTCTACTAAAACTTTTATCATTTTAGCTTTATGAAAAAG
>CAYNNB010000056.1:1900-12865 GCA_964398425.1 uncultured Flavobacterium sp.
TACCACCCATTTCTTCTTCTACTAAAACTTTTATCATTTTAGCTTTATGAAAAAGACCCGTTGCTAACACATCATCAATATGTTTTGTTTTCATCCAATTCATCCACTTATCATGTACTGAATCATCGATATTTATAGTAACATTATATATTATCATCTTACAAATTTTTTTGCAAAGATAGACATTAAAGCTTAGTTAAAATAGATAAAATGTAATGCATAAAAAAAGACCTCATTTTGAGGTCTTTTATACTATATTTTAGTGATGTAATTCTTCTTCACCATCTTTCATTGGGACATTTTGAGGAACGAAATCATCATCATGTCCAGGTTTACTATAATCGTATGCCCATCTATGAACTTCAGGGATTTCACCTGGCCAGTTACCATGAATATGTTCAACTGGAGCTGTCCATTCAAGAGTATTAGATCTCCAAGGATTCATTTCAGCTTTTTTACCTTTAAAGATACTGTAGAAGAAATTCCAGAAGAAAACAATTTGGAAAGCAGCACCTACTAAAGCGAATACAGTAATTAATACATTAACATCAGCTAACTCATCAAATAAAGGAAACGCCGAATTTGTATAATATCTTCTTGGTAAACCAGCCATTCCGATAAAGTGCATTGGAAAAAACACACCATAAGCACATACAGCAGTTACCCAGAAATGAACATAACCTAACGTTTTATTCATCATTCTACCAAACATTCTAGGGAACCAGTGGTAAACACCAGCGAAGAAACCATATAATGCAGAGATACCCATTACTAAGTGGAAGTGAGCTACAACAAAATAAGTATCATGTACGTTAATATCTAAAGTTGAGTCTCCTAAGATTATACCTGTTAAACCTCCTGTAATAAATGTTGAAACTAATCCGATTGAGAACAACATAGCAGGATTTAACTGTAAGTTACCTTTCCATAATGTTGTAATATAGTTAAATGCTTTTACAGCTGAGGGAATTGCAATTAATAAAGTTGTAAAGGTAAATACTGAACCTAAGAAAGGATTCATACCTGAAACGAACATATGGTGACCCCAAACAATTGTTGATAAAAATGCAATTGCAATAATAGAAGTTACCATGGCTCTATAACCAAAAATTGGTTTTCTAGCATTAGTAGCAATAATTTCAGAAGTAATACCTAAAGCAGGTAATAATACGATGTATACTTCTGGGTGACCTAAAAACCAGAATAAATGTTCAAATAAAACTGGAGAACCACCTTGATAATGTAAAACTTCACCTTTGATAAAAATATCAGATAAATAGAATGAAGTACCAAAACTTCTATCGAAAATTAATAACAATGCAGCAGAGAATAATACTGGGAATGAGATAACACCAATAATAGCTGTTACAAAGAAAGCCCAAACTGTTAAAGGTAAACGTGTCATGGACATACCCTTAGTTCTCATATTAATAACAGTAACAATGTAATTTAATGACCCCATTAATGAAGATGCAATAAAAATAGCCATTGATACTAGCCACAAAGTCATTCCTAAACCTGAACCTGGTATAGCTTCAGGTAAAGCTGATAATGGAGGATAAATTGTCCAACCAGCAGAAGCAGGTCCTGATTCAACGAACAGAGATATAATCATGATAACACAAGAAACGAAGAACATCCAAAAAGATAACATGTTCATAAATCCTGAAGCCATATCACGTGCACCAATTTGCAATGGAATTAATAAGTTACTAAAAGTACCTGATAAACCAGCTGTTAATACAAAGAATACCATTATAGTACCGTGAATTGTAACTAAAGCTAAGTAAATATCGTTTCTCATTACACCTCCTGGTGCTAATTTCTCACCTAAGAAAATTTTGAAAATTTCAAAAGATTCTTCAGGCCATGCGATTTGCATACGGAAGAATAACGATAATACAATTCCAACAATCCCCATTAATAAACCAGAGATAAGGTATTGTTTAGCAATCATTTTATGGTCAATACTAAAAATATATTTAGTAATGAAAGTTTCTTTATGATGACCGTGATCGTGTGACATACTTTTTATATTATAATTTTAATCTTATCTAAATTTATTTAACTACTTGAGCCATAGTTTTAGTTGAGTCAACAACTACTTCTGCAGCAGCTGCAGGATCAACTTTTGGAGCTGAAGCTTCCTTAACTTGTGCTGCAATAGTTTTTTGCTCTTTTACCCATTTTTTATAGTCAGCCTCAGACTCAACTATAATTTTAATTTGCATATTATAGTGAGAAGCACCACATATTTTATTACATAACAATAAATAATCAAAAGTATATGGTTCAAGAGGAGTTTGACCTTTAGCTACTAACTCAACACTTTTCTTAGCTCTAATTTTATTAATGTTAGCAACCTTTTCAATGATCTTAGGATCATTTCTCATTTCAGCAGTTGTTACAGTAGGAATGAATGAAAATTCGGTAACCATACCAGGAACACAGTTCATTTGCGCTCTAAAATGAGGCATATAAGCTGAGTGTAATACATCTTGAGAACGCATTCTGAAATGAATTTTCTTACCAACAGGAATATGTAATTCTGTTACTACTTTATCATCTTGAGCAGCAGGATCAGATAAATCAACTCCTAATGTATTTACATCTTTAATATAACGTACGTTAGCTTTACCTAAAGTATTATCTTCACCAGAATATCTAGCTTCCCAACTAAATTGTTTAGCATACAATTCAATATTGATTACTTCCTCACCTTTTTCAACATTCATGATGTTGTTCCAAGTATACAAACCGTAAAGAATTAAACCAGCTAAAACAATTACCGGAATAACAGTCCAAATCATTTCTAATTTGTTGTTATCAGCAAAGTATAAAGCTTTTTGACCTTCTTTACCTCTATATTTAAATGCGAAATAATGTAATAAGAATTGAGTAATAGTTTGTACAATAAAAATGATAACCATTGAAATGTACATTAAGTTATCATAATCAACACCATGTTCAGAAGCCGGAGTTCCTAATACAAAATGACCCCATTTAACTAAAGAGTAAATTGTAAAAATATAGATAAATCCAACAAAAGCAAACATTAAATAACCATTAACATTATTATCTCTATCATTTGCGATTTCTGAGTCATCAGAAGATTTTTCTGTTGTCAGGTTAAATATTTTAGATAATTGCCAAATAGCAACACCTAATAAAACTACAATTATAAGTACCAATAAACTGTTCATTTGTTTATTACTTTAAATATTAATAATGAAAATGTTTGCTTTCTTCAATATAAGGATTTCCTTCTGAAACCAAAGATGTTTTAGTTAATGAAGTAAACACTACAAATATAAATAATCCTAAGAAGAATAATACTGAACTAATTTCAGACACACCAATAAACCATTGGTCACCCACAGTTGCAGGCATAATCATATTATAGAAATCTAGATAATGACCAGCTAAAATTACGATACCTGCCATTACAATAACCCATGTTAAACGTTTGAAATCAGCGTTCATTAAAATTAATAATGGGAATAAGAAATTCATAGCAACCATTCCGAAGAAAGGTAAATTATAATTTTCAATTCTTGTAATGAAATAAGTAATTTCTTCAGGAATATCAGAGTACCACATTAACATAAATTGAGAAAACCATAAATATGTCCAGAAGATACTGATACCAAACATAAATTTAGCTAAGTCGTGAATATGACTCTTATTTACTTGAGGTAATAAACCTTTAGATTTTAAGTATAGTGTAATTAAAGTAATTACTGTAATACCACTTACAAAGAAACTTGCAAATACATACCAACCAAACAATGTGCTATACCAGTGAGGATCTACAGACATAATCCAATCCCATGACATAATAGATTCTGATACGATAAAGAATACCAAAAACGTTGCAGCAGCTTTATAATTCTTTTTAAAGAATGATAAATCTTTAGTTTCATCTAACTTAATAGAATTCTTTCTAGAAATAAATCTGTAAAGATTCCAACCAATTAAGAATATTGCAGCTCTAATTAAAAAGAATGGTACATTTAAGAAACCAGATTTTCCTTGAATTAAATGATCGTTTTTAACAACTTCTTCATCCATCCAAACAAAAATGTGATTACCATTCACATGGAAAGCAGCCATTAACAATAATACAAAAAAGATTACAGAACCAGGTAGTAGATAACTAGAAACACCTTCCATAACTCTAAAAACAATAGGAGACCAACCTGCTTGAGCTGCCCATTGGATAGCATAAAATGCTAAAGCTCCAACAGCAATTAACATAAAAAAGATACAAGCAACATATAATGCAGACCAAGGTTTATTTTGCAATTGATGTTTTACGTGCTCTACATGCTCTTTATGCTCTTTAGCATGATCAACATGTATCTCTTTTGCTTTGGTTACAATAACTTCTTGTTTTGAAGAATTATTGTTATCAAAAACTGGAATCAATGCTACTTTAGTTGAATCAGTAGAAACATGTGTAGAATCAACATTTGCTAATTCATTAGACGAAACTAAGGAATCATTAACTTCATGTTTAGTAGCTACATGATCAACTGATTCGTGATTTGTTGCAGCATGTGGATTATTTTCAGCATGTGCATCATGATGACCACTACCGTGGTGAGCTTCTTGCTCATTTAATATTTTTTCCACATCTTCAGATGACTTAGGAGTAGATAAGAAACCGTAACCGATTCCTAAAGCACCAACAACCATAAGGATGAAAGAAAAAGTTTTTAATTTACTTGAAAACTGGTACATATCAATTATTTTCAAAAATATAATACTATTTTAATTGAGCTTTTAACTTAAGCACATAATCGGCTACTTGCCATCTCTCTTCTTGAGATAACTGATTGGCATGTGATCCCATTGAATTAATTCCGTAAGTTATTACATGGAAAATACTTCCTTCTGTAATTTCCCTATCTTTATAATTAGGCACTCCTGCAAACTTCTCTCTTTTTGCTAAATTACCTTTACCATCACCTGCTTCACCATGACAAATTGCACAATAAACATTGAACAATTCTTTACCTTTTTCTTCATTGATAACAATAATTGAAGGTTTATTCAATGAAGCTTTAGCAATAGCATAACCTTCAGGTGTATTAGGGATTTCATAAGGCATAAAACCTCTTTTAATTGTTCCCTTAGCAGGAATTAAACCTTCTTTACCTCCTGGAAAAACAGCATGCTCTGAGTAAGTCTCATATGGAACTGGCTCATACATATTTGGAAAAAACTGGTAATTAGGTTTAGATTTATCAAAACAAGATGTGGCTAAAACCGATAAACCAGCAACTGCAATTATATTTAATATGTTTCTCATAATCCTCTTACTATTTTTCAATTACTTTTACTTCAATAGCACCAGTACTTTGAAAGAATGAAACTAGTTCTTCTTCATTTCCATGAACACCGACTTCCATTAAAAAATGATCATCAGTAGTTCTAACATCTGGATTTTCAGCTTGCTTAAATGGCCATAATTTACTTCGTAAGAAGAAAGTTATTACCATAAGGTGAGCAGCAAAAAAAACAGTACCTTCAAACATAACAGGCACAAAAGCTGGTAAATTTTGATAGAAAGCAAAACTTGGCTTTCCTCCAATATCTTGAGGCCAATCTACAATCATAATGTAATTTAACAAATTGGCATAGATAATAAAACCAGTTAAACCATATAAAAAGGCACAAATAGCTAATCTAGTTGGAGCTAAACCCATAGCTTTATCAAGTCCGTGAACTGGAAAAGGAGTGTAAACTTCCTCAATATGATGATGTGCAGCTCTTGTCTTTTTAACTGCATCTAATAGAATATCATCGTCGTTATAAATAGCGTGTACTACTTTATTACTCATAATCTTAAATATTAATGATGATCGTGTCCTTCATGTCCGTGAGAATCATGGTGCTCAGGTTTAGCATCACCTCTTTCTCTTTTATAATTATCTCCAGACGATTTTAAAATCGTTTTAACTTCTGCTTGAGCAATTACAGGGAAACTTCTAGAATACAATAAGAATAATACAAAGAAGAAACCTATAGTACCAATGTAAATACCTGCGTCAACAAAAGTTGGTTGGAACATTGTCCATGATGAAGGTAAATAATCTCTGTGTAATGAAGTTACAATGATAACAAAACGCTCAAACCACATTCCAATATTTACTACAATTGAAATAATAAATGAGAAAGCTATACTTGTTCTCAATTTTTTAGACCACATGAACTGAGGTGAAAACACATTACAAGTCATCATTAACCAATAAGACCACCAGTAAGGACCCGTTGCTCTGTTTAAAAAAGCATATTGTTCATATTCAACTCCAGAATACCAAGCAACAAATAACTCAGTAATATATGCACAACCAACAATAGAACCCGTAATCATAATTACAATGTTCATTAATTCGATATGTTGAACTGTAATATAATCCTCTAAGTTTGATACTTTTCTCATAATGATTAACAATGTATTTACCATTGCAAAACCAGAGAAGATGGCTCCTGCTACGAAATAAGGAGGTAAAATAGTTGTATGCCAACCAGGAATAACAGAAGTTGCGAAGTCAAAAGATACAATCGTGTGTACAGAAAGTACTAACGGAGTAGCTAATCCAGCTAAAACCAATGATACCTCTTCAAAGCGCTGCCAATCTTTAGCTCTACCAGACCAACCAAAAGATAAAATAGAATATATCTTCTTTGTAAATGGTGTTACAGCTCTATCTCTTAACATAGCGAAGTCAGGTAATAATCCTGTCCACCAGAAAACTAAGGATACAGATAAATAAGTAGAAATTGCGAAAACGTCCCAAAGAAGTGGAGAGTTGAAATTTACCCACAAAGAACCAAACTGATTCGGAATAGGTAAAACCCAGTAACCTAACCATGGACGACCCATGTGAATAATCGGGAATAGACCTGCTTGAACTACAGAGAAAATTGTCATTGCCTCTGCAGAACGGTTAATAGCCATTCTCCATTTTTGGCGGAATAATAATAATACCGCAGAAATAAGTGTTCCGGCGTGCCCGATACCAACCCACCAAACGAAGTTAGTGATATCCCAAGCCCATCCAATTGTTTTATTTAATCCCCATGTTCCAATACCGGTAGATATTGTATAAACCATACATCCTAATCCCCAAAGGAATGCTGCTAATGCAATAGTAAATACTGTCCACCATTGTTTGTTAGCTCTACCTTCAACAGGACGAGCCACATCTACAGTTACATCGTGATACGTTTTATCACCAATAACTAAAGGTTTTCTAATGGGTGCTTCGTAATGAGACATAATCCTTTATATTGTGTTTCTGTTATTAATAATTATTGATCGTTTCTTACTTTAACGTGATAGAATACGTTTGGTTTTGTTCCAATGTGCTCTAATAAATGGTAAGTTCTGTCTGATTCCGCTAATTGTGCAACAGCTGAATCTTTATCATTTACATCACCAAAAACCATAGCTCCTGAAGTACATGCAGCAGAACAAGCGGTTTCAAACTCGTCACTTCTTACCATACGACCTTCTTTTTTAGCTTTCATTTTTGTGGCTTGAGTCATTTGGATACACATAGAACATTTTTCCATAACCCCTCTTGAACGCACATTAACATCTGGATTTAATACCATACGACCTAAGTCATCATTCATATGATAATTAAATTCATCATTCTTGTTGTATAAGAACCAGTTGAAACGACGAACTTTATATGGACAGTTGTTAGCACAGTAACGCGTACCAACACAACGGTTATAAGCCATATGGTTTTGACCTTCACGACCATGAGAAGTTGCCGCAACAGGACAAACAGTTTCACATGGAGCATGGTTACAATGCTGACACATTACTGGCTGGAATACAACTTGTGGATTTTCTGATGGGTCTTCCATACTTGTAAAAGTAGAAATTGAACTCATTAATCCATCTGCCGCTTCTTTTTTATCAACATCACCAGCAAAAGTTTCTTCTGAAGAATAATATCTATCGATACGTAACCAATGCATATCACGGCTTCTTCTTACTTCAGATTTACCAACTACTGGTACATTATTTTCAGCATGACATGCAATTACACACGCACCACAACCAGTACAAGCATTTAAATCGATTGATAAATTAAAGTGATGACCCGTACTTCTATCAAATGAAGTCCATAAATCAACTTTAGAAGCTAAAGTTTCTTTGTGATCTAAAGAAACAACAGGAAGTGGATTATACAATTCAACTTCTCCAGAGGCATTTGCCTTATTGAAAACAGATAAAGTAGTATCTTTAACGATATCACCTCTACCCATCAACGTTCTTTGTAACTGTACACAAGCAAACTCATGTGTCCCTTCTGCTAATGTTACCGCAGCTGATTGATTTGCATTTA
The DNA here is from genome assembly GCA_964398425.1 of uncultured Flavobacterium sp. Lineage (GTDB taxonomy): Bacteria > Bacteroidota > Bacteroidia > Flavobacteriales > Flavobacteriaceae > Flavobacterium. Next base: position 10,273 of record CAYNNB010000056.1, read on the forward strand.
AGTTAGCATATAAGGTATAAGCGTTAACACCTACTTGCATTTCTTCTTTTAATGCTTCTTTTCTTCCATAACCAAGAGCAATACCAACAGTACCAACCGCTTGACCTGGCTGAATAATTACAGGTACATTTGACAAAACAGCATTACCTACCTTAACTGTAGCATAAGAACCATTTAATCCACCATTCGCAACATTAAAATTTTGTAAGTTTAATTTATCAGCATCTTTTTTGGAAACTGTAATGTAGTTATCCCATGACACTCTTGTGATTGGATCAGGAAACTCTTGTAACCAAGGATTATTGGCTTGTTGCCCATCACCTAAACCTGTTTTAGTATATAAAATTAAGTCTAAACCATTTGATTTAGCAGAAGCTAACTTCGAAACTGATGAAGAAACGTTTACACCTTGAGCCACTACAGTTGAAGGAGATGAAACTGTAAAACCATCATGAAGAGCTTGATTCCAAGTTTTACCAGATAAATTTGAAACTGCGAAACCTTTTAAGAAATCATAATAAGATAATGCATTATCTGTCCAAGCTAATAAACCTTCTTGGAATTGTTTTGTATTAAATAAAGGTCTAATTGTGGGCTGAACCAAACTGTAATTAGAACGAGTAATTGTAACATCACCCCATGACTCTAAATAATGAGTAGCAGCCGCAGCAATTTTAACTTTCTTAGCAGTTTCATCTTCTTTAGTTGAAAAAGCCACAGATAAATTAACTTTTGCTAAACCTGCAACGAACTCTTTAGAATTTGGCAATGAATACACAGGATTTACTCCACTCATAATAAGTGTGTGAACTTTACCTGCATTCATTTCAGCTACTAACTGATTTACAGCTTTAGCATCACCTTTTCTAACAAGTTTAGCATCAATTGGATTAAATGCTTCTGATCTCAAAGCAATATTAATAGCTAACACTACTAACTGAGCATCAAAGTCATCAAGACCTGAAACAACTACACCCTTTGACCCTGAAGCTTTTAACTGTTGAGCAGCTTTAGCAACATCTTTATTATTTAAACCAGTAGAAACAGCCGAACCTGTTACTGCATTATATAATTCAACTAGAGCCTGTTTTTGTTGTGCAACTGTTAAAGGAATCCTCTTATCAGCATTAGCACCAGCTAAAGACATGATCGCTTCAATTTGTATATGCTTAGACATTTTTCCATTTTTAGGAATACGTCCCTTTGCATAACCAGCATCAAAACCACCACCTTGCCAATCACCTAAGAAATCAGCACCAACAGAAACAATTGTATCTGCCTTAGAAAAATCATAATTAGCTAACGCTCTAAAACCATATACAGACTGGAATGCATCTAAAGCATTTGATTCAGAAACTGCATCATAAATAACATGCTTAACGTTACCATACTTAGCAGTTAAATCAGCAATTAATTTATCAGTAGAAGGACTTGCCATAGTGTTCGTTAAAACTACTACACTACCTCCTTTTGCTTTAGCATCAGCCAAACTAGCTTTAACTTTAGCGTTTACATCATTCCAAGAAGCATCATTACCCTCAATTTTTGGAGATTTTAATCTCAAATTGTCGTATAAAGAAAGTACTGAAGCGTGAACTCTTGCGTTTGCCCCAGAAACTGCACCTTGTAATTTGTTATTTTCAACTTTTATTGGACGACCTTCACGTGTTTTAATCAAAACATTTGCAAAATCAAAACCATCAGCAATTGTAGTAGCATAATAATCTGCAACACCAGGAATAATTTCTTCTGGTTGTACTACATAAGGGATTGATTTAATCACTGGACCTTCACAAGCAGCTAATGAAGCTGCAGCTGTACTGAATCCAACATATTTTAAAAAGTCACGACGAGAAGTAGACGAATTAGAAAGAGATTCTTTATCTCCTAAAAATTCATCAACTGGAATTTGTTCAACAAATTCGTTGTTTTTTAGCGTCTCAACAATAGAACTATTTTCATTTAGTTCTTCAACACTTTTCCAGTATTTTTTGTTTGATGCCATTGTATATAGATATTAGCTTCTTAAATTATTATTAATAGTGACATTTACCACACTCTAAACCACCCATTTCTGCAGCAGTTAACTTAGTTTTGCCATATTTTTTCGACAACTCAGCATGGATTTTTTCATAATAACCGTTTTCCTCAACTTTTACGTTTGTTTCACGGTGACAATTAATACACCACCCCATAGTTAATGGCTGGTCTTGTTTCATGATTTCAAAAGTCTCCACTTTACCATGACACTTTTGACACTCAATACCACCTACAGTAACGTGTTGTGAGTGATTAAAATAAACAAAATCAGGTAAATTATGAATTCTAACCCATTTTACTGGTTTAGTCTTTCCTGTATATTTTTGAGTAGCTGGATCCCAGCCAACAGCATCATACAACTTCTTGATTTCACCTGTGTAGAATTCCTTAGAATAATCTACATACGTTGAATCTTTGTCACCTTGGAATTCGTTAATATTTTTATGACAATTCATACAAACATTCAAAGAAGGAATACCTGCATTTTTAGAAACCCTAGCTGACGAGTGACAATATTTACAATCAATACCATTATCACCTGCGTGAATTTTGT
>CAYNNB010000057.1:0-12799 GCA_964398425.1 uncultured Flavobacterium sp.
TGCATCATTTCACAAAGTAACATGGTTTCTTCAAAGGTTTTAGCGCCGTCGTCTAATCCCCACAAAAGGTGGTTGTGCATGTCAATAAAACCTGAAGACCATAGGTCTTTCCAGAAGACTTTTTTGTTAGAACTCCAAAACATAGTTTATAAGGTTAGTTTAACAAAAATACAATTTTTATCGAAAAGGAAAAGAAACGTATAACTTTATTAAAATTCTTTTTTTAATTTTGCACGCACTTTACAAAAAACGCTATGTTTAGAAAAACAATTTTACTGTTTACAGTTTTATTTACTCATTTTTCCTTTTCTCAATTTAATGTTAATAACTTATCGATTGAAGCAAGTTATGGTTACAACGGAGCTATACAGCCGTATAGTAAGAAGTTTAATTCTAACTTTTCTGCATTCAATCATGCAGAAGTTTCTGTTCGCTATATGTTTTCGGAATGGGTAGGTATGAAGTTAGCTTATAAGACGGATAAATTTGTCAATGATCCTAAAGGTGACATTGGAACACAGTACAATTCATTTGGTTTGGGTCTGTTGTACAATGTAGGTAAAAAACTTGGACTTTCTTATTGGACTAGAGATCGATTAGGTATATTGGTTCATGGCGATGCATCACTTGGATTTGCTAGTTCATTACCTCTTAACGGAAAAACGGAGAAAACACCTATTCTTGGTTTAGGGATTACACCTATGTACAAAATAAATAATAAATTAGCATTTACAACGGATTTTACCTATAACACAAATTTAAAACAATACTATGGTTTTGATGGTTATCCTTTAAGTAATCAAAAAGGGACGCAAAAGGGTAGTTTTTATAACTTTTCAGTTGGTTTAATCTATTATTTAGGTGAAAATAAATACCATTCGGATTGGTATTAATACCTAAAAGATAAGTAAAATGACTTAAAAAGTGAATAAAATAACCTAAAAGATAGTATTAATATACTTTTTAAACAGTTAATATACCCTATATGTTTTTTAATTCACTTTCTTTTGCTGTTTTTTTACCTGTAGTATTCCTTTTATACTGGTTTGTTTTTTCTAAAAATAAGTCTACACAAAATGCGGTATTAATTGTAGCTAGTTATTTTTTTTATGCTTGTTGGGATTGGCGTTTTTTATTTTTACTTTTATTTTCTACTGGTTTAGATTTTGCTAGTGCACTTATGATGGAAAGAGCCAAAGAAGCTAACCAAAGAAAATTATGGTTATGGCTTACTATTGGTATTAATTTAGGTTTTTTAGGTGTTTTTAAATACTATGATTTCTTTGCGACCTCTTTTGTAGAAGCATTACAAGGTCTCGGATTTCAAGTGCATCCTGTGTTGTTACAACTGGTACTTCCAGTGGGGATTTCTTTTTACACCTTTCACGGTTTATCTTATGTAATTGATATTTACTATAAACGTATTCAAGCGGAACGAAATTTTATTGATTATTCACTTTTTGTTTGTTATTTTCCATTACTGGTGGCAGGGCCTATTGAGCGAGCCACGCATTTGTTACCACAAGTAAAACAAAAGAGATATTTTGATTTTAATTTAGCTAAAGAAGGGGTGTATCAAATGATTTGGGGATTGGTCAAAAAAATAGTGATTGCCGATAGTTGTGCCACCTATGCTAATGCTATTTTTGATCATCATGCTTCAATGAACTCTGCCTCTTTATTGTTAGGCAGTATTTATTTTGCTTTTCAAATTTATGGCGATTTCTCGGGTTATTCGGATATTGCTTTGGGGACATCTAAATTATTTGGAATTCAATTGTTAAAGAATTTTAATTATCCCTATTTTTCTAGGGATATAGCTGAGTTTTGGCGTCGTTGGCATATTTCACTCTCTTCTTGGTTCCGAGACTATTTATACATTCCGCTTGGAGGAAGTAAGGGGAATAAAGCGTTAAAGGTTAGGAATACGTTTATCATCTTTATTGTAAGTGGGTTTTGGCATGGAGCCAATTGGACATTTTTGGTTTGGGGTGCTTTGAATGCCTTATACTTCTTGCCGCTTTTACTTCGAAACAAAAATAGATCAAATTTAGACGAGATTGTACTTAAAGGTGATCTTGCTAGTATTAAAGTAATTGGGAATATCTTTGTAACCTTTTTACTGACCTGTTTTGCTTGGATTTTCTTTAGAGCCAATTCATTAACTCATGCTTTGGATTACATCAGGAAAATGGTGACAGACGGTCAATTTAGTTTGCAATATTTAGCCAATCAGCGATACAGTCAGGAGTTAGTGGGTTTACTCCTAATTTTTATTTTGGTTGAATGGTGGCATCGGTCTAAGATAGAACCTTTGTCTGGTAAATATAGTGCGGTTAAGATTGCCCTTGCCCTTTTGGCTTTGCTTGCATTTGGGGTATATACCGATTATAAACAATTTATTTATTTTCAATTCTAATGACTAAGTTTATTCGCTTAATAGGGACAATCATAGTGCTGTTATTGCTCATTGCTATTGCTTTAGATGGTATTTATACTTATGTTTTTACTCATTCATTGGGTCGGAATAAAATTGAGCAAGTGATGAATGGTCAGCCGCAACAATTCGATGTGGTCATTTTAGGAACGTCGAGAGCAAATAATCACTTTGTACCTGAACTCTTCGAAGAAAAAGGATATACTGCTTTTAATTATGGCATGAGTGGATCTCATTTGTTAGAAACGGCACTTATGCTTAAGTTGATGTTGCATAAAGGATGGAAAATCAAAAATATTGTACTTGAAGCAGACTTAAATTTGACCAATGAAAAAAGGGATGAAGGTACGTTTGCTTGGTTTATGCCTTTTTTGCATCAATCAGATATCATCAAGGAGCATATTAAAAGCGAAGCGGATTATATTCCATTGTACTATGTGCCTTTTTATAGATATAATAAATTTGATGCAAGAATAGGTTTTAGAGCTTGGTATAAAACACTAATAAATGAACCTACTAGTATTTTACAAAATAAAGGGTATTATCCACTAGGGGTCAATCCAAGGGCTAAAATGAGTAATGATATTCGATCATTGAACCCACTAAAAAATCGCTATTATGAGGAAATTAAAAAGTTGTGTAAAGCACATCAAATTAACTTAATTGCGGTGACCACCCCGATGTGCTCCGATGTAAAAGGCATGAACTACTTTCAAAAAGTGAAACAAGCTTACCCTGAAATATTACCTTATGAACATGTTATAGATGAAGATCGATATTTCTCTTCATGTGGGCATTTAAATGATGCGGGAGCTAGAAAATTTACTAGCATTTTATTAAAAACCTTGCCTTTAAAAAAGTAACTTCTTTTAAGTTAAACGAAGTTTGCGTTTACTGCTAATTGTAATTCGAATCAACCAAAAGAAGTGTAGCGCAATAAAAGGGAATACTACGCTTAGATGAATTTTATTCAGCATGTATACGCAATATATTCCTGTAAGAGCAATTAGTATTTGCCCAAAAAGAATGGTTTTTTCTAGTTGTTTTTTGGCATAGTAATAAACAAAAAGTAATAAAAGGGGGTTGAAAAGTAAAATGTTGTAATTCCAAAGAACCTCTTCGTGTAATGAATACAGACCAACAACACTAAAAAATACACCTAGTAAGCCAGCTAAAGTAAAATAAGTAATTTGAATCCATTTTTTTTGACTTACAATTAATAGCACCATTAAAGCAAAAAGAGAATAAAAGGAATTAATCCAATTCGACGAAATTTCTTGAGGTGTGGCTGCAAATAAAGTAACTGTAGGTCGACTAATTGTTGGATTTTGTTCTAAAGCTTTTTTTAATTCAAAAGGAAGAAATAAACGGGTTGCTTTTTGGTCTACTTTAGTTCCAAAAATAAGTTGAATCCCTAATTTTTGATAGAAATCAGTCATGTAAGGGAATAAGATATCTCTATACGACCCGTTGTTTTTGGGTTGTTGGATGATTTCACTACCTAGTATTTTATTGATTTTATCTACCACCATAGTCGTACAATTTCGATCAATAAATTTATAAGTATAAAAGCGTTCTTCTGAGTATAAACTTCGATTCAATTCGTCAAAAAGTTGTTGTTTTTGTGCGGGTTGTAACTTTAACTCTTGTTCATATATAGAACGATTGTCCAATTGATAGCTATATTCAAAATCAGCAAAGGCATCACTAGTAATAAAATATTGTAAGTCCCCTTTGATAAATCGCAGGGCAAAATTAGGGGTAGAAAAATCAAAAGCGCCATAATTGTAAACCTGATCAATCCCATTGTTACTATCCTGAATTCGAATGGCAGTATGTCCATACATGGCATAGGTAACAGGAGCAGTGCCACAAGTTAAAATACTCACTTTGGCTTGTTCAGATAAAGGCACTTGGCTAAATAAGGAAAGTGAACGAATAAGGGCGAATAAAAAGATTACTTTTTTGAACATGAGGTTTATCTAAAAATACTGAAATCTACTTTTACAGAAAAAATATTAGAATACAAGGCGGCACTTTGATTGCCTAAGTCAGTTAATGCATAATCTACTTGAATTCCTTTGTATTTAAATCCAATACCAATATTAGGTTGGAAACTTAATTTACTTGTGTTGTCAATTTGTGTAATTTGTTGAAAATTTCCCACGCCAGCACGTAAAAAGGCTAAATCAATATAACCAAATTCAAATCCGACAGCAGGATCAATACTTACGGCTCGAGTGGAAATTAAATCGTTGGTTTGAGCAAATTGCATGTTTAGATTGGTAGCAGCTACTAAGGTGTAATCATAATGAAACTCGAACTTTTTTGAAATACCTACTTGGGCTTTAGGTAAGGTAATTTCAGTAGTTTCGGGAAGCTCTTGGTTTTCACCGGGTACAGCATTTTTGATTTTTTCAAAAGCTTCTTCATTAATCGTCCAGGTATTGTAGGTCGTAGTAATATCACGAAGCATTAAGCCAAATTTCCAATCGTCTTTTGTTTCAAATTGTGCTCCTAAATCAAAGCCAAATCCCCAAGAAGTAGCAAAGTCTCCAATAATTCTGCGAATAACCTTGGCGTTTACTCCATAATTAAATCCTTCTAAAGGCAAAGCTCTCGCATAGGAAAACGTAAAGGCATAATCAGCAGTTGAAAAAAGTGAAATGCGGTTGTAATCAATATTGCCTTGACTGTCAATTAATTGTGTGGTGTTTAAAATATCATCTACCCCAAAACGGATTAAGGAAATTCCCCAAGCACTTTTACTATCAATTGGCATAGCAAAAGCGGCATAGTCATATTGTGCAATATTGGCAAAATAACTAGCATGCATTAAACTCAATTGTTTGTCTTCTAATTTCAATAGACCAGCAGGATTCCAATATACAGAATTGACATCGGCAGTTTGAGCAGTAACTGCGTTACTCATTCCTAACGCTGCTGCATCAACTCCTATATTCATGAATTCATTAGAATATTTTCTAATTGTTTGGCTTTGGCTTAACCAACTAAAAAGGGTAAGTAATACTAATAGGCTCTTTTTCACAGCTTGATTTTCTTCTTCGTACAAATATCATAAATTCTTATCTATTAAACTCCATTTCTTGCATTTTATTGTTTACATTTGTTTTTTAAAATGCAATTTATTTCTAAAATGAGTATTAAAAAACACCTTCCAAACGCTTTAACTTTATTAAATTTATTTGCTGGTTTGTGCGCGTTGATTCACGCTTTTAACGGTAATTACGCTGAGGCTTTTTCATTGGTTTGTTTGGGTATATTTTTTGATTTTTGGGATGGTTTTTTAGCTAGAGCTTTAGAAGCCCAAAGTCCTATTGGATTGCAATTGGATTCCCTAGCCGATATGGTAACTAGTGGTGTAGTACCTGGATTGATAATTTACAAAATGTTGAGTGATATTCAAGAGAATCAGGCGCAATACACTTTAACAGAAGAGACCTATTACATGGGAGTAGTTCCTTATTTAGGTTTTCTAATCACTTTAGGTTCTTGTTATCGTTTGGCAAATTTTAATGTAGATGAAAGACAAACGGATTCTTTCATTGGTCTTCCTACACCGGCTAATGCTTTGTGGATTTGTTCTTTACCTATTATTTTAGAAGAAACCGGCGGAGATGGATTTGTTTTTGAATTTTTATCTAACCCATTTGTATTGGTTATCGCGGCTTTGTTAAGTACCTTTCTTTTAAATGCAGAGATACCTTTATTTTCATTGAAAATGAAATCCTTTACTTGGGAAAAAAGTAAAATTCAAATAGTATTTTTAAGTATGGCTGTGGTAATGCTTGCTGTTTTACAGTTTTTGGCTATTCCATTGATTATATTGATGTATGTTTTATTATCTGTTGTAACTAATAAATTCTTGTCTAAAGGTTAATGACTGCCGCTACCCGAAGAAGATATTCTGTTAAAAAGAAAAAATCAAATTCAATAGTAGGTCCAACTTCCATAAAATGGATGGTTGGGCTTTTTTTAGTGCTGTTAGGAATAATTATTATTTATCAAAGTAAAGACTATCTTTTGTACTATTTTAGTTTTAAATCTAAACATTCTCAATTAACAGCTACAGAAAGAAAAATAGAAGATGAACGAATCAAAGGTATTGTTGCATCTCATGCGGATAAAATTTTTGGTATTGATGTTTCACAATATCAAGGTGATATTGATTGGGAAAATATAGAAGCTAAGGACGAATTATTTGAAATAAAATTTGTAATGGTTCGGGCTACGGCTGGTCGTTCCAAAAGCGATGCTAAATTTAAAGAAAACTGGTTGGCTTTAACCCAAACGCCTTATATTCAAGGAGCTTATCATTACTATCGGCCAGATGAAAATTCAACAGAGCAAGCACAAAATTTTATACAAACAGTACACTTAAGAAAAGGACAATTGCCTCCTATTTTGGATATAGAAAAAATGCCTAAAGGACAATCTATGTCTCGTTTAAAAGAAGGTTTGCAAAATTGGCTAACACTCGTGGAGCAACACTACGGAGTTAAACCTATTCTTTATTCTGGTGAAAAGTATTATGAGGATTTCTTAAAGGAGGATTTTCCTGAGTATGAATTTTGGATAGCTAATTATAATCCATGGAAAGAAAATATCGAACCCCATTTTTTGTTTTGGCAATTCTCGGAAAAAGCAGTCATATTGGGAGTTGATGAACTTGTTGATGTAAATGTTTTTAATGGAAATTTAGATCAACTTAAAAAACTCTGTTTGCAAAAGTAATAGATTAAAATAATTGTTTTCTATATACAAAAGCCAATAGAACTCCTACTAAAATTAAAAAAGCAGCAATCGATTTCGGATTGGCAAAATTAACGGTCCATCCTGCCCATTTGGCTCTTTTGGGCGGAAATAGGCGTTCGTCTTCTGGATTATAATAAAAAAGTCCTAGTTTCCAATTGTTTGGATCTTTGTGCCATTGTTCTAGTTGTTCTTCTGTTGGGTTTTTCATGGGTTTGTCAATTATATTTTTTTAGGAGCATTGAAATCAATTTTAGTTCTTCTCAATTCAAAATTTTGCCCCAAATATACTTTTCTAACCATTTCATCAGCGGCTAACTCTTCAGGAACACCTGCTTTTAAAATACCTCCTTCAAACATTAGATAGGTTTTGTCAGTAATGGCTAATGTTTCTTGTACGTTATGATCTGTAATCAGAATGCCAATATTCTTGTTTTTAAGTTGTGCAACAATTCGTTGGATGTCTTCCACAGCAACAGGATCTACACCAGCAAAAGGTTCATCTAGTAGAATAAATTTTGGGTCAGTAGCTAAACAGCGCGCAATTTCAGTACGTCTTCTTTCCCCTCCTGAAAGTAAATCTCCTCGGTTAGTTCGAATATGACCTAGCGAAAATTCTTCAATCAAGCTTTCCATTTTTGCTTCTTGCTCTTGTTTAGATAAATTGGTCAATTGTAGTACGGACATAATATTGTCCTCTATGCTTAATTTTCTGAACACAGAAGCCTCTTGAGCTAAATAACCAATTCCATGTTGTGCTCGTTTATACATCGGAAAATCAGTAATATTGGTATCATCCAAATAAATGTTACCACTATTAGGTTTTACCAATCCCACAATCATGTAAAAAGAAGTGGTTTTACCAGCTCCGTTTGGGCCTAATAAGCCTACAATTTCTCCCTGATTCACTTCTACCGAAATTCCTTTTACTACAGTTCTTTTTTTGTAGGTCTTGATTAAATTCTCTGCTCTTAATTTCATTTTATTAAAGTGTCAATTTTCAATTGGTCAACAAGGCAATATTTTTCAATTTTTTTGGTAAAAATATTAAAATAAGTTGAAGTTGAAATTTTTTTTAAGGTTGGGATGTGTTTAAAATGGTCGCATCAACAAATGATTAGTGCGTCTCATTTTCCAAAGCTTCCCAGAATTCATAAGCTTTTCGCAAGTGAGGAATAACAATCGTTCCACCTACAAGAGTAGCAATACTCATGGTTTCCATCATTTCGGTTTTTGAAACCCCATTTTTATAGGCCGTTTCTAAGTGGTATTTGATGCAATCGTCGCAGCGTAAAACAGTAGAAGCGACTAATCCTAATAATTCTTTTGTTTTTACATCTAATGCCCCTTCCATGTAAGCATTGGTATCTAAGTTGAATATTCTTTTTATGACTTTATTGTCGTCTGCTGCTAATTTTTCGTTCATTTTTGAACGGTATTCATTAAATTCTTTTACTAAATTACTCATAGCTATTTTGTATTAATTTCTTTTTTTTGTACTGCTGCACTAATAAAAATACTGATTTCATATAGAATAACCAATGGAATGGTTACAATCACTTGACTAATAACATCAGGAGGAGTTACAATGGCAGCCAAAATTAAAATAATTACCAAGGCCCATTTACGGTATTCTCGTAAAAAGGCGGGACTTACAATTCCTAATGTAGATAGAAAATAAATGATAATAGGTAATTCAAAAACCAATCCTGTGGCTAGTGAGGTTGTCTTTACTGTACCGATGTAGGAATTGACATTAATGTCGTTTTTGATAAAAGAAGAAACACTAAAACTTGATAGAAAATTTAAAGACAATGGTGTTAAAACAAAATAACCAAATCCAACTCCCAAGAAAAATAAAAGAGAGGAAATGACAATAAATTTAATAGCATTTTTTCTTTCTTTTTTGTACAATGCAGGGCTTATGAAGTTCCAAAATTGTAATAGAATGTAAGGAAAACTGATTATTAAACCAGCGGTTATGCAAGTCCATACCATTAGGGAGAGTTGACCTTCAATTTCGGTATTTTGTACGGAGAAGTTCAAGGAGGTGTCGCAAAAACTTCGATCTAAATTGTATTTTTGAGCCAATTCACAGAAAAATTCATAAGTTACAAATTTTCCACTCATGGGTCCGAATAAAATTTCGTTAAAAATAAAATCACTGAAATAGCCTGCAATACAAGCTCCAATTAAAATTCCCGCCGAACATCTGACCAATAACCATCTGAATTCTTCCAAATGATCAAGGAAAGACATTTCGTTTACATTCTTTTTTTGTTTTGCCATGTGTTTAAACAATTCCTTCTTTTAAAATGTCGTGTAAATGTAGAATACCTTTGTATTCTTGGTTGTCTAATACTACTAATTGTGTTATTTTGTTGTTTTCTAGTATATCTAACGCTTCTGCCACTAATAAAGAAGAAGCGATGTTTTTTGGGTTTTTTGTCATGATATCTTTCGCGGTAATACCCGCAATCGAATCTCTATCATTTAACATTCTTCTGATGTCACCATCAGTAATGATACCAATAACTTTGTTGTTTTCTACTACTGCGGTAACACCAAGTCTTTTCTCGGATATTTCCATGATTACTTTTTTAATGCTAGCTTCTGGATTCACTTGTGGAGTATGAGAAGTGTCAAGCATATCTTTTACTCGAAGTAATAATTTTTTTCCTAATGCGCCACCAGGATGGTATTTAGCAAAATCTTCACTTCTAAAATTTCGTAATTCCATTAGGCAAATAGCTAAGGCATCTCCTAATACAAGCTGTGCTGTAGTACTGTTTGTAGGTGCTAAACCATTAGGACAAGATTCATTTTCTACATAAGCTAAGAGAATCAAATCGGATTCTTGCGCCAGAAAAGATTGTTCATTGGCTGTCATCCCAATTAAGGTATTGCCAAAATTTTTTATGATGGGAGCTAAAACTTTTATTTCAGGACTATTGCCACTTTTTGAAATACAAATGACAATATCTCCTGGTTGCACCATACCCAAATCACCATGAATTGCTTCTGCAGCATGTAAAAACATTGAAGGTGTACCTGTAGAGTTAAATGTTGCTACTATTTTTTGAGCAATAATAGCACTTTTTCCAATTCCAGTTACGATTACTCGACCTTTACTTTGGTAGATGATTTCTACTGTTTTTGTGAAATCTTCATTGATATAGTTGGTTAATTTGGCTATGCTTTCACTTTGAGAAAGGATGGCTTTTTTAGCGTTGAGTTGTATGGTTTCAGTTGTGTTCAAAATTCAATTAATTAAATTTTTATTTTTCAAGAATAGTAGTATCTTTATGTTTGCAAATTTAGGTAAAACAAACAAAAAATATTGAAATAAATTTGTTAATAAAATCTAGCATTTTTTTACATGAAAGAACTCGAGATTGATTTGTATAAAGAATTAAAAAAATACTTCGGATTTACCCAATTCAAAGGGTTGCAAGAACAGGTTGTTACAAGTATCATATCAGGTCATAATACATTTGTTATTATGCCAACAGGTGGTGGAAAATCCTTGTGTTACCAACTGCCGGCATTAGTGTTAGAAGGAACGGCTATTGTTGTTTCTCCATTAATTGCTTTAATGAAAAATCAGGTGGATGCTATACGAAGTTTGGGATCTGAGATAGGAGTAGCCCATGTTTTAAACTCGTCTCTTACTAAAACTGAAATTAATCAGGTTAAAGCGGATATAGTATCTGGTAAAACCAAATTGTTGTATGTTGCACCTGAATCTTTGACCAAAGAGGAATATATTCAATTTTTAAATGAAGTAAAATTGTCTTTTGTTGCTATTGATGAGGCGCATTGTATTTCTGAATGGGGTCATGATTTTAGGCCAGAATACAGGAATCTTAGGAATATTATTCGTCAGTTGGGAGATATTCCTATTATTGGGTTAACAGCTACGGCTACACCCAAGGTTCAAGAAGATATTTTGAAAAACTTAGATATGCCTGATGCGCATGTATATAAAGCATCATTTAATCGTCCGAACTTGTATTATGAAATTCGCCCGAAAACCAAAAATGTAGAGGCGGATATCATTCGATTTATTAAGCAACACAAAGGGAAATCAGGTGTGATTTACTGTTTAAGTCGAAAAAAAGTAGAGGAGATTGCTCAAGTATTACAAGTGAATGGTATTTCTGCCGTTCCTTATCACGCGGGTCTAGATGCTAAGACCCGAGCTAAACATCAGGACATGTTTTTGATGGAAGATGTAGAAGTAGTCGTAGCAACTATTGCTTTTGGAATGGGGATTGACAAACCTGATGTGCGATTTGTTATTCACCACGATATACCTAAATCATTGGAGAGTTATTATCAGGAAACGGGTAGAGCAGGTCGCGATGGAGGTGAAGGGCATTGTTTGGCGTATTATTCGTATAAGGATATTGAGAAATTAGAAAAGTTTATGGCTGGGAAACCAGTGGCTGAACAAGAAATTGGTTATGCTTTGTTACAAGAAGTAGTAGCTTATGCAGAAACTTCCATGTCAAGACGTAAGTATTTGTTACATTATTTTGGTGAAGAATTTGATGAAGTCAATGGAGAAGGGGCCGACATGGACGATAATGTTAGAAATCCTAAGAAAAAAGTTGAAGCCAAGGAAGAAGTAGTTACTTTATTAGAAGTAGTTCGAGATACCAAAGAATTATTTAAACCTAAAGAAGTGATTTTGGCGTTAGTTGGTAAGATTAATGCTATTATTAAAGCTCAAAAAATAGATACTCTTCCTTGTTTTGGTTCTGGTTCCGCTCATGATGAGAAGTATTGGATGGCTTTAATAAGACAAGTTTTAGTGGCAGGCTTAATTACTAAAGATATTGAGAGTTATGGGGTGCTAAAATTGTCTTCCAAAGGAGAGGCTTTTATAGCTAAACCTTATTCATTCTTAATGACGGAAGATCATGAATATAATGAAGAAGAAGATGATGCGATTGTAGCTGCATCTAAATCAACAGGTACTGCTGACGAAGCTTTGATGGCTATGTTAAAAGATTTACGCAAGAAAGAAGCTAAAAAACATGGCGTACCACCTTTTGTTGTTTTTCAAGATCCTTCCTTAGAAGATATGTCGTTGAAATATCCAATTACCATTGATGAGCTTAGTAATGTCCATGGGGTAGGAGAAGGTAAAGCAAAAAAATATGGCAAACCATTCGTTGACTTAATTGCGCGATATGTAGAAGAAAATGACATCATGCGTCCAGATGATTTGGTTGTAAAATCAACAGGTGCCAATTCTAGTTTGAAGCTATACATCATTCAAAATGTAGATCGCAAATTGGCTTTGGATGATATTGCTTCTGCCAAGGGATTGAGTATGGATGATTTGTTGAAAGAAATGGAACAAATTGTTTATTCAGGAACGAAGTTGAATATTAATTATTGGATTGATGATATTCTGGATGAAGATCAACAAGAAGAAATACATGACTATTTCATGGATTCAGAAACTGATCGAATTGAAGATGCACTTAAAGAGTTCGATGGCGATTACGATACAGAAGAATTACGATTAATGCGTATAAAATTTATTAGTGAAGTAGCAAATTAGAGGGCTATTTCTTA
>CAYNNB010000058.1:0-10957 GCA_964398425.1 uncultured Flavobacterium sp.
TGCGTGACAGGCATGTATTCTAACCAACTGAACTACCAAACCTTGCTTTATTGCGAGTGCAAATATAAGACCGTTTTTTTAATCTGCAAATCTTTTTCTGAAAAAAAATAAATTATTTTTTAAAAAATCACCCAAATTTCTGTTTTTCAACAAGATAAGCAGTCATTATTTTTTCAAATTTCTCATCAATCGAAACAGGTACATACTTAATTCGGTAAGAAGAACAGGTCTCTGCAATAGTTTGAAAATAAGATTGAACTAATTTTTCGTAATACTTTTTTAAATTATCTGCATATAAGTTAATTTCTTCTCCCGTTTCTACATCAATGAATTTCTTTGGTGTATTATCAAAATCAAAATAAAATTCAGTTTTTGCATCATATATATGAAACAAAACTACTTTATGTTTATTGTGTTTCAAATGTTGCAATGCCTTAAATAACTTTTCATTTTCTACTTCATCTGAAGATTGAAACATGTCTGTAAATAAAATCACCATAGAACGTCTATGAATATTCTCAGCAATTTGATGTAAGAATCTAACAGTATCTGTTTTTTTTGGACTCTTGGGATGCTCTAGTATTTGCTCCATTTGATTTAAAATCATACGATGATGACGTTCGCTTCCTTTTTCAGGAGCATAATATTCATAAGAGTCAGAAAAAATACTTAACCCAACTGCATCACGCTGTTTCTTTAACAAATTCATTAAAACCGCTGAAGCCAACACCGAAAAACCAATTTTATTTTCGAAAAACGATTGGCTATTTTTTAGTTTCGGGTAATGCATAGAAGAAGAATTATCAATGATTAAATGACATCTTAAATTGGTTTCCTCTTCATAACGCTTAGTATATAAACGATCGGTTTTAGCAAATAACTTCCAGTCCAAATGTTTAGTCGATTCTCCTGGATTATAGATTTTATGTTCTGCAAACTCTGCAGAAAAACCATGAAAAGGTGATTTATGCATTCCAGAAATAAATCCTTCTACAATTTGGTTAGCTAATACTTCTAAATGTTTAAAGCTTGCTATTTTTTCTATTTGCTGATCTAAATTCATATCTCAAATATAAACAAAAAGAGCGAAAAAAAAGCCCAACTTAAGTTGAGCTTTTCATTATTTATTTTAAAAATTACAATAACGCGTCTATAGCATCTGTGTAAGTCTTTTTAGGCGCTACACCTACTTGTCTTCCTACAACTTCTCCATTTTGAAAAACCAACACGGTAGGAATATTTCTAACGCCATATTTTGCAGCAAATTCTTGGTTTGCATCAACATCAACCTTACCTACTACTGCTTTTCCTTCGTATTCTGTAGAGATTTCATCGATTACAGGACCAACCATTCTACAAGGACCACACCAAGCAGCCCAAAAATCAACCACAACTGGTTTATCTGATTTTAATACCACTTCTTCAAAAGTAGCATCAGTTATTGCTAAAGCCATTTTATTTTCTTTTTGTATTAGTATGATGCGAAATTATAAAATTTATTAGTTTCTGGAAATATTTTATGATTTCTTTTAATTATTTCACGATTATAAAAATTGATTAATTTAGTTTAAACTTTAATTGCATTTTTTCGAGTTCTTCTAATAATTCTTTAGAAATTCCAACTTTTAATTTTCTTGATGGCATTTCAAGTTTATTTTTAATGATTAGCTCTTCGACCTCCTCCATTTGACTTTCCATCACTAAAGTCTCCGAACCTTCTTCTTCATCAGAGATAAACTCCTCTTCTATCTCCATTTTTCGTTCAATTTGACGAGTTACTTTTTCCAACTCTAGGACTTCAAAAGTTACATTTAAGTTACCTTGATGCCCCTGAAATAGTTCATTTAACCTTTGTATTAATTGTTCTTTTAAATCTTCAATTGGCATTTGAATAGTTAACTTTTTTGCAAAATCGACCAAAACATCTTGTAAATATTGAACATGTGTGAAAACAATTTTAGGATCAGATTTTTTTCCTGTTTCTTTGTTAACCCAACCTTCCTTAATCATAACTCTAAAATAAGCAAAATTATTTTGCACTAAGAAATGTCTGAATTTTAAATACTCTTCGTCGAAAATTCGGAATTCAAAAGATTCATCATAGCCATCCACTTGAAAAGTTGCCCAACCTTTACCATTTTTAGCCACTCGATGCTGAACATTGTTAACAATTCCACCAAATGAAAGATTCTTTCCTACCAATTGCTCTAATGATTTAAAAGCTTCTAATCGTGTATTGCAGAAATATTTCATTTCAAATTTAAAATCATCTAAAGGATGACCCGAAATATAAATTCCAACTACCTCTTTTTCACGAGCCAATTTCTCCATGGTATTCCAATCTTCACAAGGAGGCACAGTTGGTTCTGGAATTTGAACTTCTGCCGATTCACCAAATAAACTTACCTGAGAGGAATTTTCATTTTCTTGATACTTTGAACCATAACGAATTGCTTTTTCTAGAAAAGTAATACCATCACCTTCTGTATGAAAATATTGTGCTCTATGTGTACCAACAAAACAATCAAAACCACCCGCTAAAGCTAAATTTTCAAAAGCCTTTTTATTAGCTGCTCTTAAATCAATACGTTTTGCTAAATCAAAAATGGATTTATAGTTTCCGTCTTTTCTTTTTTCTACAATGGTGTTAACTGCTCCTTCTCCAACACCTTTGATGGCTCCCATTCCAAAACGAACAGCTCCATTATCATTTACTGTAAATTTATAATAAGACTCATTCACGTCTGGTCCCAAAACTTCAAGCCCCATTCGCTTGGCTTCTTCCATGAAAAACGTAACTTGTTTAATATCATTCATATTATTAGAAAGTACAGCAGCCATATATTCAGCTGGATAATGTGCTTTCAAAAAAGCCGTTTGATAAGCTACCCATGCATAGCAAGTAGAATGAGATTTGTTGAAAGCATAACTTGCAAATGCCTCCCAATCAGTCCAAATTTTATCTAATTTTTGCTCATCATGTCCATTAGCTTTAGCTTGATCAATAAATTTAGACTTCATTTTATCTAGAACATCCTTCTGCTTTTTCCCCATAGCCTTACGTAGCACATCGGCATCACCTTTAGAGAAACCAGCTAATTTTTGGGATAATAACATTACTTGTTCTTGATAAACTGTAATTCCATAAGTTTCTGCCAAATATTCCTCGCAGGCATCCAAATCATATACAATCGGTTCTTCTCCATTTTTACGTCGAATAAAACTCGGAATATATTCTAGTGGTCCAGGTCTGTACAAAGCATTCATTGCTATTAAATCAGCAAAAACAGTAGGTTTTAATTCCTTCATATATTTTTGCATCCCTGGAGATTCGTATTGAAATATCCCTACGGTTTCACCTTTTTGAAACAGTTCATATGTTTTTTTATCGTCTATAGGAAAAGTATCTGGGTATAGTTGAATTCCGTGTCTATATTTAACTAATTTAACGGTATCTTTAATTAGAGTCAAGGTTTTAAGCCCTAAGAAGTCCATTTTCAACAACCCTGCACTTTCAGCAACTGCATTATCGAATTGGGTAACATATAGATCCGAATCTTTTGCCGTTGTAACAGGAACGAAATTAGTGATATCATCAGGTGTAATAATTACTCCACAAGCATGTATTCCGGTATTTCTTAAAGAGCCTTCTAGCACTTTAGCTTGCTGAATTGTTTCCCCAGACAAATCTTCACTTCTAGCAATTTCGATTAGTTCTTTAACACGATCAAACTCTTCAGATGATTTCAACGCTTTTTTGACATCCTCCTCATTTTCAGAGATAAATCGAGCTAAATTCCATTTACTAGGCATCATTGCTGGTATTAACTTAGCAATTCTATCGGCTTCAAACAATGGTAAATCAAGTACACGTGCTGTATCTCTAATCGCAGATTTAGTTGCCATTTTACCATAAGTAATAATTTGCGCCACTTGATTTGATCCATATTTTTGAATCACATAATCCATTACACGTCCCCTTCCTTCATCATCAAAATCAATATCAATATCGGGCATAGAAACACGGTCTGGATTTAGGAAACGCTCAAAAAGCAAGTCATATGCAATAGGATCAATATTAGTAATTCCTAAACAATATGCAACCGCTGAGCCTGCTGCCGAACCACGACCTGGACCTACAGAAACTCCCATTTTTCTGGCTTCAGCAATAAAATCTTGCACAATTAAAAAATAACCTGGATAACCTGAATTACTAATGGTTAGTAATTCAAAATCCAAACGTTCTTTAATTTCAGCTGTTTTTTCAGGATTTATTGTTTGATCAGCAATTTCTGGATATCTACGCTTAGCGCCTTCATAAGTTAGAAAACGTAAATAGTTATTTTCACCTCTAACTCCTTTATCTAATTTATCTTCTTCTACATGAAATTCTTTTGGTATATCAAACTTTGGCAATAAAACATCTCTAGAGAGTGAATACTCCTCCACCTTATCTATTATTTCCTGAATAGATAAAATAGCACTTGGAATGTCTGCAAATAATGACTTCATTTCATCTGCAGATTTAAAGTAGTATTCTTGGTTAGGCAAACCAAATCGGTATCCTCTACCTCTACCTATAGGTGTTGCTTGTTTTTCCCCATCTTTTACGCAAAGTAAAATATCATGCGCATTAGCATCTTCTTTAGCAATATAAAAAGTATTATTAGTAGCAACCAATTTTACATTGTGCTTTTTTGAAAATTTAATAAGTGTTTGATTAACAGCATCCTCGTCTTGTTGATTATGACGCATAATTTCGATATATAAATCCTCTCCAAATTGTTCTTTCCACCACAACAATGCTTCTTCAGCTTGGTTTTCACCTACATTAAGAATTTTATTTGGCACCTCTCCATACAAACTCCCTGTTAAAACAATAATATCCTCTTTAAACTTAATCACTAGTTCTTTATCAATTCTTGGAACGTAATACATTCCCTCAGTATAAGCATAAGAAGCTAACTTCGCTAAATTATGATATCCTTTTTTATTTTTAGCCAAGAAGACAACTTGATAACCATTATCTTTTTTAGACTTATCTAATCGATTTTCACATATATTAAACTCACAACCTACTATTGGTTTTACAATTATTTCTGTTGGCTCTTCTCCAGCCTCAATAGCTGCTTTATTTTTAGCTTCAGCGCTTTTATTATGGGTAATTATACCACTAACAAACTGGAAGGCTCCCATCATGTTACCTATATCAGTAAGAGCTACTGCAGGCATTTTATGCTTTATAGCGTTATTAATAAGTGCGGGAATAGAAATTGTAGACTGTAAAACAGAAAATTGAGAATGATTATGTAAATGCGCAAAAGGAACATTTGATAAATCTACAGCTTCTTCCTGACTTAATTCAACACCATCGGGCAATTGACTCTGTAGCTTTTTTCTTAATTCGTCAGATGCTGCTTTTAGATTTACATGTTTTAAACCAATAGGCTTAACCTCTGGATTGTTTTTTCTAAAATTTACATAATATTCATCATTTACAGGAAATTCTTCATTAGAAAAATTTTGACGTTTAACTAATTCTAAAAAACATCTTGTAGTAGCTTCAACATCAGCAGTAGCATTGTGAGCTTCTGCAAATTTTTCTCCGAAAAGATACTCATGTAATTCTGTTAAAGTAGGTAACTTATATCTTCCTCCTCTACCTCCTGGTAATTTTAACAATTCAGCGGTTGTTTCAGTACATGTATCTAAAACAGGTTTTTTGCTTAAGTCAGATGTTATACCCATTCGATGAAATTCACATCCCATGATATTGACATCAAAACCTACATTTTGACCAACAATATATTTTGATTTAGATAGGGCAATATTAAATTTTTCAAGAACTTCAAATAAAGAAATGCCTTCATGAGTAGCTAGTTGAGTAGAAATTCCGTGAACTCGCTCAGCGTCATAAGGGATATTAAAATCCGTTGGTTTAACCAAATAATCTTGATGCTCGATCAAATTTCCCATTTCATCATGCAATTGCCATGCAATTTGCACACAACGAGGCCAATTATCTGTATCAGAAATAGGTGCAGTCCAACTTTTTGGTAAACCAGTGGTTTCAGTATCAAAAATCAAAAACATAAATCAATTAACTTAAATAATTGGTATGTTTCAAAATTACAATTATAATGTATGATAGTCAATTTAAGTTATCAACAAAAACAAAAAACCATCTTTTAAAAAGATGGTTTTCAATATTTTATAGGCGATTTTTGAATTAATAAACAGGTACTTTGTAGAAAACACCTTTGTTAAAGTTTAATACATTACCATCATCATCAGTAGCATTAAATTTCACTGTTCCTGTAAAAGTTCCATTTTCAATTTTTTGAATTTCTACTTCACCATTACTACTAGCTGTATTGACGATTTCAAAAGTTGCATCATTATTACCACCAACCGCTGTGATAATATCTCCAGGCGAATAATCAATTCCTTTAGATGTAATTTTAGCTCCTGTTACTTTTCCATTTGGCAAAACTGTAAGTTTCAACTGCAATCCATTACCTGTACCGCCTGTTGTTTGAACAATAGCACCATTTAATGAAGCATAACCTGAACCACTATCAATCAAACTTACTTTATTCGTTGGACCAATTTGACCAATAGTTTCATAATAATAAACAGAGCCTGAATTAGCATAAGAATATGATGCAAAAACATCACCGTCTGTAGTACCTAAATCATATTTACCAACTGCGTTAGGCACTCTTACTGAAACCACTTCAAAATCAGTATAACCATTTAATGTTATCGTTCCATCATTATTTACAGTAACTCTAGCTTCATTTGCTTTCCACAACACATTATCTTTTTCACCTTGAAAAGCTGGAGTGTTAGTTTTAATATCGTTTTCACAAGAAACAAAAATTAAAGCAAATGATAGTATAGAAAAGAATTTCTTCATTTTAATTTTATTTTTTAAGATTCACAAATATAAATAAATTTCGTAATTGTGATTAATAATTTATTGAAAATATTATATGTTCTTTAGATTAATTATTTCTTGATCGGTAAGAAAACGCCAATTTCCTCTTGGTAAATTTTTCTTAGTTAATCCAGCAAACATAACACGATCAAGTTTGATTACATCGTACTTTAACTGTTCAAAAATAGAACGCACAATTTTTATATTCGCCGTTTTCATTTTAATACCAATTTCACTTTTAGGTTTATCTTCAATATAAGTAATCTCTTCTACATAAACTTTATGACCGTCTATATGTACACCATTTTGAATTTTTTCTAAATCTTCAAACTTCAAATTTTTATCTAATGAAACTTGGTATAATTTGGTTGAACGTTGGTTTGGAGAAGTAAATTTAGTAACAATAGTTGCATCATTAGTAAACAACAACAACCCTGTAGTTGTCTTATCCATTCTTCCAACAGGTTCAATCTTTGAATTGGTTGCCATACGCACCAAATTAATTACATTATTTGCACCTGTATCATTTTTTTCAGTTGAAAAATTCTTTGGCTTATTTAATAGTATATATACTTTTTTCTCAGGGGTAATATTAACTCCGTCAAAGTTAACTTCATCTGTCAACTTCACTTTATATCCCATTTCAGTAATTACTTCACCATTTACTTTTACATTACCACTTTGGATATAAATATCAGCGTCTCTTCTACTACAAACACCTGAATTAGCAATATACCTGTTTAATCGTAATTCATCAGACTCCTTTTTTACTGTTGGTTTTGGCTTATCATTTTGCTTTACAAACTTCTGAAAGGGCTTTTTATCATTCGAAAAAGGCTTTTTGAATTCAGGTTTTTTATTTTCTGAAACTTTTCCTTTTCTTTTATCTCCTGATGATTTTCTCATAACTATTCTTTATTTTATTTTGCAAAAGTACTCGTTTAAAATTAGAATATAGAATTTAGAAATCAGAATTTAACTAAAATAATAGAAATACAGGGTTTTACATTTACTTTAAAAACAACTTTTGACCGTTTTCAATCACAGTTGGTTTAATCAAAACAATACAAATAACACCTGCAATTAGGATTATTTTTAACAAAAAATGCAGCTTAACGTAATCAATTTTACCTTCTGAATTCCATAATTTCATAGCAAAAGCAATCAACACTAAGTAACTCACATAGAAATAAATATCCATATATCCCACATCATACACATTTACTAAAAAATACACCGGCAATAAAGTACCAACTAATAATGAAGTAATAATTATTTTGGCAAATTTTTCACCATATTTCACAGGAATTGTTTGATAATCATTACTTAAATCGCCTTCAATATTTTCCAAATCTTTAATAATTTCTCGGATTAAAATGATTAGAAATAAAAAAACGGCGTGCGCAAAAATTACGTGATAAAAATTTTTGAAATACAAGAGAATTCCGAAAAAAGGCAATACCACTAAAAGTGCGGCTGTTAAATTACCTATCATAGGGTATTTTTTCAATCGATGTGAATAATACCAAAGCAAGAAGATGTAAAAAGAATAAAATATTGCGGCCCGCCAGGATATTAACCAACCTAAAAAAGCGGCTAAAAAATTTAACACAAAATAGACATATAACTGGGTTTTTTGACTTACCAAACGGTCTAAATAGGATTTTTTAGGACGATTGATAATGTCTTTTTTAGCATCGTAAAAGTTATTAATGATGTAACCGGAAGCAATGGCAAAGGTAGAAGCAATTACTAATACAAATAAACGCCAATCTAATAATACATCTAACGCACGTTTTTCTGGTGCCAATATGTAAATAGCAGATAAATACTGCGCTAAGGCAATAACAAAAATATTATAGCCACGCACTACAGAGAAAAAACTCAGAATTTTAGTGAGTAGTAATTTTGTATTACGGCTTAGCATAGTTCAAATTCCGAAACTTGTTCAGAAAGACAAAAATTTTAAAATTGATATACCACTTCTAACTTATAGTCTTTCAAGGACGATTTGGCTTTCTCTAAGTCTTCTGTAAAACCTAAAATATAGCCACCGCCACCAGAACCACATAATTTTAAATAATAATCGTTGGTATCAATTCCTTTTTGCCATACTTGATGGAATTGCTCAGGAATCATTGGTTTAAAGTTATTCAAGACAACTTTAGACAATTCTTTTGTGTTTTGGAATAAGTTTTTGAAATCCCCATGTAAAAAGTTCTCTACACATTTATCGGTATATTTAATAAACTGAGATTTCAACATGGTACGGAATCCTTGATCTTTCAAATTTTCCATAAAAATATTCACCATAGGTGCGGTTTCTCCCACTATTCCAGAATCAATTAAAAAAACCGCTCCTTTTCCAGAAGTAGATTGACTCGGAATTCCAGTTGGCTCAATATTATCTTTAGAATTGATTAAAATAGGTAAACTTAAATACGAATTTAACGGATCTAATCCAGAACTTTTCCCATGAAAGAAAGATTCCATTTGAGAGAAAATAGCTTTTAATTGCAATAATTTTTCTCTAGTTAAGTTCTCTAATACTGTAATTTTGTTTGTTGCGTATTTATCATAAATAGCTGCCACTAAAGCACCACTACTTCCTACTCCATATCCTTGTGGAATACTTGAATCAAAGTACATTCCAGCCGTCACATCTTTTTGAAGTGCTTCTAAATTAAACGTAACTAATTCAGGATGTTCGGTTTGCAATTGTTCCAAATAAGCCGTAAATTTCACTAAACTCTCATTTGATTTTTTTGCTTCATTGGAAGAATTTTCTTCCATTTTTAAAGCACCATTATAAAAGTTATAAGGTATAGAAAGTCCTTTTGAATCTTGGATAATTCCATATTCTCCAAAAAGTAAAATTTTAGAATAAAAAAGTGGTCCTTTCATATTTTAATTGATAATTAACAATGAATAATTAAAAATTATTAATTTTTGAAGTATTAATTATACTCGTAAGTATTCGCAATATTTCAATATTTTTATCTTTTACATTTTGAAACTCGTCATTTGTTAAGTAATTTGTTTCAAACAACAAATCTAACCAATAATCTGTTTCATTTGCTTCTTTTAATGAAATTGATAGTTTATGTATGAAATCAGCTTTACTTTGAGCATGTTCTGATTCTCTTACATTAGCTCCAATTGAAGTTCCTGATCGTAATAATTGCTTTGACAATACAAATTCATTTTTACTCACTAAAACCTTATAAAGGTACACTATTTCTTTTGCAAATTCAAATGTTTTATCTTTTATAACATTATTCTTTCTCATTATCAATTGTTAATTATCAATTGACTTCCATTCCCAATTTCATCGCAAATATACTGACCATTTTGACAATAGCCAACTAATTCACTCTGAATAAATTGCAATACTTGTGCTTTCACATTATTTGGATACAAAACATGTACATTTGCCCCCGCATCTAATGTAAAACAAACAGGAATGTTCGTATCGGCTCTAAATTTCCATATTTTATTTATAATTTCTAAGGTATTTGGCTTCATTAAAATAAAATAAGGCATCGAGGTCATCATCATCGCATGCAATGTTAAAGCTTCGCTTTCTACTATTTTGATAAATTCTGTAATTTCTCCTTTTTTGAGAATATCAACCAGCAAAGAAATATTTTCATGAGCTTGTTCAAATCTTCTTGAAGCATATAGATGCCCGTGCATTAAATTATGTCCGACTGTACTTGACACTTGCTTTTCGCCTTTATCAACCAATAAAATCGTATCTTGAAAATGTTTAAAATTCTCATGTAGTAAATCAAATTCCACACCAAATAAATCAGAACTTCCTTCAATCGTTTTATTTTCTCCCCAAGCAACCACCTCACCTTTTACACTTCTGCACGCACTTCCACTTCCTAAACGCGCTAAAAAAGAAGCTTTGGCATAAAAATAATCGTCTGAAATAGCAGGATTAATTGCTTTTTCTAAACTCATAATATTCATGGCTAATGCCGCCATTCCTGAAGCCGAAGAAGCAATTCC
>CAYNNB010000058.1:11057-12696 GCA_964398425.1 uncultured Flavobacterium sp.
CCACCCAACTGGCTATTTGCTCCTGTTTGGACACTTCTTTACATTTTTATGGGAATTGCCGCTGGTTTGGTTTGGAATGAACTTAATTCAAAGGAAAAAGAAGTTAAAAATGCATTGAAATTTTTTATTATCCAATTGGGCTTAAATGCCTTATGGTCGTATTTGTTTTTTGGATTAAACAATGTATTTTTAGCCGCAGTTGAAGTTATACTATTACTATTGATGATTTATGAAACCTATTTAAAATTCAAACCTATAAATAAGAATTCAAGTTATTTATTAATTCCTTATATGGCTTGGGTTTCATTTGCAAGTGTGTTAACTTGGAGTATTTGGTGGCTAAACCGATAATTAAATATTTTCCGCTAAAATAAATCCGCCTGTCCATGCATTTTGAAAATTGAAACCTCCAGTAATGGCATCAATATTTAAAACTTCACCAGCAAAATAAACATTAGGTAAAATTTTACTTTGCATGGATTTAAAGTTGATTTCTTTTAAATCGATTCCGCCGGCCGTTACAAATTCTTCTTTAAAAGTGCTTTTCCCGTTGACTTGAAAAGAAGCTGCAGTAAGTTCTTCAGCTAATTTATTCAATTGTTTTTTATTTAAATCAGCCCATTTGGTATCTAATGAAACTGAAGAAGCAATTAAGATGCTTTCCCAAAGTCGTTTTGGCAAGGCAAATGGACAAAATTTATCGATGTTTTTCTTGGCATTTTCCAATTTCAATTCCTGGAGTCTTTCCATAACTTCATCAAAACTTTGGTCTTTTAACCAATTGATTTGAATACTGAATTGGTAATTTTTATCAAACAACTCACGCGCTCCCCAAGCCGAAAGTCGTAATATTGCCGGACCGCTCATCCCCCAATGAGTAATGAGTAATGGACCTGAAGCAGCTAATTTACTATTCTTCACTTTAACCGAAACTTCAGCAGAAACCCCCATTAAATCTTTAATACGAATATCTTTAATATTAAAAGTAAAGAGTGAAGGGACTGGTGAAACTATTTCATGCCCTAATTGTTGTAATAGTTCCCAAATTTTTGGATTACTACCAGTGGCTACCACAATTTTTTCTGCCTGAAATTGGTCTTTTTGCGTTTCAATTTTCCAAACATCTCCTTTATAGAAAAGCGACTGTACACTTTGTGAAGTGTAGACTTTAATTCCTAATTTTTGAACCGCTTTTTCAAAACAATCAATAATGGTTTGAGACGAATCAGTAACTGGAAACATGCGACCGTCTTCTTCAATTTTTAACTCAACACCATGTTTTTCAAACCACTCAATAGTATCTCCTGAACAAAATTGATGAAAAGGCCCTTTTAATTCCTTCTCACCCCGGGGATAAAACTTCACTAAATCATTAGGCACAAAACAAGCATGCGTTACATTACAACGGCCACCACCTGAAATGCGGACTTTAGACAAACATTCTTTGCCTCGTTCTAAAATAGCAACTTTTAACTTCGGATTTTTCTCTACTATATTAATCGCAGAAAAAAAACCAGCGGCTCCACCTCCAATAATTATGATGTCGAATGATTGCATTTTTTAATTTTTAAGACCTGACAAGTTTTTGAAGCCTGTCAGGTCTAATTTTTTACAACGTTTCCTTTAACCATTTGAAAAA